>NZ_VISI01000002.1:330000-655000 GCF_007827365.1 Olleya sp. Hel_I_94
ACACAGTATATCTAATAAATAATTAAAGTTATGAGCGAATTAAGTGTCAATCACTTATTAGGAATTAAATATCTTAACAAACAAGATATTGAGCTTATTTTTAAAACAGCAGACCACTTTAAAGAAGTGATTAATCGTCCGATTAAAAAAGTACCTTCGCTTCGTGATATTACAATAGCCAATTTATTTTTTGAAAATTCTACAAGAACTAAATTGTCTTTTGAGTTAGCTGAAAAACGTTTATCTGCAGATGTGATAAATTTTTCAGCCTCGCAATCATCAGTCAAAAAAGGAGAAACATTAATAGATACTGTAAACAACATATTATCCATGAAAGTGGATATGGTAGTTATGCGTCATCCTAATCCAGGAGCAGGCGTTTTTTTATCTAAACACGTTAATGCAAGTATCATAAATGCAGGAGATGGAGCGCATGAGCATCCTACACAAGCCTTATTAGATAGTTATTCTATTAGAGAGCGATTGGGTAGTGTAAAAGGTAAAAACGTCGTTATAGTTGGTGACATATTACACAGTCGTGTGGCATTATCTAATATTTACGCTTTAAAACTGCAAGGTGCCAATGTAATGGTGTGTGGTCCTAAAACATTACTACCAAAGCATATTGATAAATTAGGCGTAAAAGTAGAGACAGATTTACGCAAAGCTCTTAATTGGTGTGATGTAGCCAATATGTTACGTGTGCAAAACGAAAGAATGGATATTAGTTATTTTCCATCTACTAGAGAGTATACACAACAATTTGGTGTCAAAAAAGCATTATTGGATAGCTTAGATAAAGAGATAACTATTATGCATCCTGGACCAATAAATCGAGGAGTGGAGATTACCAGCGACGTCGCAGACTCAAAACAAGCCATAATTTTAGATCAAGTGCAAAACGGAGTTGCTGTTAGAATGGCAGTAATATACCTTTTAGCATCCAAAATAAAACAATAGTTATGATTATAGATCAAAATGAAAATTTAACTATTATAACCCAAGAAAATGCTTCGGTTATTGAATTAGTAAAAAAAATAGAAACCCTTTATCCAAAATTTAAAAACAATAATTTAATTATTAATTTAAATACTATCAAACCAATTTCTTTAGAAGAAATTATCGAGTTTTTAAGATTATCCAATCAACATCGCGCTGCAAAACATTCTTTTGTAATCGTAAACGAAGGAATCAATACTGACAAAACTCCAGAAGAAATTGTCATTGTTCCTACATTGCAAGAAGCTAAAGATATTATTGAAATGGAAGATATGGAACGCGATTTAGGGTTCTAATACGTGTGTTTTTCACTTTACTAAAAGTAATAAACTACCAATCAATAATTAAACATAATGAAATTAAATATCTTAGGTTGCTATAGTGCAACACCACGTACTTTTACCAATCCAACCGCTCAAGTTTTAGAAATAAACAATCATCTTTTTATGATAGATTGCGGAGAAGGTACACAAGTGCAGTTACGTAGGCATAAGATTAAATTTAATAGGATTAAGCATATTTTTATTTCGCATTTACATGGCGATCATTTTTTTGGTTTGATTGGATTAATTTCAACCTTTAGACTTTTAGGACGCGAAGCAGACTTGCACATACACGCACCAAAAGGCTTAAAGGAAGTTATTACACTTCAAATGAAATTAGCCAACTCATGGACTAATTACAATCTTTATTTTCATGAATTAAATAGCAAGTCGTCTGAGTTAATTTTTGAAGATGATAAGGTCGAAGTTCATACAATTCCGTTAGATCATCGTGTTTATACTAATGGATTTCTTTTTAAAGAAAAAGTAGGAGATCGTAAATTAGATATGAATGCAGTATTAAATAATAATATTGATGTTGCCTATTACAGAAAGTTAAAGCAAGGCTTTGATGTTGTTAACGAAGATGGACATTTAATTAAAAACGATACCGTTACACTACCACCAAATAAAGCTAAAAGTTACGCATTTTGTAGTGATACAGCCTACAACGAAGCAATTATACCTATAATTGATAAGGTGGATGTGTTATACCACGAGTCCACTTTTTTAGATCAACATTTAAAGTTAGCTAAACCTACTAAGCACAGCACAGCAAAACAAGCAGCTAGTATCGCTAAACAAGCTAATGTTGGTCAATTAATACTAGGACATTACTCGACCAGGTACGAGGACTTAAATCAATTTAAAATAGAAGCTCAAACCATCTTTGATAATGTCATGTTAGGAGATGATGGTAAAGTTTTTGACTTTTAAAATTGGCTTTACTACTTTGTTTTAACCATCTAAACTTGTACTTAATTTTTAAATGTTTTGACATATTAAAAAATAAGTTGATGTCTTTACAGGCTAAAAAAAATAATTTAATCTCTTAAATTTACAGTAAAAATTCAGTTATGGAAAAAGACTTAAGTAATTATAGAAAATCTTACGAAAAAGGAGCACTATTATTAGAAGATACTCCGGAAAATCCGATTGAGCTTTTTAGATCTTGGTTTAATGAAGTCGATAATTTTTTTCCACAAGATGAAACTAATGCCATGACTATATCTACTATTGGTACAGACGGTTTTCCTAAAAGTAGAGTAGTGTTACTTAAAAAATTCACTTATGAAGGTTTTATATTTTATACAAACTATGAGAGTGAAAAAGGTAAAGCTATCCAACATAACCCTAATGTTTGTCTTTCATTTTTTTGGCATGGAGCAGAACGTCAAATTATAATTAAAGGACAAACAGAAAAAATTGCTGCAAATTTAAGCGATGGTTATTTTGAGTCACGACCAAGAGGTAGTCAATTAGGAGCAATAGTATCTAAACAAAGTAGTGTAGTGGCTAGTAGGCAAGTGTTAGAGGATGATTTAAGAAGATTAGAGGAAGAATATCAAAATAAAGACATACAACGACCTGAATATTGGGGAGGTTATATAGTTAAGCCTGTGTCAATGGAGTTTTGGCAAGGTAGACCTAATAGATTGCATGATCGCGTAGTTTACACCTTAGATTTGGATTTTAATTGGGTAAAAAATCGTTTATGTCCATAAAATAATCGCTGAAATACATGTAAATTATGTATTTCATCGACAAAACGCATAGTACTTCGTTAAAAAGCATGTTTTTCATCGATTTTAACATTTCTTTAACAGTTTAATAGACTAAGCTATTATATTTTTGGAGTCCCAGATAACCTTAACTCCTTAAAAAATGAGAAAAATTACTAGCCTACTTATTGTTTTTTGCATTGCAATTTCTTTAACATCCTGTTCTACAGATACAATGGATGAAACTTTTGAAGACTCTAGCGTTTTAGTTATTCCTGATGCTAAACCTATTGAAATTGAAATTTTAGAATTAATTAATCAACACAGGATTAGTCTTGGTTTAAATACTTTAGACAATCTTAATATTATTAAGGGTCAAGCATTTTCTCATACTGATTATATGGTTAATATTAATGAAGTAAACCACGATAATTTTTATAGCAGAAAAAACTATTTAGTAAATAATGCAAACGCTTTAAAAGTTTCAGAAAACGTTGCTTATGGTTTTTCAAGTGCAAGTTCAGTAGTAAACGCATGGTTGAATAGTGATGGTCATAAAAGGACTATTGAAGGTGATTTTACAGATTTTGATATATCTGCAGAGTTAGATGAAAACAACAAATGGTACTTTACAAATATTTTTGTAAAGAAATAAAAACTAGTAAACATATATAAAAAGGCCTTTCTAAATTAGAAAGGCTTTTTTTTTATTTATACTGATTGGTAATTATAAACTTAGATCGTCTATTAAACTCATGTTCTTCATCAGAGCATTTAACTCCGTTGGTACATTTGTTAAGTATTTGTGACTCTCCATAACCAATAGCACTTTGTATACGATCGTTTTCAATACCTCTAGAGTACAAGTAATCTCTTGTTGATTTAGCACGTCTATCTGATAGCTTAAGGTTATAAGCATCACGACCACGACTGTCTGCATGAGACTCTATTTTAATAATCATCCTTGGATGCTCTCTCATTACTGCAACAATATTTTCTAATTCGTATGCAGCATCAGATCTTATAAATGACTTATCATAATCAAAGTAAATAGGATTGATTACAATTTCATTATCGATAATTAATGGTTTTAAATATAAATCAATTTCAGTATTTTCTCCGTTAACTGGAGTTGTAGTAAATTCTTTGGTATCAGGTCTATACACAACACGTTCTGCCATAACAGTAAATGTTTTATCACAATCTACTTCTTTAAATTCATACTTACCATCGTTTTCTGTAAAATAAGTATCTAGGACTTTACCATTAGCATCCAATATCACAACTCTAACTTTATCTAAAGGTTCTTTAGTTAAATCGTCATAAGCAATTCCAGAAACAGTTTGATTACATTGGTATTTACCAAAAGCATAAATATCATCTCCACCTTGACCACCTTCTCGATTAGAAGACAAGTAACCTGTTTGAGTTTCGTTGTCAATAAAAAAACAGAAGTCATCGTATGGACTATTAAATGGTGCACCTAAGTTTTTAATGTAAACTTGAGTGGTATCATTTTTTTTAATTTTTAATAAGTTACTTTCAAAAATATCAAGTAAACCAAGGTTTAAGTTTGCATCACTAGAAAAATACAGTGTAGAATCCTTGGCTACAAATGGAAACTTTTCATTCCCTTCAGTATTTATTTCAGGACCTAAATTAACAGGTGTACCATAGCTACCATCATTTTTAATTGCTACTTTATACAAATCAGTTTGTCCAAATCCACCACCCATATCAGAAACAAAATATAGTGTTTTGTTATCAGGACTCAGCGCAGGAGCTCCACATGAATACGAATCTTTATTAAAAGGTAATTCGGTTACATTAGTCCAGGTACTTCCAGATAATGTTGCTTTGTATATTTTTAAAAAAGAAGTCCCTTCTTTAGAGTACTTTCTTTTTTCTTTTTTATTTACATTGTTTCTAGTAAAGTACATAGTTTTACCATCGTTAGTAATAGTTACTAACCCTTCATGGTCATCTTTTGTATTTACCGTAGCGTTTAGTTTTTTTGAATCGTTAAAAGATTTAATAGCATTTTCAATTTTTATATCAGCTTCAAAAATATTTAAGAAAGGTTCGTTATTCCAATCGTATAATTCATTTTCATCTGTGATAGAATCTTTAACCCAAGTAGAGTAGTAGTATAACTTATCTTTAAACTCATAACCTCCAAAATCTGAATATCTGGTATTAATAGGAAGGTTTTCAAGTTCGACATATACCTTCTCTGTATTAGTTAATTGATTGTAGTTTTCAATATTAAAGTTGTCAATATTTTTAATACGATTATCCTTTTTGTTTTTATTATTAAACGTTCTTAAATAGTCGTTTGCTAATTCGTATTTTTTTTGACTTCTTAAAGTTTGTACATATTTATATATGTATTCAGTATCGATAGAAGGATATTTGTTTATGGCTTTATTATACCAAAATTCTGCTTTTTCAAGCTTACTAATATTGAAATAGCAGTCACCAATTCTTTTCAATATATGTTCTGTACTATCTTCTTTTTTGATTGCTTCCTTATACAGCTCTGCAGCTTTTTCATAAGAAAAATCTCTAAAAAAGTTATCTGCAACTTTAGTTTGTGCAACAGCTTGTTGTACAAATAAAAATAAAATAAGATATGCGGTTATTTTCATTTTCATTTTAAAAATATCTTGGTGATTTAACACGTTTTGTAGGTTTAAAGACTTCAAACATTAATAATATTTCATGCGTTCCTCCAGTGTACGGTCTTAGATCTGTTATATAATGCTCATAGGCATAACCAATTCTCATTTGAGGTGATACCTGAAAATCTGCCAACGCACCAATAGTTGATGTATCTCTATTATATCTATAACTTCCACCAATCCAAAACTTTTCGTCAAATAGTAAATGTGCACTTAGGTCAAATGATACAGGAGCACCATTAGTTAATTTAACTAATGCAGATGGTTTAAGTTTAGTAGATTCATTTAATTCAAATACATAACCAGCAGTTAAATAATACCCAACACGCTCTAAAGCGATGTAGTCTACTTCTGGATCTAAAGCACTTTCGTTATAATCTGTATTCAATATTCTTGGAGCAGATAAACCAACGTACCATTTGTTTTGATGTAAATAAGCACCAACACCAACATTTGGGTTCCATCTATTTGTAAAATTACTAAAGAAAGGGTCTATCGCTACTGTTGGATCATCTAGAAAACCTTCTTGGTCTAGGTTATAATGAGTAAATCCAGCTTTTAAACCAAATGCCAATTTTGTTTTTTCAGAAAGCTCAATAGTGTAAGAAAAATCACCATAGGCATAAACAAAATTTTCGTAACCTAATTCGTCATTAATAATAGATAGTCCTAAACCTATTTTCTCATTTTTTAATGGCGCATGTATAGAAACCGTTGATGTTGTTGGAGCACCAGCTAATCCAACCCATTGACTTCTATGTAGACCTACCACACTAATAGTTTCTCTACTTCCAGCATATGCTGGATTTATTGAAATAGTATTAAACATGTATTGCGAAAATTGGGGCAACTGTTGTGCTAATAGTTGTGCTGAACTACATATAAACACTAGAGCAATACTGAATATATTTATTTTTTTCATTTATAATCGTTATTTAGTTCCTAAATAAAGAGGACCAGCTAATGGTTTAATACCACTATCTTTTATATCTATTACGTAATAATATGTTCCGTTTGGTAACCTTCCTGCAGATCCTACTGAACCGCTTGGGCTTTGACCATTCCAATTGTTTTGGTAATCTCTAGATTCGTAAACAATATCTCCAAATCGGTTAAAGATTTTTATGTCGATAATAAATCCACATTCTTCAACACCACCTACAGTGAAAAATTCGTTATAAGCATCACCATTTGGTGTTACAGCTTTAGAAATTTTTAAATCATCTTCACCACATGGTAAAACGGTACAATCATCATGAATAGTTATTGTTAATTCGAAAGTATTTAAACAACCGTTATTTAAAGTAGTGTAAGTGAATACATAATCACCAAGCTCAACTTCTAATGGGTCAAAAATACCATCTATTATTGTAACACCTTCAGTAACTGCAACCCATTCTATAGTGTTATCCGAAACTTCTGGTAAATAATCATATAAATCAATTAAACCATCTTCGATACATTTTTCACCTTCTAAAGGTGTTGTAAAGTTTTCTGTTATCACATTAATTGTATGAGTAATCACATTTTCATTTCCACAATCATCGGTAGCAGTCCATGTCCAAATGATATCATAAATCTCTTCTTCACCAGTAAATGTAGTTGTTTCGTTAAATTCAACTGTGACTGGGTTTAAAGAACAAGTGTCTTCAAAGTCTAATTGTGGTACCTCTGGTACATTAGAACATATTACACTACTTGGTAAATCTAATGTACTTAATAATGCTGGACCAGTTGTGTCTTCTAGAGTAAGTGTAGCAGTTAACTGAGAAGTGTTACCACAATCATCAGCTACAGTATAAGTAACAGTAATAGTACCACTAGTACCACAAGTTGACACTAAGTTAGCAAAGTCGTAATCAGACGTTACAGTATTAGTTGGATCAACATCACAAGTATCAGTACCACAAGATTGAAGCGCAGTCATGTTTTCTGTATTCCAAGCATCAGCAATTGTTTGGTTATCTGTTCCACCACATTCGATAGTTTCATCAATCACAGTACAAGCAGTTAAGTCAGGACCAGTTGTGTCTTCTAGAGTAAGAGTAGCAGTTAACTGAGAAGTGTTACCACAATCATCAGCTACAGTATAAGTAACAGTAATTGTACCACTAGCACCACACGTTGATACTAAGTTAGCAAAGTCGTAATCAGACGTTACAGTATTAGTTGGATCAACATCACAAGTATCAGTACCACAAGATTGAAGCGCAGTCATGTTTTCTGCATTCCAAGCATCAGCAATTGTTTGGTTATCTGTTCCACCACATTCGATAGTTTCATCAATCACAGTACAAGCAGTTAAGTCAGGACCAGTTGTGTCTTCTAGAGTAAGTGTAGCAGTTAACTGAGAAGTGTTACCACAATCATCAGCTACAGTATAAGTAACAGTAATTGTACCACTAGCACCACAAGTTGACACTAAGTTAGCAAAGTCGTAATCAGACGTTACAGTATTAGTTGGATCAACATCACAAGTATCAGTACCACAAGATTGAAGCGCAGTCATGTTTTCTGCATTCCAAGCATCAGCAATTGTTTGGTTATCTGTTCCACCACATTCGATAGTTTCATCAATCACAGTACAAGCAGTTAAGTCAGGACCAGTTGTGTCTTCTAGAGTAAGTGTAGCAGTTAACTGAGAAGTGTTACCACAATCATCAGCTACAGTATAAGTAACAGTAATTGTACCACTAGCACCACAAGTTGATACTAAGTTAGCAAAGTCGTAATCAGACGTTACAGTATTAGTTGGATCAACATCACAAGTATCAGTACCACAAGATTGAAGCGCAGTCATGTTTTCTGCATTCCAAGCATCAGCAATTGTTTGGTTATCTGTTCCACCACATTCGATAGTTTCATCAATCACAGTACAAGCAGTTAAGTCAGGACCAGTTGTGTCTTCTATTGTGATTGTAGCAGTATAAATACTAAAGTTTCCAGTAGCATCCGTAAGAGTATAAGTTACTAGGATTGTTCCACTATTTCCACATGTAGATATTAGATTATTATAATCGAAATCAGATGTAACTTCTATATTATCATCACAAGCATCAGTAGCACAATTCTCTAAAGCTAATATGTTAGCATTATCCCAATTTGTTGCTAGTTCTAAGTTATTATCTCCATTACATTCGATAGTCTCATCTAGTATTTCACAAGTAGAGGTATCAGGAGGAGTAATATCTTCTATTAATTCAGTTGTTATTTGATCAGTATTAGTCACTATTTCACCATTAACAATTATAACAGCATTTACTGTTGCTATATTAGTTACTTCTGTAGCATCTATATCTATTTGAGTAACTAAATATGTCGCAGTATAGATCCAAGTTTCAGTTGGCTCTAAGATATTATTGTTGTTTAAGTCTCCAGATATTAATGAAATAGTTACCGCAGGAATAGCATTATCTAATAATGAATCCGTTATAATAATGTTACCTAATGAAACATTACCAGTGTTTGTAACAGTGAAAGTATAAGATATAGTTTCATCAATTTCAGTACATTCATTGTCATTATCATTATTGAAAACACCAGTTTTAACAATATTTATTGAGCCTGTTGGAGGACAGAACATTACGTCTGTATTATTTTCATCAATCACGTAAGTATCATTAGCAGAAACTTCAGTGTTATTAAGAATCTCATTACTAGTTACTGTTACGGTGTTAGTAATTACACCAGCATCAATATCCGCTTGAGTTACGGTGTAGTTAGGAGCAGTAAAGATCCAAGTTTCCGTAGGTTCTAATACACCATTAGTGTTAGTATCACCAGACAGGGTTACATCCGCAGTAATATCACCACCTAATAATGTATCGTTAATAGTTACTGTATTAATAGACACAGTACCAGTATTAGTCACAGTGAAAGTATATGTTACTTCACTATCTAAAGCAAGACACGCATCACCATTAGCAATAGCAGCCGACTTCACGATATTTAAACCAGATGTTGGATCACAGAAGGTAACGTCTGTATTATTTTCATCAATCACGTAAGTATCATTAGCAGAAACTTCAGTGTTATTAAGAATCTCATTACCAGTTACTGTTACGGTGTTAGTAATTACACCAGCATCAATATCCGCTTGAGTTACGGTGTAGTTAGGAGCAGTAAAGATCCAAGTTTCCGTAGGTTCTAATACACCATTAGTGTTAGTATCACCAGACAGGGTTACATCCGCAGTAATATCACCACCTAATAACGTATCGTTAATAGTTACTGTATTAATAGACACAGTACCAGTATTAGTCACAGTGAAAGTATATGTTACTTCACTATCTAAAGCAAGACACGCATCACCATTAGCAATAGTTGCTGACTTCACGATATTTAAACCAGATGTTGGATCACAGAAGGTAACGTCTGTATTATTTTCATCAATCACGTAAGTATCATTAGCAGAAACTTCAGTGTTATTAAGAATCTCATTACCAGTTACTGTTACGGTGTTAGTAATTACACCAGCATCAATATCCGCTTGAGTTACGGTGTAGTTAGGAGCAGTAAAGATCCAAGTTTCCGTAGGTTCTAATACACCATTAGTGTTAGTATCACCAGACAGGGTTACATCCGCAGTAATATCACCACCTAATAACGTATCGTTAATAGTTACTGTATTAATAGACACAGTACCAGTATTAGTCACAGTGAAAGTATACGTTACTTCACTATCTAAAGCAAGACACGCATCACCATTAGCAATAGCAGCCGACTTCACGATATTTAAACCAGATGTTGGATCACAGAAGGTAACTTCTGTATTATTTTCATCAATCACGTAAGTATCATTAGCAGAAACTTCAGTGTTATTAAGAATCTCATTACCAGTTACTGTTACGGTGTTAGTAATTACACCAGCATCAATATCCGCTTGAGTTACGGTGTAGTTAGGAGCAGTAAAGATCCAAGTTTCCGTAGGTTCTAATACACCATTAGTGTTAGTATCACCAGACAGGGTTACATCCGCAGTAATATCACCACCTAATAATGTATCGTTAATAGTTACTGTATTAATAGACACAGTACCAGTATTAGTCACAGTGAAAGTATATGTTACTTCACTATCTAAAGCAAGACACGCATCACCATTAGCAATAGCAGCCGACTTCACGATATTTAAACCAGATGTTGGATCACAGAAGGTAACGTCTGTATTATTTTCATCAATCACGTAAGTATCATTAGCAGAAACTTCAGTGTTATTAAGAATCTCATTACCAGTTACTGTTACGGTGTTAGTAATTACACCAGCATCAATATCCGCTTGAGTTACGGTGTAGTTAGGAGCAGTAAAGATCCAAGTTTCCGTAGGTTCTAATACACCATTAGTGTTAGTATCACCAGACAGGGTTACATCCGCAGTAATATCACCACCTAATAACGTATCGTTAATAGTTACTGTATTAATAGACACAGTACCAGTATTAGTCACAGTGAAAGTATATGTTACTTCACTATCTAAAGCAAGACACGCATCACCATTAGCAATAGTTGCTGACTTCACGATATTTAAACCAGATGTTGGATCACAGAAGGTAACGTCTGTATTATTTTCATCAATCACGTAAGTATCATTAGCAGAAACTTCAGTGTTATTAAGAATCTCATTACCAGTTACTGTTACGGTGTTAGTAATTACACCAGCATCAATATCCGCTTGAGTTACGGTGTAGTTAGGAGCAGTAAAGATCCAAGTTTCCGTAGGTTCTAATACACCATTAGTGTTAGTATCACCAGACAGGGTTACATCCGCAGTAATATCACCACCTAATAACGTATCGTTAATAGTTACTGTATTAATAGACACAGTACCAGTATTAGTCACAGTGAAAGTATACGTTACTTCACTATCTAAAGCAAGACACGCATCACCATTAGCAATAGCAGCCGACTTCACGATATTTAAACCAGATGTTGGATCACAGAAGGTAACTTCTGTATTATTTTCATCAATCACGTAAGTATCATTAGCAGAAACTTCAGTGTTATTAAGAATCTCATTACCAGTTACTGTTACGGTGTTAGTAATTACACCAGCATCAATATCCGCTTGAGTTACGGTGTAGTTAGGAGCAGTAAAGATCCAAGTTTCCGTAGGTTCTAATACACCATTAGTGTTAGTATCACCAGACAGGGTTACATCCGCAGTAATATCACCACCTAATAACGTATCGTTAATAGTTACTGTATTAATAGACACAGTACCAGTATTAGTCACAGTGAAAGTATACGTTACTTCACTATCTAAAGCAAGACACGCATCACCATTAGCAATAGCAGCCGACTTCACGATATTTAAACCAGATGTTGGATCACAGAAGGTAACTTCTGTATTATTTTCATCAATCACGTAAGTATCATTAGCAGAAACTTCAGTGTTATTAAGAATCTCATTACCAGTTACTGTTACGGTGTTAGTAATTACACCAGCATCAATATCCGCTTGAGTTACGGTGTAGTTAGGAGCAGTAAAGATCCAAGTTTCCGTAGGTTCTAATACACCATTAGTGTTAGTATCACCAGACAGGGTTACATCCGCAGTAATATCACCACCTAATAACGTATCGTTAATAGTTACTGTATTAATAGACACAGTACCAGTATTAGTCACAGTGAAAGTATATGTTACTTCACTATCTAAAGCAAGACACGCATCACCATTAGCAATAGTTGCTGACTTCACGATATTTAAACCAGATGTTGGATCACAGAAGGTAACGTCTGTATTATTTTCATCAATCACGTAAGTATCATTAGCAGAAACTTCAGTGTTATTAAGAATCTCATTACCAGTTACTGTTACGGTGTTAGTAATTACACCAGCATCAATATCCGCTTGAGTTACGGTGTAGTTAGGAGCAGTAAAGATCCAAGTTTCCGTAGGTTCTAATACACCATTAGTGTTAGTATCACCAGACAGGGTTACATCCGCAGTAATATCACCACCTAATAACGTATCGTTAATAGTTACTGTATTAATAGACACAGTACCAGTATTAGTCACAGTGAAAGTATATGTTACTTCACTATCTAAAGCAAGACACGCATCACCATTAGCAATAGTTGCTGACTTCACGATATTTAAACCAGATGTTGGATCACAGAAGGTAACGTCTGTATTATTTTCATCAATCACGTAAGTATCATTAGCAGAAACTTCAGTGTTATTAAGAATCTCATTACCAGTTACTGTTACGGTGTTAGTAATTACACCAGCATCAATATCCGCTTGAGTTACGGTGTAGTTAGGAGCAGTAAAGATCCAAGTTTCCGTAGGTTCTAATACACCATTAGTGTTAGTATCACCAGATAGGGTTACATCCGCAGTAATATCACCACCTAATAACGTATCGTTAATAGTTACTGTATTAATAGACACAGTACCAGTATTAGTCACAGTGAAAGTATATGTTACTTCACTATCTAAAGCAAGACAGGCATCACCATTAGCAATAGCAGCCGACTTCACGATATTTAAACCAGATGTTGGATCACAGAAGGTAACGTCTGTATTATTTTCATCAATCACGTAAGTATCATTAGCAGAAACTTCAGTGTTATTAAGAATCTCATTACCAGTTACTGTTACTGTGTTAGTAATTACACCAGCATCAATATCCGCTTGAGTCACGGTGTAGTTAGGAGCAGTAAAGATCCAAGTTTCCGTAGGTTCTAATACACCATTAGTGTTAGTATCACCAGACAGGGTTACATCCGCAGTAATATCACCACCTAATAACGTATCGTTAATAGTTACTGTATTAATAGACACAGTACCAGTATTAGTCACAGTGAAAGTATATGTTACTTCACTATCTAAAGAAAGACAGGCATCACCATTAGCAATAGCAGCTGACTTCACGATATTTAAACCAGATGTTGGATCACAGAAGGTAACGTCTGTATTATTTTCATCAATCACGTAAGTATCATTAGCAGAAACTTCAGTGTTATTAAGAATCTCATTACCAGTTACTGTTACTGTGTTAGTAATTACACCAGCATCAATATCCGCTTGAGTCACGGTGTAGTTAGGAGCAGTAAAGATCCAAGTTTCCGTAGGTTCTAATACACCATTAGTGTTAGTATCACCAGACAGGGTTACATCCGCAGTAATATCACCACCTAATAACGTATCGTTAATAGTTACTGTATTAATAGACACAGTACCAGTATTAGTCACAGTGAAAGTATATGTTACTTCACTATCTAAAGCAAGACACGCATCACCATTAGCAATAGTTGCTGACTTCACGATATTTAAACCAGATGTTGGATCACAGAAGGTAACGTCTGTATTATTTTCATCAATCACGTAAGTATCATTAGCAGAAACTTCAGTGTTATTAAGAATCTCATTACCAGTTACTGTTACTGTGTTAGTAATTACACCAGCATCAATATCCGCTTGAGTCACGGTGTAGTTAGGAGCAGTAAAGATCCAAGTTTCTGTAGGTTCTAATACACCATTAGTGTTAGTATCACCAGACAGGGTTACATCCGCAGTAATATCACCACCTAATAACGTATCGTTAATAGTTACTGTATTAATAGACACAGTACCAGTATTAGTCACAGTGAAAGTATATGTTACTTCACTATCTAAAGCAAGACAGGCATCACCATTAGCAATAGTTGCTGACTTCACGATATTTAAACCAGATGTTGGATCACAGAAGGTAACGTCTGTATTATTTTCATCAATCACGTAAGTATCATTAGCAGAAACTTCAGTGTTATTAAGAATCTCATTACCAGTTACTGTTACTGTGTTAGTAATTACACCAGCATCAATATCCGCTTGAGTCACGGTGTAGTTAGGAGCAGTAAAGATCCAAGTTTCTGTAGGTTCTAATACACCATTAGTGTTAGTATCACCAGATAGGGTTACATCCGCAGTAATATCACCACCTAATAACGTATCGTTAATAGTTACTGTATTAATAGACACAGTACCAGTATTAGTCACAGTGAAAGTATATGTTACTTCACTATCTAAAGCAAGACAGGCATCACCATTAGCAATAGTTGCTGACTTCACGATATTTAAACCAGATGTTGGATCACAGAAGGTAACGTCTGTATTATTTTCATCAATCACGTAAGTATCATTAGCAGAAACTTCAGTGTTATTAAGAATCTCATTACCAGTTACTGTTACTGTGTTAGTAATTACACCAGCATCAATATCCGCTTGAGTCACGGTGTAGTTAGGAGCAGTAAAGATCCAAGTTTCTGTAGGTTCTAATACACCATTAGTGTTAGTATCACCAGATAGGGTTACATCCGCAGTAATATCACCACCTAATAACGTATCGTTAATAGTTACTGTATTAATAGACACAGTACCAGTATTAGTCACAGTGAAAGTATATGTTACTTCACTATCTAAAGCAAGACAGGCATCACCATTAGCAATAGCAGCCGACTTCACGATATTTAAACCGTTGGTAGGAGTACAGAATGAAATTTCAGTATTATTTTCATCAATTACAAAAGTATCATTTGCAGAAACCGTTGTAATTCCATCAGGTTCTAGACCGACAATTGAAACTGAGTTAGTTATCAAACCAGAATCAATATCAGCTTGAGTTACAATATAATTAGGAGCTGTAAAAATCCAAGTTTCAGTTGGAGCAAGGAAACCGTCTCCATTAGTATCTCCTGAAAGTGTTACATCAGCAGTAATATCACCACCTAATAACGTATCGTTAATAGTTACTGTATTAATAGACACAGTACCAGTATTAGTCACAGTGAAAGTATATGTTACTTCACTATCTAAAGCAAGACACGCATCACCATTAGCAATAGTTGCTGACTTCACGATATTTAAACCAGATGTTGGATCACAGAAGGTAACGTCTGTATTATTTTCATCAATCACGTAAGTATCATTAGCAGAAACTTCAGTGTTATTAAGAATCTCATTACCAGTTACTGTTACTGTGTTAGTAATTACACCAGCATCAATATCCGCTTGAGTCACGGTGTAGTTAGGAGCAGTAAAGATCCAAGTTTCCGTAGGTTCTAATACACCATTAGTGTTAGTATCTCCTGAAAGTGTTACATCAGCAGTAATATCACCACCTAATAACGTATCGTTAATAGTTACTGTATTAATAGACACAGTACCAGTATTAGTCACAGTGAAAGTATATGTTACTTCACTATCTAAAGCAAGACACGCATCACCATTAGCAATAGTTGCTGACTTCACGATATTTAAACCAGATGTTGGATCACAGAAGGTAACGTCTGTATTATTTTCATCAATCACGTAAGTATCATTAGCAGAAACTTCAGTGTTATTAAGAATCTCATTACCAGTTACTGTTACTGTGTTAGTAATTACACCAGCATCAATATCCGCTTGAGTCACGGTGTAGTTAGGAGCAGTAAAGATCCAAGTTTCTGTAGGTTCTAATACACCATTAGTGTTAGTATCACCAGACAGGGTTACATCCGCAGTAATATCACCACCTAATAACGTATCGTTAATAGTTACTGTATTAATAGACACAGTACCAGTATTAGTCACAGTGAAAGTATATGTTACTTCACTATCTAAAGCAAGACACGCATCACCATTAGCAATAGTTGCTGACTTCACGATATTTAAACCAGATGTTGGATCACAGAAGGTAACGTCTGTATTATTTTCATCAATCACGTAAGTATCATTAGCAGAAACTTCAGTGTTATTAAGAATCTCATTACCAGTTACTGTTACTGTGTTAGTAATTACACCAGCATCAATATCCGCTTGAGTCACGGTGTAGTTAGGAGCAGTAAAGATCCAAGTTTCTGTAGGTTCTAATACACCATTAGTGTTAGTATCACCAGATAGGGTTACATCCGCAGTAATATCACCACCTAATAACGTATCGTTAATAGTTACTGTATTAATAGACACAGTACCAGTATTAGTCACAGTGAAAGTATATGTTACTTCACTATCTAAAGCAAGACACGCATCACCATTAGCAATAGTTGCTGACTTCACGATATTTAAACCAGATGTTGGATCACAGAAGGTAACGTCTGTATTATTTTCATCAATCACGTAAGTATCATTAGCAGAAACTTCAGTGTTATTAAGAATCTCATTACCAGTTACTGTTACTGTGTTAGTAATTACACCAGCATCAATATCCGCTTGAGTCACGGTGTAGTTAGGAGCAGTAAAGATCCAAGTTTCTGTAGGTTCTAATACACCATTAGTGTTAGTATCACCAGATAGGGTTACATCCGCAGTAATATCACCACCTAATAACGTATCGTTAATAGTTACTGTATTAATAGACACAGTACCAGTATTAGTCACAGTGAAAGTATATGTTACTTCACTATCTAAAGCAAGACAGGCATCACCATTAGCAATAGCAGCCGACTTCACGATATTTAAACCGTTGGTAGGAGTACAGAATGAAATTTCAGTATTATTTTCATCAATTACAAAAGTATCATTTGCAGAAACCGTTGTAATTCCATCAGGTTCTAGACCGACAATTGAAACTGAGTTAGTTATCAAACCAGAATCAATATCAGCTTGAGTTACAATATAATTAGGAGCTGTAAAAATCCAAGTTTCAGTTGGAGCAAGGAAACCGTCTCCATTAGTATCTCCTGAAAGTGTTACATCAGCAGTAATATTACCACCTAACAAGGTATCAGTAATAGTGAATGAATTTATTAATAAATCACCAGGGTTCGTAACGGTGAAAGTAAAAACTAATATATCTTCAGCGACAATACAAAAATTACCATTAGCATTATATGCTGATTTTACAACATTAAGTCCAGCAACACCATCAACTGTAAGGTATACAGTAGCTTGATCACAAGCTTGAGGCGTTCCGTTATCACAGATAGTGTATACAAAAGAATCCGTTCCTACATAACCAGCATTAGGTGTATAAGTAAAGACACCAGTATTAGCATCGATAGTTACTGTTACACCTTGAGCAGTAGTAACTGTAGTTGTAGTTACTGTTTGAGTGTTACCTTCGATATCATTATCATTTTCTAAAACATTACCAGTTAAAGGTGTTGTTGGTGTTGTATTGTAAGCGTCATCATTCGCATTAGTTGTATTAGGTGTTCCATCTGGCTGCACAGTAACAGTTACAGTTGCAGTGTCACAAAGCGCAGGCGAAGCGTTATCACAAATAGTATATTCAAAAGTATCTTCACCAATAAACCCATCATTAGGTGTATAGGTAATAGTCCCATCAGTATTAACAGTAACGGTTCCGTTATCAGGCGTTGTATTATTAGTAATAATAATAGGATCAGCATCTGGATCAAAGTCGTTAGCTAAGACCACAATATCTACAGGAGTACCTTCAGGTGTGGTTGCAGTATCAGCATTAGCAATAGGTGCTTCGTTTTCAGGACCACTTTCAGGTAAAACTTCGATGTATACAGTTGCAGTATCACAAGCTTGAGGATTACCATCATCACAGATTGTGTAAGTAAAAGTATCTTCGCCAGTAAAACCAGCATTAGGCGTATAGGTATAATTACCAGCATCATCAATAGTTACCGAACCATTAGTTGGATTAGTATTAGCAGTTACTGTTTGAATATCACCTTCAAAATCTTCATCGTTAGTTAATACATTACCAGAGACCGCTTGTCCAACAAATGTATTGTTGATATCAGCGATAGCGTCAGTAGTATTAGCAATACCACCAACTGTAAGGTATACAGTAGCTTGATCACAAGCTTGAGGCGTTCCGTTATCACAGATAGTGTATACAAAAGAATCCGTTCCTACATAACCAGCATTAGGTGTATAAGTAAAGACACCAGTATTAGCATCGATAGTTACTGTTACCCCTTGAGCAGTAGTAACTGTAGTTGTAGTAACAATTTGAGTGTTACCTTCGATATCATTATCATTTTCTAAAACATTACCAGTTAAAGGTGTTGTTGGTGTCGTATTGTAAGCATCGTCATTCGCATTAGTTGTGTTAGGTGTTCCATCTGGCTGCACAGTAACAGTTACAGTTGCAGTGTCACAAAGCGCAGGCGAAGCGTTATCACAAATAGTATATTCAAAAGTATCTTCACCAATAAACCCATCATTAGGTGTATAGGTAATAGTCCCATCAGTATTAACAGTAACGGTTCCGTTATCAGGCGTTGTATTATTAGTAATAATAATAGTATCAGCATCTGGATCAAAGTCGTTAGCTAAGACCACAATATCCACAGGAGTACCTTCAGGCGTTGTTGCAGTATCAGCATTAGCAATAGGTGCTTCGTTTTCAGGACCACTTTCAGGTAAAACTTCGATGTATACAGTTGCGGTATCACAAGCTTGAGGATTACCATCATCACAGATTGTGTAAGTAAAAGTATCTTCGCCAGTAAAACCAGCATTAGGCGTATAGGTATAATTACCAGCAGCATCAATAGTTACCGAACCATTAGTTGGATTAGTATTAGCAGTTACTGTTTGAATATCACCTTCAAAATCTTCATCGTTAGTTAATACATTACCAGAGACCGCTTGTCCAACAAATGTATTGTTGATATCAGCGATAGCATCAGTAGTATTAGCAATACCACCAACTGTAAGGTATACAGTAGCTTGATCACAAGCTTGAGGCGTTCCGTTATCACAGATAGTATATACAAAAGAATCCGTTCCTACATAACCAGCATTAGGTGTATAAGTAAAGACACCAGTATTAGCATCGATAGTTACTGTTACCCCTTGAGCAGTAGTAACTGTAGTTGTAGTAACAATTTGAGTGTTACCTTCGATATCATTATCATTTTCTAAAACATTACCAGTTAAAGGTGTTGTTGGTGTCGTATTGTAAGCATCGTCATTCGCATTAGTTGTGTTAGGTGTTCCATCTGGCTGCACAGTAACAGTTACAGTTGCAGTGTCACAAAGCGCAGGCGAAGCGTTATCACAAATAGTATATTCAAAAGTATCTTCACCAATAAACCCATCATTAGGTGTATAGGTAATAGTCCCATCAGTATTAACAGTAACGGTTCCGTTATCAGGCGTTGTATTATTAGTAATAATAATAGTATCAGCATCTGGATCAAAGTCGTTAGCTAAGACCACAATATCCACAGGAGTACCTTCAGGCGTTGTTGCAGTATCAGCATTAGCAATAGGTGCTTCGTTTTCAGGACCACTTTCAGGTAAAACTTCGATGTATACAGTTGCGGTATCACAAGCTTGAGGATTACCATCATCACAGATTGTGTAAGTAAAAGTATCTTCGCCAGTAAAACCAGCATTAGGCGTATAGGTATAATTACCAGCAGCATCAATAGTTACCGAACCATTAGTTGGATTAGTATTAGCAGTTACTGTTTGAATATCACCTTCAAAATCTTCATCGTTAGTTAATACATTACCAGAGACCGCTTGTCCAACAAATGTATTGTTGATATCAGCGATAGCATCAGTAGTATTAGCAATACCACCAACTGTAAGGTATACAGTAGCTTGATCACAAGCTTGAGGCGTTCCGTTATCACAGATAGTATATACAAAAGAATCCGTTCCTACATAACCAGCATTAGGTGTATAAGTAAAGACACCAGTATTAGCATCGATAGTTACTGTTACCCCTTGAGCAGTAGTAACTGTAGTTGTAGTTACTGTTTGAGTGTTACCTTCGATATCATTATCATTTTCTAAAACATTACCAGTTAAAGGTGTTGTTGGTGTTGTATTGTAAGCGTCATCATTCGCATTAGTTGTGTTAGGTGTTCCATCTGGCTGCACAGTAACAGTTACAGTTGCAGTGTCACAAAGCGCAGGCGAAGCGTTATCACAAATAGTATATTCAAAAGTATCTTCACCAATAAACCCATCATTAGGTGTATAGGTAATAGTCCCATCAGTATTAACAGTAACGGTTCCGTTATCAGGCGTTGTATTATTAGTAATAATAATAGGATCAGCATCTGGATCAAAGTCGTTAGCTAAGACCACAATATCCACAGGAGTACCTTCAGGCGTTGTTGCAGTATCAGCATTAGCAATAGGTGCTTCGTTTTCAGGACCACTTTCAGGTAAAACTTCGATGTATACAGTTGCGGTATCACAAGCTTGAGGATTACCATCATCACAGATTGTGTAAGTAAAAGTATCTTCGCCAGTAAAACCAGCATTAGGCGTATAGGTATAATTACCAGCAGCATCAATAGTTACCGAACCATTAGTTGGATTAGTATTAGCAGTTACTGTTTGAATATCACCTTCAAAATCTTCATCGTTAGTTAATACATTACCAAAGACCGCTTGTCCAACAAATGTATTGTTGATATCAGCGATAGCGTCAGTACAGTTAGAAAGAATTTCTGCAGATAAAGTAGTAGAACATTCATTAGCGTCTAATACTATAATAGAATAATTACCAGCTGCTAAATCATTTATCGTAGCGTTTGATGTATATGTTGTACCACCATCAATGGAGTATGTATAAGGTAAAGAACCTCCAGAAACAGCAATATTTATAGTACCTGTGGCTTCTGTTGAACATAAAATATTAGTTACAGAATCAATTGATGCAGTTAAGACAGGTTGGTTTACAGTGATAACTTGAGTATGAGATGTTGTCAAGTCACAAGCATCTGTAGCAATCCATTCTCTTGTTATTGTTTGGTTACCAGTACAAATGTCTCCAACAATTTCTTCATTAAATGTAACTATGGCATCACCACAATTATCAGTCGCTGTTAAAATAGGAGCATCAGGAATATTATCTCCATCTACTGTTGTATTAGTTGGTAAAGTCTCGACAAAAGTTGGAGGAGTAGTATCTTGAACATTTATTGTTAATGTTCTGATAGTTTCATTTCCACAATCATCAGTTGCTGTCCAAGTTCTTTCTAAAGTGTAAGTGTTTGGACAATCACCATCAGTTCTTATTTCGTTAAAAGTTACTGTTGCATTACTACAACTATCAGTAGCAGTAAGTACTTCAGGATCTTCTAAATCACTACATTCCAGCGTTATTTCATCAGTTATTGTACTTGGGTTAGTGTAATTTGAAATACAAGCAAACTCTATATTATGTTGTCTTAAATTACCTGAAACATTAGCTTTTCTGGCTACAATTCCTACTCTAAATCTAAATGAGGTTGTATTTGTGTTTCTAGTAGTAATATTAGCTTGCGGATATATATTAGTTACACCTGTATATTCAGTTGTTCCTGCTGTTGCCACAATCCAAGGACCTTCTTCAGTAATAGTTAAATCTGTTGGATCATTTACGGTATAACTATTTGTAAATTGTGTCCAGTTTACTTCTCCAAAATTTGCATTTCCATCAATATCACTAAAAGTCGTATAAAATTCTGGTAAAGGTGTTGGTTGATTATTTGTATTATCAATAAAATCTATTTGATATTCAGTGTAAGCTCTATCACCAATATTAGTTAAATTAAATGCTGTTTGAGGTCTAAAAGAGTCTACACTACCATTACCATTATCATCCAATAAAGGTACTGTTGTATTTATAGTAGCAAGTATTGTTACTACAGCATCCACACCTGGAGATACATTAGTAAACCTAAATTTTTCACCTTGTAAAAAGGTGTTATTATTACCATCTCCTAAAACTTCTGTATAATTTGCAAAACTTAAAACCGGAACATCAATGCAAGAAGGTTGATCGTTATTAGTATCATTAGGAAATCCGTCAAAAGTTGGACCAACAGTATCTTCTATTGTGAAAGTAGCTGTCGTTGAAGATGAATTTCCACAAACGTCAGAAGCAGTAAAAGTAACTGTAGTAGATCCTGTTACACCACAATCATTGCTTAAGTTACTATAATTATTTGACCATGTTACAGCACTACAATTATCTGTAGCAGTAGCACTACCATTGGTAGCTAACCAATTATTAAATGCAGCTTGACTATTTTGATCACATTGTACTGTAAAGTCAAAAGCATTTGTATCTATAACTGGAGCTGTAGTATCTTTAACTGTAATTATTTGAACATAATTATCAATTGTACGTCCACAAGAATCAGTAAAATTCCAAGTGTTTGTGTAAGTACCTAAAGTTGGACAATTATTAGAAGGAACAAAAGTACCCGAAGTTTTGATTGGTGTTAAACCAGGACACGAGGATACAGGTGCTAAAGCTTGCGCATTGCTTAATGCTGTTGGATTGTTACATTCTATTTCTCTATCTAAAGCAGATGTAGCTGTTACCCATGTTGCTGGTGCAGGTGCATTGATGGTTACAAGTGTATTTAAAGTATTACCAACACCACATCCATTAATTCCGTTGTGACTGCCACTAGAAATATTTTTAGGATTTATTTGTCCGATATAAGTGGCTACTAAATTAGAATCAAATGTACCAGAACAATTATTTTGTAAATAATAACAATTATCGTTAACAGACAAATTATAACTTAAACTTATAGATTGACTTGCTTCCAAAACACCATTTGGAACCATAAAAGTTAAAGTTCTAGTGGTATTATTGTAAGTGTAAGTTATACCAGATGATAAACCAGTTATTGGAAGATTAAGTTCAGCTCCATTAGGTATAACTGTGGTTAATGATACACCATTAGCATTATCATTTCCAACATTAGTTACATTTGCTGTGTAGGTGATTGTTTGTGGACTATTTGTTGGTGTAATTAAAGTTGGTGTTGCTGTAAAAATTGTCTGTAATTCTGGTTGATATATTTCAACAGAAAAACCTAAAACAAATAAGCCATAGGTTTCTTGATTAGACGTTAATCTAAGTGTAGTAGAGGTTTGGTTATTAGTTAATAACGAATTACCAGGGTTATTTAAAGGGAAAACAGCAGCGTCAAAACCTAAAGTATTTGTGCTCGCTGGATTTCTGTCAGTAAAATTATTTGCTCCATTACTTGGTCCTACAGTAATCCTACTATTAAAAAAGTTGTTAGCGTCTCTTAATGGTGCAGATATATCAACAAATGTATTTGATGAATTTAATATTTGTAATCGGTCTCCTGTCAAAGATCTATCTCCTTCAAGTGCTCCAATAACAATGTCAGATTGTACAATTCCATTTGGTACTGTTTGAAAACCAGAAATATTAATATCAAAATTGTTTTGAGTACTAGTAACATTAGCGTAACCATCAAAAAGCGTTATGTTTCTAGCTTTTAATTTATCACTTTTATAGACCATTATTACCTGCCATCCACCAGATGTACCAGTGTTGGTGTTTTCATGTGATACTAAAAATCCAGTTTTAGCCTCTACATTGGCAACCTGATATTTACCAAAAGGGTTTCCTAAATTTTTAACACTATTAGTTATGTCCTTAACGCATACATAAGGATCATTATTTAAATGTGGATTTTGATTTTTACCTCTATATATTACCTCGTCTGCATTTATAGTAGTATATGTGGTTTGACCTGGAAGCATCAATTTTACATTGTTATAATTCCAGTTAGGTTGATTTTCGGTTTCTATTCCAGCAACGTCAATACCTTTATCTGCTGCTGCCCAATACAATAGAACTTTGTCAATTACTAAACAACTGTCGTTTGGATATGGATTGGTTAAATTGGCACTACTAGAATTAAAAGTACTAGCATCACTATCAATGTCAACATAAACGTTGTCCACAAAATCATGATTGTCCTGCTCTCCATTATAACTTCCTGTGGTCGTTCTAGACAACATGTTGTTTCCTACCATTTTTACATCTCCATTAATAGAGGCACTGTAACGAGGTGTAAAGACTTTTTTTACTTGAGCTTGCAGACTAAAGCTAATTAAAAGGACTCCTAAAATTAGTAACCTTTTTGTGTAATTTGTTTTCAATATATTCAAAACTTAATAGTTTAATACTCTATTTTTAATATAAATTTATTGCAAGAAAATAGTGGCCAATAGCTTACTATTGGCGCAAAGGTTAAATAGAGAATCTTTTGTTCTCATAGTATAAACTTATTTTACTGCGTTAAATTTTATATTTTTAACTATTCATAAAAGCTAAAAAAATGCTACAGTTTAAGGGAGGTTTATCAAAAATGATAATTGTAGGTTTTTTTTATTTACTCTATATTCAGGGATCAAAATTAATTAATAGCATAACAAAAGAAGCACGATTTACACATCAAATCAAATAAATATGTTATAGCACCTATAAAACCGATAAATGGTATTTTAAAAAACAATAAACGAATATTAAAGCACTTAAACGATAGTCATGAGTAAAATTATACAATTTATTAGACATGCCAAATCTTCTTGGAAATTTAATGTGTCAGATCACGATAGGCCATTAAAAAAAAGAGGTGTTAAAGATGCTAATTTGGTTGCTAATCACTTAAAAACTAATTTCATAAAGCCTAACTTAATTTTAAGTAGCACAGCAAACAGAGCAAAATTAACAGCATTGCTTTTCGTCGATGTTTTGGATTTAAAAAACATACAATTTCAGCAAAAAAATGCACTTTATGATTTTTCTGGAGACTCAGTTTTAGAGGTCATAACTAACTGTAATGATAACGTTAATGTTTTGATGATTTTTGGGCATAATCATGCCTTGACAAATTTATGTAATTCTCTAGGTAATACAAGTATTGACAACGTTACAACCTCAGGTTTTGTGCAAATAGAATTTGATCAAAATTCATGGAAAAACATAAAAAATGGTAACACTACAAAAATTGTCTTCCCAAAACATTTAAAATAGACAATCTAATTAGATATATTTGTAGTAAATTTTGCTGTAAATGACTAACCATATTATTGATAATAAATACATAAACAGAGAGTTAAGTTGGCTACAATTTAACCATCGTGTTTTACAAGAAGCTGCTGACGAGTCTGTACCTTTGATTGAAAGACTTCGTTTTTTAGGAATTTTTTCTAATAATCTAGACGAATTTTTCAAGGTTAGATACGCAACCGTTAAACGTATCGATTACGCTGGTAGAGCTGGTAAAAGCCAGCTTGGTGGAATAAAAGCTTCTGAGTTGTTGGAGATTATTACCAACATAGTTATAAAGCATCAAACCGAAAGTTTAAAGATTTTAAGTGATATTCAAAAAAAGTTAGAAGCAGAGAATATTTTCATTTTAAGAGAATCTAAAATCACAAAAGCTCAAAAGCAATATCTTAGAAAGTACTTTTTAGAAAAAGTTAGCCCAGCTCTTGTTACCATTGTTTTAAATACCGAAATCAAGTTACCTAATCTTAAAGATAGTGCAGCTTATCTAGCGGTAAATATGCATTTAAAAGATGGAGAAAATCAATACGCTTTAATAGAAATATCTAAAAATATGGATCGATTTATCGTGTTGCCAAAAGTTGGCGATACTGATAATATAATCATGTTAGATGATTTACTTAGACTATTTTTAAACGATATTTTTAACATCTTCGAGTATAACAAAATTACTGCTCATATGATTAAAATCACTAGAGATGCCGAATTAGATTTGGATAGTGATTTAACTAAAAGTTATATGGAAAAAATCAGTGATGGTGTAAAAGAAAGACAAGAAGGTGAGCCAGTACGATTTGTCTACGATAAAACCATTGATAAAAAAACTTTAGACTTTTTAATGGACAAAATGGGTATTGATAATACAGATAGTATTATTCCAGGAGGTCGTTACCATAATCGTAGAGATTATATGGACTTTCCTAGCTTAGGACGTACCAACTTATTGTACGATAAAATAGTCCCATTACCAGTAAAAGGTTTAAGTCTAGAAGGTAGTATTTTTGAAACGATTGCTAAAAAAGACTATTTACAATACGCACCTTATCATACGTTTTCATACGTAGTAAAATTTTTAAGAGAAGCAGCTTTAGATCCTCAGGTTAAAGCTATTAAGATTACTATTTACAGATTAGCTCAAATTTCTCATGTAGCCAGTTCCTTAATAAATGCTGCCAAAAACGGTAAAAAAGTAATGGTCTCTATGGAGATTCAAGCACGTTTTGACGAAGAAGCTAATATCGCTTACGCGGAACAAATGCAGCGTGAAGGTGTACAATTAATATTTGGAGTACAAGGTCTTAAAGTGCATAGTAAAATGTGTATTATTGAAAGGGAAGAGGACAAAAAAATAAAGCGATATGGTTTTATAAGCACTGGTAACTTTAACGAGTCTACAGCCAAAATATATACAGACTATACTTTATTTACTGCTAACCAAAGAATACTTAAAGACGTCAATAAAGTGTTTAACTTTTTTGAAGTTAATTATAAAATTTACAGATTTAAACATATAATTACATCACCTCATTACACAAAAAATAAGTTTTTTAATCTTATAGATAGAGAGATTAATAATGTTAAAGAAGGTAAACCTGGTTATATAAAACTTAAAATGAATAGTATATCTAACTATCCAATGATAGATAAACTATACGAAGCAAGTCAAGCAGGAGTTAAAATACAAATGATAGTTCGTGGAATTTGTTGTTTAGTGCCAGGCGTAAAAGGTATAAGTGAAAACATAGAAGTAATAAGTATAGTCGATAAATTTTTAGAGCACACAAGACTTTACGTTTTTTGCAATAATAACAACCCTTTGGTTTATATCTCTTCTGCAGATTTTATGACCAGAAATATCGAGAACAGGGTAGAAGTAAGCTGTCCTATTTATGATAAAGATATAAAAGAAGAATTGATTGATACGTTTCATATTTGTTGGAATGATAATGTTAAAGCTCGGATATTAAATAAAGCACAAAACAATACCTACAAGCGTAACGATAAACCACAGTACAGAAGTCAATTTGAAGCTTACAATTATTTAAAAAATAAATTAGATGCTTAAAATCCAAAAATACGCAGCTATAGACATTGGATCCAATGCTGTTAGATTATTAATATCTAATATTGTTGAAGAAAAAGGTAGTGATACAAGATTTAAAAAAAGTTCGTTAGTAAGGGTTCCAGTGCGTTTAGGTGCAGATGTTTTTATAAATGAAGAAATATCGGAAAACAATGTACATCGTATGCTACAAACCATGCAAGCTTTTAAATTACTTATGGAAACCCATGGTGTAGTAAAATATAAAGCGTGTGCAACTTCTGCAATGCGTGAAGCAAATAATGGTAAAGATGTTGCAAAATTAATTAAGAAAAAAACAGGAATTCAGATTGATATTATTGAAGGTGAAGAAGAAGCAGCTATTATAGCAGCTACAGATTTACAATCGTATATTGATGTAAATAAAAACTATTTATATGTAGATGTAGGAGGTGGTAGCACTGAATTTTCTGTGATTGTCAAAGGTGAAAAAATAGCCTCTAAATCATTTAAGATAGGTACTGTTAGACTACTTAATGATATGGTTAAAAAGGAAGCTTGGATTGAGTTAGAACAATGGATAAAGCAACAAACCACAACTTATGATAAAATTGAGGTTATTGGTTCTGGTGGTAACATTAATAAAATATTTAAAGTGTCTGGAAAAGCTATGGGCAAACCGTTGTCTTACTTTTATTTGACGTCTTACTACAATATGTTACAAACGTATTCATATGAAGAGCGTATCTCTATATTAGATTTAAATCAAGATAGAGCAGACGTTATTATTCCTGCTACACGTATATATTTGTCTGCCATGAAGTGGAGTGGAGCAAAAGATATTTATGTACCAAAAATAGGTTTGGCAGACGGAATCATAAAAAGTATGTATAATGATACCGTTTCTAGCCATACAAAGTTAAAATAATACACTTTATCTATTTATTACTTTCTATTACTTAAAAAAAAATTATATTTACTTTTACAAAACTTAACTCAAAAAAACCAACTAAATTTTTCAAAATATGAAAAAAACTATTTTACTATTAACGTTTGTATTAGCTTCTTTTTACGGATTTTCTCAAGACGCTTTGTATGGTGTAAGAGCTGGATACAATATTTCTAATTTAGATTTTGATCCTGAAGTACCAACAGGTGTAGAAAATGCACATAGAAATGGATTTTTTATCGGATTTTTTGGAGAGTATAGTCTTTCTGACTCTTTTTCTTTTGCACCAGAAATTCAGTTTTCTGCCGAAGGAGCAAAAGATCAAGAATTACGTATTAACTACATTCAAGTACCATTATTTTTTAAATATAAGATAGGTAATAAATTAGCAATAGGTGTAGGTCCTCAAGCTAGTTTAAAAGGTCATTCTTATGAGGATGGATTACAAAATTTAGGTTTTTCTGCTTTAGGAGGATTAGAGTATATGATTTCTGACGAGTTTTTTATTGACTTCAGATATTCTTATGGATTAACAAATGTTATTGATGATAACGTTATTGATTTAGAAGCAAAAAATACAAATATTCAAATAGGTTTAGGAGTAAAATTCTAAAAACTATATTTACTATAAAAAAAAAGCCAATTCTATTAGAATTGGCTTTTTTTTATAGCTCTAGTTTAACCATGTATGGTTTCTTTTTTACTTAAATTAACCATGATTTCAGCTTCATATTCTAGTAAATCATTCCACTTTTTATCGACTTCTTTGCGGTCTCCATATTGTCTCGCAAAACCTAAAAACATAGTATAGTGATTAGCTTCACTTACCATTAATTTTCGGTAAAATTCTGCTAAAGTTTTATCTTCCAATTCTTCAGATAACAATCTAAAGCGTTCACAACTTCTGGCTTCTATTAAAGCAGCATAAAGTAACCTGTGGACTAATTGTGTTGTTCTACTTCCTCCTTTAGGAAAAAAGGTTATCAGTTGTAAAACATAGTCATCTTTGCGGTCACGACCTAAAACCCATCCGTTTTTAAGTATTAAATCATGGACCATTTTAAAATGGCTAATCTCTTCTTTAACTAAAGCTACCATTTCTTGTACTAATTCTGTATATTCCGGAAAACTAACAATTAATGAGATAGCAGTACTCGTTGCTTTTTGTTCGCAATATGCATGATCCGTTAAAATGTCTTCAATGTTTTTTTCTACTATATTAACCCATCTTGGATCGGTTGGTAATTTTAGTCCTAGCATAATTTTGTTAGTTGTTAACTCTTTCTTTCTATGGTATAATCGCCAAGTGTATTAATTGCTATGCTGTAAGTATTACAATCCTTAGTGTTTGGTATGCATTGGGAAGCAATTAAATGTAAAGTGTTAGTTTGTAAAGATTTTAATTGGTCAACATAAATTTCAGTATTAACGTAGCCCATACTATTTTCTAATAAAAATTGTTCATTAATATTATTTTTGAAAATAATTTTATCATTTTTAAAAACTTCAATTTCTGAAATTACTTCTCTGAAATAGTGTTTAGACTTTATGACGTTTTCTGAGGTATAACCCAATACAGAATGATCCATATCTGTATAATTTTTAATTTTAACCCTAAAGCCATTACTTAAAATGGTATCAGTGGTGGATTCTGTATACGCTTCTGGGAAAAAAGTTGCTTGTGTCTTAAAAGATTGTAGCATGTTACTTTCAGTAAGTAATTGTGTCTTAGATTTTTTAACACGATCACGTCCATCACAACTTAAAAATGCGACAATTACAACAAGTAATATTACTGCTAATTTATTCATGATTAAACATCTAAGTCAAAAGTTGTACGTAGCAGCTCTAAGTTAGGGTTTTTTTCTTTAAGCTTTTCATATTTTTCAATAGGTGTATAAGCGTATTTAGTATCCAACTCTTCATTAACGGTTATATCCAAAGCAATGTCGTAGTTTTTTAAGTTTTTTCTTAAATAGGACATCAAGTCAAAGGATTGTCTTTCGACTTCAACTTTATTTGTAGCGTTTGGAAACGTCAATTTAATTGAAAATCCGTCTTCTGCCAACGTTGGTTTATCAATGGATAGGATAGAGGCTAAATTAAATTTACCTTCTTTTTCTATTTGATGTACAAAAGCATTCCAAACTTCAGTTAATTCATCTTGATTAAAAGGTTCTCTTGGTAAATTTTCCTCATCAACTACAACATCTAATTGTTTTATTTGATGTTCTTTTTTAGCTCTAATACTTTTTAAGGATAAACCTGAAGTTCTTTTTTTACTAGAAGCAATACCATTTTCCAAGACAATTTTAGGTTTGGTTGGTTCTGCTTGCTTTTGTAATTCAGGATTAACTTTTGTATTGTTTTGTTGAGATACAGATGTATTTTCAACATGAACCGGTTTTACAACCTTAATAGGTTTAATTCCTATTTTTTTAAAGTATGAAGGTGGTATTATGAACCGACTGCTATTTTTTTTTTCTCCATCAAAAGTGATAGAGGCAAGTTGCATTAGTGTTAGTTCAACCAACAGTCGTTGGTTTTTACTGCTTTTATATTTTAAGTCGCAGTCATTAGCTAGATTAATACCTTTTATTAAAAAGTCTTGTTCTGCTTTTTTAGATTGCTCTAAATATTTATTTTTAGTATCATCTCCAACTTCAAGTAACTCAATAGTTGTTGGGTTTTTGCAAACTAGTAAATCTCTAAAGTGAGAGGCTAAACCTGCTATGTAGTGATGTCCATCAAAACCTTTTGCCAGCGTTTTATTAAATTGGATTAATAGTTCTGGAATTTTGTTTTCTAAGATGTAATCTGTACTTTCAAAATAGGTTTCGTAGTCTAAAACATTTAAATTTTCTGTAACCGATTGTCGTGTCAGGTCTTTACCAGAAAAACTTACAACTCTATCAAAAATAGATAAAGCATCACGCATAGCTCCATCCGCTTTTTGAGCGATAATATGTAAAGCATCATCTTCAGCATTTATACCTTGCTCTTCAGCGATGTATTTTAAATAATTTTTAGCATCCTTAACAGTTATACGTTTGAAATCAAAAATTTGACAACGAGATAGTATCGTTGGTATAATTTTATGTTTTTCTGTAGTTGCTAAAATAAAAATACAATGTTTTGGTGGCTCTTCTAATGTTTTTAAAAAAGCATTAAAAGCAGCTTGAGATAACATGTGGACCTCGTCAATAATATAGACTTTATATTTTCCAACTTGTGGCGGAATCCTAACTTGGTCTGTTAAGTTTCTGATATCGTCTACCGAGTTGTTTGAGGCAGCATCTAATTCAAAAATATTAAATGCATAGTCTTCTTCACCTGTTTCGTTACCATCACTATTAATCATTTTAGCCAAAATACGTGCACAACTTGTTTTTCCAACACCTCTTGGTCCTGTAAAAAGTAGCGCTTGTGCTAAATGATTATTTTCAATAGCATTAAGTAAAGTATTAGTAATAGCAGTTTGACCTACAACATCCTTAAAGGTTTGTGGTCTGTATTTTCTTGCTGATACTACAAAATGCTCCATGACTAATTATTGAACAACAAATTTAAAAAATAGCAGGTTAATTAGGAAGTCTTAGCCTTGATTTTATTTATAGTTATCAACAAATTTAAAATACAGGTAATGGTTAAAAGTATTTGAAGTTTCTAGCTTTAAAAATGTTTAGTTTGTTGTAATTTTGCAGCAGTAAATCGCCTTATCGCTTTAAATTTATTTTAAAGAGGAAAGTCCGGACACCATAGTGTAATCATAGTGGCTAACAGCCATCCATCGAAAGGTGAGGAAAAGTGCAACAGAAAGTATGTACAGGTCATGCTGTAGTGAAACCAGGTAAACTCTATGAGGTGCAATACCATGTATACTAACGTTTGAGCGTGCACGCGCGATTGTTAGAGGGTAGGTAGCTAAAGCGTGTTGGTAACAACAAGCTCAGATAAATGATAAGGGCTCTTTAGGGAGTACAAAATCCGGCTTATAGATTTACTTATTTATAAAAAAAAACCATCTATTATAGATGGTTTTTTTGTTTATTCTTCTTCGTCTGACGCTTCATTCTCAAAAAAGCTAAATACATTTCCGCCATAACTTTTGGAACGTACAAACTGCTTTAAGTTTGATAAGTCTGTATGCTTGGAATGCTCTATTATTAATAATCCTTCAGACTCTAAAAGGTTATTTTCAAATACAAGCTCTGGTATTTTAGAAAAGGCTTCTTCTGTAAAGTCGTATGGTGGATCTGCAAAAATGATTGTATGTTGCTGTTTTGTTTTTTCTAAAAACTTAAAAACATCGCTTTTAATGGTTTGTATATCCATTTCAAAACTTTCAGCAGTTTCATTAATAAATTTTATACAGCCATAATCTTGATCTACACACAAAATTTCTTGTGTACCTCTAGAAGCAAACTCATAACTTATGTTACCTGTTCCTGCAAATAAGTCTAATACAGAAACATCATCAAAATAAAATTGATTATTAAGTATATTAAACAAAGCTTCCTTAGCCATATCTGTTGTAGGCCTTACAGGTAGCTTTTTAGGTGCTGTAATTCTTCGTCCTTTAAATTGTCCTGATACAATGCGCATTATAAGCTTTTTAGTAAGGTGAAATATGAGTAATTTGTTGTTGGTGTCTTTGTAAAATTATAGGTATCCATTCTGTTTCCAAAAGATACGTTTCGGATGTATTTATAAGTGATGTTATATACATCATCTTCTTTATTAATTAATCCTAGTAAAACTAATTGTAGCGTTTCTGGATTAAGCTGTAATTGTTCTAAAGTAAATAAAAGGTAATAAATGTAATCTTCTTTTGTATGATATTCAAAGGTGTTATAAAGTAGTAATCCACCTTCTTTAATAGCTATTATTTCAAAGTTATTAGTATCTATATTTACGTAAACTTTAGTGTCGCTAGAATGCTTTTCTTTAACTAATAATTGTTCTATTAGTATAGTAGAGAAGTGCTTGTATGTAAAACTACCATATTTATCAAATATATAGTTGTTTATATTAGTAAACGGAACATAAATATTAATACTTTCATTGGTAATAATCTCGTCAAAAGTAATAAAGTCAGTTTTTAAAATCTTGGTATTAAATTTTAAATAATCTGCTAAATAATCTTCTTTAAACAATGCTTTTGGTACTAAGGTGGACCAATCATTAACATGGATTATGTTAATAGAGGAGAAGTTTTGATTTAAAATTTCTTCTGTATTAAAAAGGTGTATTACTGCGTCTAGAAGTTCTGTTGGTGTTTTTTTTATACTAAAGACCTGAGATTTTAACTCGATAATGGTTTTAGTATCTGGGTTTAAAACACAAAAAGAAAGTCCACTCAAACTAATTTGAATGGACAGTTCTAGGTTGGTTAAATGATTATATTCCTTATTCGTTTGAGCCATAAGTTTTAGGCCAGTTTCCAATTGTTTTAGCAGAACTCATAGATCCTACACGTAAAGCATCACCATTAACACCTTCAACAGATATTACTTGGTTTTCTTTAAGAACTAAATTTTTATCTTGATCAAAAAGGATATCGTCTTTTTTAACAAATGCTTCAAAAACAGGAATTTTATTACCATTTTCATCTTCAATTTCTCCAGCATCCATAGTAAACTTAGTACCATCTTTACCTACAGGAACATTCATCATTTGTTTATATCTGTCTGATCCTTTAAATAATCTTTCTTTAACAGATTCAAATCCAATAGTATCAGTGATAACAATATCTTTATAAGATGTTACACCACCATAAGCTTTAGTTCTTTCTTCATCAACAACACTTGAGTCTCTTCTTTCTATAATAGTAAATTTACCATTTTCGATAAATTTAATTAAAGAGTCGTAACTTTTAGTAAACTTACCAGTTACAGTTCTGTGTGCTAATTGAGAATCTCTAATATCAATTAAACGGTTAATAGCTGAAGCGTATCTTTTTTCTTTTAATTGATTAAATTTTATCTCACCATAAACAGAGTTAAAAGTTAAATATCCTAAAAAGATAATAAGGCCCCAAAGCGCAATAGTAATAAAAGGTTTTGCTTTTGTTGGAACAAATTTATCAATAAGCCAAACAATTAAAATGGTTAATAGGATTGCTCCAATTATAATAAGTGCTAATTTCATAGTGATTTATTAAATTTAATTAAGGTCTGTGACAAATCTACAATTTTTTTTTATTCGTAAAAACCATTGTTGGTAAAAATGATTTATATATTTGATAAAAAGTTTTCAATCCACACTATTTAATGACCAGTTCGCAATTTTATTCCCTTATAAAACAGCATTTTCCGTTTAATCCGACGTCAAAACAAGATATTTTACTTTTACAACTTTCTGAGTTTATTTTAAATGAAAGAGAAAATGGCGTGTTTTTGCTAAAAGGATACGCAGGTACAGGTAAAACCACCATTATTGGTACGATTGTAGCCAATTTGTGGCAAGCAAAAAAAAGTGCTGTGTTAATGGCTCCAACAGGTCGTGCAGCAAAAGTTATCTCTAATTATTCTAAAAAAGAAGCGTTTACCATCCATAAAAAAATATATTTTCCTAAAAAGGAAAAAGGTGGTGGCGTAAAATTTGTTTTACAACCAAATAAGCATAAAGACACCATTTTTATTGTTGATGAAGCGTCAATGATACCAGATTCGCCTAGCGATTCTAAACTTTTTGAAAACGGATCACTTCTGGACGACTTAATGCAGTATGTTTATCAAGGACATAGGTGTAAATTGTTACTTATTGGTGATACAGCCCAATTACCACCTGTAAAATTAGATTTAAGTCCAGCGTTAGATGAAAACACGTTGAGCTTAAACTATAATAAGTCAGTTACCAAAATGGAACTAGATGAAGTAGTACGACAAGGCGAGGATTCGGGAATATTAGAAAACGCTACGTTATTAAGAGAGACCATTGCAGGAAGTTTTTACGATAGTTTTAAATTTAACTTAAAATCCTTTAAAGATATTGTTAGGTTAGTGGATGGATATGAGATTATGGATGCTATAAATGACTCCTATAGTAATCTAGGGTACGAAGAAACTAGTATAATAGTTAGAAGCAACAAGCGTGCTAATTTGTACAATCAACAAATACGCAGTCGTATTTTATTTAGTGAAAACGAGTTGTCTGCAGGAGATTTTTTAATGGCAGTTAAGAATAATTATTTTTGGATAAAACCAACCTCTGAGGCAGGATTTATTGCAAATGGTGATATTATTGAAGTGCTTGAAATTTTTAGCATAAAAGAATTGTATGGCTTTAGATTTGCAGAAGTAAAAGTTAGAATGGTAGATTATCCTAAAATGATACCTTTTGAAACCGTTTTGATGTTAGATACCATAGAAGCAGAAACACCATCTTTACCCTATGAAGACTCTAATAGATTGTATCAAGAAGTCCAAAAAGACTATGAAGATGAAAGTAGTAACTATAAAAAATTTATGAAAATTAAAGGCAATAAGTACTTTAACGCACTTCAAGTTAAATTCTCTTATGCAATTACATGCCATAAATCGCAAGGTGGACAATGGAATACTGTTTTTGTAGAACAACCCTATTTGCCTAATGGAATAGATAAAGATTATTTAAGATGGTTGTATACAGCAATTACTAGAGCAAAAGAAAAATTGTATTTAATAGGTTTTAAAGACGATTTTTTTGAAGAAGACCATTAAATTATTATATTTTTATACTCCAATTTAATTCTTAGATGAAAATAATAGCAATGATTCCTGCACGATATAGTGCGTCGCGTTTTCCAGGTAAATTAATGAAAGATTTAAACGGAAAACCTGTAATAACGCGTACCTATGAAGCTACAGTAAACACAAATTTGTTTGATGACGTTATCGTAGTGACTGATAGTGATATCATTTATGACGAAATTTCTAAAATTGGTGGTCATGTCATGATGAGTCAAAAAGAGCACGAGTGTGGTAGTGATCGCATTGCAGAAGCTGTAGCGGATTTAGATATTGATATTGTTATTAATGTGCAAGGCGACGAGCCTTTTACTGAAGTTGAATCGCTTAAAAAATTAATTCAAGTTTTTAAAGAAGACAAAGAACAGCAAGTTGATTTAGCATCATTAATGGTACATATTACCGATTGGGACGAAATTAAAAACCCAAATACAGTAAAAGTAATTGTGGATCAAAATAATTTTGCATTATACTTTTCTAGAAGTCCAATACCTTATCCAAGGGACGAGACTGTATCTGTTAACTATTACAAACATAAAGGCGTATATGCTTTTAGAAAACAAGCCATATTAGATTTTTATAATTTACCAATGTTAAGCCTTGAAGCTTCAGAGAAAATTGAATGTATTAGATATTTAGAATACGGAAAACGTATTAAAATGGTCGAAACTAATGTGCAAGGTGTGGAGATTGATACTCCAGAAGATTTAGAAAGAGCTAAAAAACTATGGAAATAGATTACAGTCAAATAAAGGTCATTGGTTTTGATGCTGATGATACTTTGTGGATTAACGAAACCTATTTTAGAGATGCAGAGTTAGAGTTTGCTAAATTACTAAGCCCATTTGAAACTGCTAATAAAATAGACCAAGAGCTATTTAAAATGGAGATGAAAAATCTTCCAGTTTATGGCTATGGTGTTAAAGGCTTTGTGTTATCAATGGTCGAAATGGCTTTGGAGTTATCCAATAACACAGTCTCAAATCAAACCATATCTAATATTTTAGACATTGGTAAAACAATGATTAATAAAGAAGTAGAACTTTTAGAAGGTGTGGAGCAAGTATTACAACAACTGTCCAAAAAGTATAAATTAATAGTCGCTACAAAAGGCGATTTACTGGATCAAGAACGTAAACTTGAAAAGTCAGGTTTGTTAGATTATTTTCACCACATTGAAGTATTAAGTGATAAAAAAGAAGCAAACTATTCCAAGCTATTAAACCATTTAGATATAAAACCTTCAGAGTTTTTAATGATAGGTAATTCTTTAAAATCAGACATACTACCATTAATTAATATTAAAGCAAGCGCTATACATGTACCGTTTCATACCACATGGTTGCATGAGCAGGTAGACGTAAATGTTAATCAGTCAAAGCAATATAAAACAATTAAAAGTCTGTTAGACTTACCAAAACTATTACAATAATTAGTGAAGACTTTAGATATAAATACTTGGAACAGAAAAGAACATTTTCAACACTTTTCAAAGCTAAAAGATCCCTATTTTGGAGTCACTATACCTTTTGAAGTAGATAACGCTTACCAGTATGCAAAAGATAATAACGTCAGTTTTTTTGGTGTTTATCTTCATGCTTGTATGCAAGCTATAAATGCTGTAGACAATTTAAAATATAGAGTAGTGGAGGATACTATTCAAGTGTACGATACTATACATGCATCTGCAACAATTATGCGAAGTGATAAAACTTTTGGATTTTCATTTATAAATTTCACCGAAGATTTAGATGGGTTTTTAACTAACTTATCTAACGAAGTAGATAGAATCGAAAACAGTCCATCTCTTTTTCCTCCAGTTAATGGTTTAAATTGCGTACACTGTTCAGCAATACCTTGGCTTAATTTTTCAGGTCATAAAGAGCCTGTTTCAGTTGAAATGGACTCAGTGCCTAAGCTAGCATTTAGTAAAGCTGTAAAACAAGATAATAAGTTAATAATGAATGTTGCTATTAATGTAAATCATGCCTTAGTTGATGGATATCATTTAGCATTATTTTCAGAAATGTTTCAGAAAAACTTAAATAAGTAATAAATTTACAAACTAAGACGACAAGTCAATGAGTTATAAAAATTTTCCAATGGTGTCCAAAGTTATTTTTGGACGAGGTAGTTTTAATCAATTAAGCGATATTATAGAGCCTAAGCGGTTAAATACTAGTGCGCCATTTATATTTTTTGTAGACGATATTTTTAAAGGAGATGCGTGGTTAACCTCCAGAATACCTCTGTCATATTTAGACAAAGTGGTTTATGTTTCAACATTGGAAGAACCAAAGACAGAGCAGGTTGATCAATATGTGGAGGATATTATTTTAAACTTTAAAGAACGACCATCTGGCATCATAGGTATTGGTGGAGGTTCTATATTAGATATTGCAAAAGCAGTTGCCATTATGTTAAATAATGATGGTGAAAGTAAAGATTATCAAGGTTGGGATTTAGTTAAAAATTCAGCTGTATTTCACGTAGGTATACCTACAATATCAGGTACAGGAGCAGAAGTTTCTAGAACAACTATTTTAACAGGACCAGAACGTAAATTGGGTATTAATAGTGACTTTACTCCATTTGATCAAGTGCTTTTAGATCCAGAATTAACTAAAGATGTTCCTAAAGATCAATGGTTTTATACAGGTATGGATTGTTACGTACATTGCATAGAATCGCTAAGTGGAACATATCTAAATGCTTTTAGCCAATCTTATGGAGAAAAAGCTTTAGAGTTATGTCAAGAAATATTTTTAAGTGATGATTTATCAGAGCAAGAGTCTCAAGATAAATTAATGATGGCTAGTTGGCATGGAGGCATGAGTATTGCTTATTCTCAAGTAGGTGTTGCACATGCTATGAGTTATGGTTTAGGATATCTTCTAGGAGTTAAACATGGTATTGGTAATTGTATTGTTTTTGATCATTTAGAAGCGTATTATCCTGAAGGTGTTGCTGAATTTAAAAAAATGAAAGCCAAACATAATATAGTTTTACCTCAAGGTATTTGTGCCGATTTATCAGATAAGGACTTTGATGTTATGATTAATGTAGCTTTAAGTTTAGAGCCACTTTGGGAAAATGCAATTGGTAAAAACTGGAAAAAAACTATTACTCATGATACGTTAAAAGCGTTATATCAAAAAATGTAATATGTACTGGTTAGCTAAACTTATATATTTTAAGTTAATAGGATGGAAGGTTGTTGGTAATACTAACTTTTCAAAAGATACTATTAAAAAAGCAGTTATTATATCTGCTCCTCATACTAGTAATTTTGATTTTATTATCGGAATTTTATTAAGAAAAGTGACACAGGTCAAAACTAACTTTATTGGTAAACAAGAATTATTTACTTGGCCATTTGGTTACTATTTTAGAGCAGTTGGAGGAGTACCAGTGGACAGAAAAAATAAAGAGAATAAAGTACAAACTATAGCTAAATTGTTTGAAAACAAAGAAGAATTTAGATTAACATTAGCACCAGAAGGTACTAGAAGTAAGGTTGACGAATGGCGTACTGGATTTTACTATATCGCTAAACAAGCTAATGTGCCTATTATTATGTTTACGTTAGATTTTGGTAATAAGCAAAATACTGTTTCAGAGCCTTTTTACCCTACAGATAATATGGAAGCGGATTTTAAATTTATGAAAGCTTTTTTTAAAGACGTAAAAGGTAAGATTGAAAAAAATATATAGTTGTTATTTTTTTTTTTTTTTTTAAATTAATTTTTGGTACGACATTTGATTTTACTAGTATGTAGTCTAAAATGAAACATAAAGTAAACTATACGTCCCTAAAAAGAAACATTGATCACTACAAACAAAAGCGACTTTAATAAGTAATTAAAGTCGCTTTTATTTATTTAAAATTATAGTAATTAGTTTTTATTTTGAATTTCTTCAATTTCGCAACCAAATAAGCTTTGTTGCATAATTAATTTAGAAACCCCTTCTGGCAGCATACTTTGCCAACCTTCTTCACCATCACAAATCATTTTTAATACTGTTCTAGAAAATACATTTAAAGTGTTAGGATCATAATCGGTAATGTCTACAACCTTACCATTATATTTAAAGAATTTGTATAATTCTTTCATTCTAGGATGTACTTTTAAGTTATCACTTGTTGTTAATGAACCATCCTCATCACGCATTGGATAAAGGTATACGCGTAGATCTTTAAAAAATAACTTTCCAAAAGCTTCTAATATACCACCACTTAAATGTCTGTAATATTTCTCGTCAAATATATCTACTAAGTTATTAACTCCCATAGCTAATCCCATTCTACTCTTAGAGTATTGAGAGAAGTATTCTACTAACTTATAATATTCCTGGAAGTTAGAAATTAAAACGGTATGACCTAAAGAGCATAAAAGTCTAGCACGATCCATAAAATCTTGCTCATCAATCTCGCCTTCAGCTCTTAGATTAGATAAAGTAATTTCAAAAATTACTTGAGTATTATCCTCATCTACTTTATTTTCTTTAATAAACATATCCAATGACTTTTCGTACATGTCAATGTTTACTTTGGTTACTGGTCTAAAACTACCACGTAACGCTAATATATTTTTCTTGTAAAGGACTCTAGCAGGTAACACGTTATTTCCGTCAGGAGCAAACATGACAGCATCTGTCATTCCGTTTTTAACTAGTTGTAAACTCATTAAACGGTTATCTACATCCTTAAATACAGGACCAGAAAAATTAATAGTATCAATTTCTATTTGGTCTTTATCTAAATGGTCATATAAATAACGCAATAATTTTCTAGGTTCATTATACTTATAAAAAGCACCATATATAAGGTTTGTCCCTAAAATACCTAAAGTCTCTTGTTGCAATCTTGCATCATTTTCTTTAAATCGAAGGTGTAATACAATCTCATTATACTCTTCTTCAGCTGGATCTATTTGATATTTAATTCCAACCCATCCATGACCTTTGTATTTTTTTGCAAAATCAATTGTAGCCACAGTATTTGCAAAACTGAAAAACATCTTATTTGGATTTTTTTCACGATCAATACGCTCTTCAATAAGTTTTATTTCATGAGAGACCATTTTACGTAAACGCGCTTCGGTTACATAACGTCTATCGTTTTCAATTCCGTAAATGGCATCACTAAAATCTTTGTCGTAAGCAGACATAGCTTTTGCAATAGTCCCAGAGGCACCTCCAGCTCTAAAAAAGTGGCGTACAGTTTCTTGTCCTGCACCTATTTCGGCAAACGTACCGTAAATATTTTCGTTTAAATTAATACGAAGTGCTTTATCTTTTAAAGAGGGAATATTTTCAAATTCTTTATCTCCTTTTAGCCTAATTTCCATATAAAAATCCCTATGATGTTAAGTTTTACAAAGGTATCAAATAACTATATCAAACAAAAAAAATAACTTATTTTTGTGAGAAATATTCATTAAGTGAAAATAACATTTTTAGGCACAGGAACATCACAAGGAATTCCAGTAATTGGAAGCACACATCCTGTATGTTTAAGTAAAAATCCTAAAGACAAACGTTTACGTGTTTCTGTTATGATAGAATGGGAGGATAGTACGTTTGTAATAGATTGTGGTCCTGATTTTAGACAGCAAATGTTATATGCTAATCCGGAAAAAATTGATGCCCTTTTATTTACGCATGAACATGCAGACCATACAGCTGGTTTAGATGATATAAGACCATTTTGTTTTAAACAAGGCGAATTGCCAATTTATGCGCATAAACGTGTTATTGAGCAACTTAAAATAAGGTTTGAATATGTTTTTGCCACAACAAACAGATATCCTGGTGCACCAACTGTAGCAGTCAATACCATTACAAATAAACCATTTACAATTAACAATTTGCCAATAATCCCTATTGATGGCTTACATTATACATTGCAGGTTTTTGGTTTTAGATTTGACAAGTTTGCTTATCTAACAGATATTAAAACCATTTCTAGTTCTGAATTAGATAAACTTAAAAATTTGGATGTTTTGGTTATAAATGCGTTAAGAGAAAAAGAACATATTTCACATTTAAATTTAGAACAAGCGTTAGAGATTATTAACATCATCAAACCTAAAAAGGCCTATTTAACACATATTAGTCACTTATTAGGATTTCATGATGAAGTACAACAAAAGCTGCCAGAAAATGTGTTTTTGGCTTACGACAAACTAGAAATCACTATTTAAACTATTTATATAAAATGAAGAACAAAATCTTTATGTACCTGTTTATTTTTACATCACTAATTGTGGTGTTTCAATATGTAAATTCTAAAAAAATATTGGATGACAGTGCAAAACGAATGGAAAAACTTAAGGAGAGATCAGGTATATTACAAGACTCTTTAAATCTTCAAAACGAAGAATTATCTGATTTGACATTATTTGATTTAAGATATAGTCAAGAAGCTAAAGATTATTTTTATAATAAAAAATTGGATAGCGATGTTATGATTCCTTATATCAAAAACGAATTATACAAATTAAATGAAGCTGAAGGTGACCATCCTTTAATACCCTTTGCAGCTTCAGAAGGAAGAAAAATGCAGTTTAATACTATTAAAATGCTAAATCATAGATGGATTATTGCAGATTTTTCTGATGGTAGTTATTGGGGAGAATTACTAATTAAGTACTTTGTAACAACTGATAAAAAAATAGAATTTGAAGTTTTAGACTATTTACTTTATACTAGATAGAAATTAAGTTGTTTAAACAGAAAAGCCCAAATTAAATTATAAGTTTAATTTGGGCTTTTTATTTTTTGATAAAATTTTATATTAAGTGTTGCAACCAATCTTTAAACTCGTAAAAATTTTGAGGTGCTACACCATGTCCCACAGGAAACTCGCTAAATTGGTTTTTGATGTTTAAAGCCGATAAAAATTTAGGTGCTTTTCTAGCCCAATCCACAGGAATTACTTGATCAACAGTACCATGAGAACAATAGAAATTTAAATGGTTATAGGCAGAAGCCTCTTTAACTTCAAATATATCTTCATTTATATATCCACTTAAAGCTACGATATTGTTTACTTTTTCTGGATAGGTTAAGGCAACAGCATAGCTTAAAATACAGCCTTGACTAAATCCAAGTAAGGATACATTATTTTTATTTACTGGATAATTAGCTGTAGCCTGATCTATAAAATTAGCTATTAAATCTCTAGATTGTTTTGCTTGCTCATTATCACTCCATTTTCCCTGATCTGCATCAAAATTAATTGCATACCAAGCATTACCATAAGGTTGCATTGGATAAGGCGCTCTCACAGATATTATAAAAAGCTCTTCTGGTAATTCTGCAGCAAAACTAAATAAGTCATTTTCGTCACTACCATAGCCATGAAATAGGATTAGTAGTGGAGCATTGTCTTTTAATGACGATGGTCTAGTTATGTGATGTAGGTTAAAGTTTTCCATTAGTTACCAAGTCCTTTAAATAGTTTTTGAAAAATTGGTCCAACAAAAGGAATAGGTTTCATTGTTCCATTAATAGCAGTCATTACTCCTAAAAATAAAAGTGCTCCCATGCTTACCCAAAAAGCAATTGAGATTTGCATATTATCAAATTGACTAACAAAATAGCCAATAATCATCCATAAAAGACATAAGCCTAAACCTTGTCTGTTATGAAAACTTGTAAAGTCATTTTTCTTTTCGCCATTCATTATTATTGCTATGACGCTACCAATTATGGTTAGGTAGCTTAAAACAGCTAATGATTTGCCTTCTTCAATTGTTTGTTGGTTCATTGTATTATAATACTATTTTGTTATTTGCAATTATTCCGTATGCTTTTCCTTTTAATTCTTGTCCTAAAAAAGCACTGTTTTTTGACTTTGAAACAATATCAGTTTCCGCGAAAGCGTATTTAATATCTGGATTAAATAGCGTTATATTAGCTATTTGACCTTCTTCAATAGTGTTGTTATTTTGACCAAATCTTGCTTTACCTTTTGTAAGTAATTGAATGGTTTTTTTTGTAGAAAATAAGGTGTTTAATGCGCCAAATGCACTTTCTAGTCCTATGGTACCAAAGGAAGCATGATCAAATTCTACTTTTTTATCTTCTATGGTCATTGGATTATGATCACTTGTAACCATATCTATCGTGCCATCTTTTAAACCTTCAATTAAAGCATCAATATCTTTTTGTATTCTTAACGGTGGATTAACTTTGAAATTAGTGTCAAACTCTTCCAAAACAGTATCTGTTAAACATAGATTATGGATGGCTACACTGCAGGTAACGTCTAGCTTTTTTTGTTTAGCTTCTCTTATTAATGCAACACTTTCTGCTGTTGAAATTGTTGGTATGTGTAGCTTTCCGCCTGCATACTCTAACAAAAACAAATCTCTAGCAACTTGCATTGCTTCAGCTAAATTAGGACTACCTTTTAAGCCTAATGAAGTACTAGTTAATTCTTCGTTGACAATACCTTTACCAGAAATTCTTGTTTCTAAAGGAAAAGAGCATACTAATCCGTCAAAATTACTGGCATATTGTAATGCGATTTTTAACAAATTAGGGTTAGTTATTGGCTTTTTGTAATCGGAAAACGCGACAGCTCCTGCGTTTTTCATATCAAAAAGTTCGGCTAAATCTACACTGTCGCTATTTTTAGTTAAAGCACCAATTGGTAACAAGGTTACTGCTTGATTTTGCGCTTTGGAAAGTACAAAAGCCACATTGGCATTAGTATCTATAATTGGAAAAGTATTGGCCTGTAAAGCAATAGTTGTAAAGCCTGACTTAGCTGCAGTTTTTAGACCATTATCAATTGTTTCGCGATCTTCAAAACCTGGTTCTCCAAAACAAATACTACTATCAAACCAGCCTTGAGATAGGTGTAAGTTGTCTAAACTTATGGTTTTATAATTGTTAGTATTTTCTATGCTTGTAGCAATTTTACTAATCTTTCCTTTTTGAATTAATACGTCACAAACCTGATTATGAAAAGGGCTTGAAGAATCAATTATTGTTGCTGTTTTTATTAAGACGTTCATTTAAAATATTTTAAGATGAGCATTTCTAAAATTAATAAAGCTAATGCCAAAATTACAAACCATTTCCATAATTGGTTAACTTTACTATCGTTATTTATTGAATCAAAAATATTAGCTATTGAGTCGCTAACAGTGATGTTTTTGTAATTATCCAAGTTAATATAGGTTAAATCACTTTCTGACCTATCGTAATTATAACTTACATTTTGGATGATTTCGGTTTTATTTTTTAAATCGTAAACACCAGCTTGTTCTGGTAAATCATTGGTTTTAATAACCACTTTATTATTAAAATAATTTTGCTCTGGGATGATTTTGTTTTCTCCTTTTACTAATGTTAGCACTGCGTCTTGTTGTAAATTAATTGCAACATCGTAATTATTATCTTGTCCAATAGTATAATATAACGTACCTGTATTTAAACTTTGTTTGGCAATGTTATAAAACGTAGGTACAATTAAATTTATATTTTTAAAATTAGAATTGGTATCGTTTATTGGAGCTGAAAATAAATACAAATTTCCGTTTTGAGACAAAAAGGATTTACCGTCTTCAAATTGTAAAACGTTAGTTGCTTTAACATTATTTTGCGGATAGTAACGTTCTACTTTTGGATATTGAAAATTATCAACGCGTTTTTCAAACACACCATTTGTGTATAATGGATGACTATAATTTATGGTAGTAATACGTTTTTGTGTAGTTAATAAATCTCCAAAAGGAGTGGTGTTAAAACGTTGCAAGAAGGTATTATAATCCTTAAGATTACCTTTATCTGAAGGAATCAAAACAACATAACCTCCATTGTCCGTAAATACTTTTAATGCAGTAGTTAGGCTTTCTGGTATCGTTTCAATTTCATCTAAAATCACTAAATTTTGAGTATCAAATAAACTATAATCTAATACATTGGATTGTATTGAAGTGAATTTAAATTCGTCTTCCGTAAAAATTCTACTTAAATAATTGCTACTAGAGTTACTAATCGCTAATATGTTTGTTTTAGTAGGTTTATTAATATTAAAAAATAAGGTATTATCAAATTGTAATTGTGTGTCATCAATGGTAATTTTTCCTTTAATAATTTGATTATTAGGAATAGAAAACACTGTAGTACCTTGCCCATTTACTTCAACTGAAGCCTTAGATAGTAAATTATCATTATTGTATAATGAAACGGGAATATTACTAGTTGCTGTATCATTGTTTTTTAAAACTACCGTTAATTCTAAATTATTAGCATCTTGAGTAGATACATATACACTATCAATGGTTGTATTGGCTTTATTTACAGGTTTTAAATTAACTAAATTTAAAGTAGATGTTGAGTCTGACTCAATATTAAAGTCTGTATTTTTTTGCTGGAAATCTGATATAAATATCACATTTTTAAGCGTGTTATCCTGATTAGAAAACGATTGCTTTGCTTTTAATAAAGCTGCATTGTAAGCTAGTTGATTAGAGGAGTAATCCAATTGCAACAACTCGTTTTTTAGTGCTTTTATAGTGGTATTTTTGTAGCTATCTGTGTTGGTTATAAGCGACAAGGTTTCGGTTTCAGGAATGGTTTCAATTAAATCTTGGATAGCGCGTTTAAGTAATTCGCCTTTGTTTCCTTTGGCTTGCATACTAAAGGAGTTATCTAGATAAATAACCATCTCTTTTTTAGTATTAAACGTATCTGTTTTTGAAGTAAAAGGTTGCGCAAAAGCTATAATTATAGCAGCTAAAAGCAATAGTCTAGTAAGCAGTGTTAACCATTTTTTTATGACTGCACTTTTTCTAGTTTGTAATTGGATTTTTTTTAAAACAGCAACATTTGTAAAATACTCTTTTTGGAATTTTCTAAGCTGAAATAAATGAACAATAATGGGAATAAGCAGTAAGAAAAGCGCGTAAAGAAGTTCGGGATATTTAAACTGCATTAATTTTAAAGTTTGTCAAAGATAATAATTGCATTTATATAAAGCCTATTTCAAAATTAACAATTTAACAAAAACTTAGTGTCAAGATTGTGTAACAAATTTTATTTTTGAGCGTCTTCTAAACAAGACCATTAACAAATAAACATAAAAAATGAAAAAACTTTTAGTAACAACTATTGCAACAGGACTATTATTGGTTGGATGTAATAGCACAAAAACATCAGACAAATTAGCGTCTCAGTCGCCAATTGTAACCTCTATTGATTTGTCTAAAGTACTTAATGACAAAGCACCTGTAACAATTAATCCAGGACGTTTTACAGAGCAAACAGTAACGTATAGACTACCTCGAGTTGTGCAAGGGACTTACTCTGTAAGTGATTTTGGAAAATATGTAGAGGACTTTAAAGCGTTTGATTATAAGGGTACTGAGTTGCCAACAGTTAAAGTAGACACTAATACTTGGACTATTGCTAATGCTACTCAATTAGATTATATTACTTACAATGCTAATGATACTTTTGATCAAGAAGTAACAGGTGGAATAGGTGGAGAGGCTCCTTTTTCTCCAGCAGGAACAAATATAGAGCCTACTAACTACGTGTTAAACTTACATGGTTTTATAGGTTATTTTGACAACCTAAAAGACAGCCAATATAGTTTAGATGTTACTGCACCTGCAGATTTTAAACGTACGTCTGCTTTACAAGAAACTGGAAAAACAGTAAGTAAAGATGGTAAATTAGCAACATCAAGTTATTTTGCACCACGTTATTTTGATATTACAGATAATCCAATGTTTTATGGTGATTTAGATGTCGAAGAATTTCAGGTTGGAGATATCAAAATTGTTTTAAGTGTATATTCTCCAAACAAAGTGCATAGTGCTGCAAGCATCAAAGAAGTAATGCAAAAAATGATGCAAGCACAAAAAACATATTTAGGAGATGTTAATAGTACACCTCGTTACGATATCTATTTATATTTATCTGAAGGTAAGCCAGAATCACCAAAAGGTTTTGGAGCTTTAGAGCACCACACATCTACTGTAGTAGTTTTAGAAGAAGATATGCCTTTTGAAGCTTTAGCAGAAAGTATGATTGATGTAGTATCTCATGAGTTTTTTCATATTGTTACACCATTAAGTGTACATTCTGAAGATGTACATTATTTTGATTATAACCAACCAACATTTTCTAAGCATTTATGGATGTATGAAGGTGTAACAGAATATTTTGCAACACTATTCCAAGTGGATCAAGGTTTAATTGACTCGGAGGAGTTTTATGGAGATATACTAGGTAAAATTCAAACTTCAGCTAACTTAGATGATAGCATGAGTTTTACGGTAATGAGTGAAAACGTTTTAGACGAACCTTACGCACCACAGTACTATAATGTATACATGAAAGGTGCCTTAATTGGTATGTGTATTGACATCATCTTACGCGAAGAAAGTAATGGTAACAGAGGTATTTTATCATTAATGAAAGAATTATCTAACAAATACGGAAAAAACAAACCTTTTGAAGATGATAAGTTAATAGAAGAAATTACTGCAATGACTTATCCTAGTGTTGGCGAATTTTTAAACACGCATGTTGTTGGTGGTACACCAATAGATTATTCTGTTTACTTTAAAAAAGTAGGATTAAGTTTAGATACAGGAAAAGTTAAAACTAACTACATCCAAAACGACGGAACTTTAATTTTTGCTCCAGATAGAGTAACAATGACTATTCCTTTTAGCGAAGCTGTTAAGGATAATAGTTTTTGGAATGACAATGGTGTTTTACCAGGAGATGTTTTAAAATCAGTTGATGGTAAAGAATTAACTTTAGCTACAGCACAACAAATTTTAACTGCAATGTACATGTGGCAACCAGGTACAGACATTAATGTTGTTTTAGATAGAAAAGGAGAAGAAATAGTTATTAAAACTAAATTAACTCAGTCTTATACTAATGGAACAAAATTAGTCGAAGATGCTAATGCAACAGAAGCACAAAAAGCAGTAAGACAAGCTTGGTTAAAAGGCTAAATATTTGATAAAAAGTTTGGCATAAAAGTTGAAATGTTTAACTTAGAGAATGATTTACAACTAATTATAAAATTATTTAGCTAAACTTAAAAATATATAAAATGAAAAAATTAATTCTTATTGCATTTACCGTTTTTCTTGGAATCAATACTATGATGGCTCAAGACGCTAAACAAATTGAAGATGCTAATTACGTTATACTTTTAGATAGTAAAGTGTTTCATTACACAGCAGATGGTGTCGCACCATTAAAAGGAGATTTAAAATTAAATAACGGAACAATTGTTAAAAGTGATGGTACGTACATTGTGGACCAAAAAACTTTACAATTAAAGGATGGACAATGCTTAGGAATGAGCGGTACGCTTTATAAAGATCAAGAGACTTTGACTAAAAAGCTTATGAAGCAAATGAAAAAATCTTAGTTTATCACTCAAATATTTAAAAAGCCTAATCGAAAGATTAGGCTTTTTTTTATTTAGAGATGGTAAAGGTAAAAGTGCTACCTATGCCAATTTGGGATTTTAAAACAATATCACCATTAAGTTTTTTGACTAAGTTTTTTACAGTAAACAATCCAATTCCAGTCCCTTTATTACCTTTTGCGTCTGTTTGATTATTGTTATTAAATAATTTAAATACTTCGTTTTGTTGCTCTTGCGCAATACCAATTCCATTATCTGTCACAGAGAAAATATGAAAATTCTTATTTTCAGAATAGTTTAAAATAACCTCAGGATTTGGTTTGTTATTATATTTTAAAGCGTTGTCCACTAAATTTATTAAAATTTGAGTAACAGCAGCTTTATTAATAAATATGTTTTGGTTTTTTGTATTTGTTTTAAATTGTAAATCGTCTAACAGGTGTATGCGTTTAACTTCTTCAAAAAGCGCATTTAAGGCAATGGTTTGTTTATCTTCATTTAATAACTCGTTAGCTTTATAATGTATTAAAATTCCGTCAATATAATTTTTAAGAGAATCTGCAGATTCTTCAATATAATTAATGTAATCAATAGATTCTTCAGTAAAAACATTACCTTCTTCTTCCTTTAAAAAGGCAGTTAAAGATATAATGTTAGCTAGTGGAGATTTTAAATCGTGAGACACGTGACTAGCAAATTTGCTTAAATCAGCATTACGCTCTAATAACTCTTTTTTGGATTCATCTAAAAGTCTATTATTTAATCTTAAATCAAATAAGTTCATGACTTGTTTACCTAAAGTTATAAGGGCTTTTTTCTGAATTTCTGTTAGTTGTCTAGGTTCATGGTCGTAAACACATAACGTCCCTAAAGCTAAGCCATCTTTATTACGTAAAGGGACACCTGCATAAAATATAGCATTAAATTGATCTATTAATGGATTGTCTTTAAAACGACTATCTTTTCTAGAGTCTTCTACCACAAAAATATCTTGACTTTGTAATATAGCATGTCCACAAAAAGAGATGTCTCTTGGTGATTCTTGAACATTTAAACCATGATGAGATTTTAAAAAATTGCGGTCTGTATCAAGTAAGGTAATTAAAGAAATTGGCACTTCGCAAATAGTCGCAACTAAACTTGTTATATTATCAAAATCACTTTCTGGTAAGGTGTCTAAAATCTTATATTTTTTAACTTCGGATAAGCGTTCTATTTCGTTTTTGGGAAAATCTGGTACAATCATAAATGGATAGTTCTACTTACATTTTGAAAATGTATGTACGAAAATAATGATATTTTAGTTTTAAAAGATTAAAATTTTTCAAAAACACCTAATCCAAATAATGCAAAATCATATTTTACAGGATCGTTAGGGTCTAATAATCTTAAACTTGCGTCTAATTGGGCTAATGCTTTGCCATCATTTTGTTTTCGTTGTAATAATCCTAATTTTCTAGCCACATTACCAGAATGGACATCTAAAGGACATGATAGTTGGGCAGGAGATAGGCTAGTCCAAATCCCTAAATCTACGTTTGTATTATTAGGTCTTACCATCCATCTTAAAAACATATTGATACGCTTTGCAGCACTATTTTTTAAAGGATCACTAATATGTTTTTGTGTTCGTTGTAGGTGTTCTATTTCAAAAAAAACATGCTTAAAATTATGTATAGACTTTTGCAAACTATCCTTTTCGGCATGTTTTTTAAACACAGCTTCTAAACCGTCATGCTTTAAATAAATATGTTGTAAACCTTTTATAAAAGTTATAAAATCCAAACCATTAAATGTGCGATGTACAAACGATTCTAATTTTTTTAAATCTGATGGTTCATGATTCATTACAAAATCAAAAGGTGCTTGATCTAATAATTGCATCATTTTATGAGCATTAGTATTTATACTTTTTCTATTTCCCCAAGCAATTGTAGCACTTAAAAAACCAGCAATTTCTATGTCTTGTTTTTTACTAAATAAATGCGGAATTTGTATTGGGTCACTATCAATAAAATCGGGTTTGTTATATAGCTCTACTTTAGCGTCTAAAAATTCTTTTAACTCTTTGTTAGTCATTAATTATTTTGTTATTAATGTTTTATTTGTCAATAGTAAAAGTACTATTATCTAAAGGTTGTATGTTGAAAATTTAGTTAAAATCAAGTTTGAAAATTGGACAAACTAAATTTATCGTCCTAATTTTGGTTAAAATCACTGTCTATTATAACCCAAGTATTGTTTATCTTCTTAAATTCAAAAAGCGCTCTACTTGTGTCGTTATAACCATTTATAATAGTTTTGGACATTAATATAGCATATGTGAAATCACTATTAAATAAAGGAACTGATAAATTATGGTAAGTATATTGATCCGCTATTGAATTATACTTATGCAAAGCATCTTGGTAGACTTTTAAATTGACAGCAGCATTATTAGCGTTATAATTATCTTCAGCTTCTAGCATTGTATACTTTAGTTGATCCAAAGTATTAATGGCATTTGAGTCAATAATTTTTACATTTTTTATAGGTAGAACTTTCCAGTTTTTAAATGTAACCTTTAAGTGATTATCAAAATCACTACTAGCAAATGAATCATTAATTTTTTTAATAAAATAGGGTAATTGTCGCTTGTAATTATAACTGCTAACTACTTCGTGTATTTGCCTATAATTTAATCCTTGATTATCAAATTGAGGAAAAAACGCTTGGTTTAAAACAGCTAGAGTTTCTGATTTATAACGGTCTGAAAAATCTACTTTTTGCGATTTACACGCGCTAACTATTATTGTTACCAGCAGTATAAAAAAAGTGATTGAATTTTTCATTTTTAAATCATTTATCTAGGAATAATACAGCCGGAATTACTAAAATCCCGTTGTAACTAGCATGTAAAAACATAGAATAGATTAATCCTAAACGTACACGTACATAACCAAATACTGATCCTACCACTAATTGTGGAGCTATTAATAGTGGAGACAATAATAGTATTTGAGGTGTTACTTCGAAATTAAAAATATGTACATAACCAAATATAATAGTAAGCATGTAAAAGCCTAGCTTAAAATATTTTTTATTAAATAAGGTCATAGGACCTCTAAAGATTAATTCTTCAAGAACAGGAGCTAATATAACAGCACTTAGTATAATATTGATTTTAGATTGCTCTTCTAATAATTTATTTATAGAGTGTGAATCAGAACTGTAAAGACCTAAAGCTTCTAATATAATAGTTAATAGACCAAATCCTAAACCAAGCATAATGCAAAGTGGTATACATTGTAATACCAATCCCAATTTTTGCTTAAAAGTAGCATGTTTTAAAGGCTTTAAACGCGGATTTTTAATGAAATTCAAAACAGATTTAAAAAGTATAATCATATTTTAAACTATTTTTCCATCTACCATTGTTAATTTACGATCAGCCAAATTAGCTAAGTCTGCATTGTGAGTAACAATTACAAAGGTTTGTCCAAATTGATCACGCAGTTTAAAAAATAGATTATGTAAATTTTCGGCACTTTCACTATCTAAATTCCCTGAAGGCTCATCTGCAAAGATTAACTCTGGATTGTTTATTAAAGCTCTTGCTACAGCAACACGTTGTTGCTCTCCACCAGACAATTCGTTTGGTTTATGGTTGTATCTATGAGATAGTCCTAAAAAATCAAGTAGCTCCTTAGCACGTTTTTCTGCATCAGATTTGCTAGTTCCTTTTATAAAAGCTGGAATACAAACATTTTCTAAAGCAGTAAACTCTGGCAATAATTGATGAAATTGAAAAATAAATCCAATATTTTGATTTCTAAATTGTGCCAATTGCTTTTCTGATAAACCTGTAATTTCTTTACCGTTTATTGTTAGTTGACTTTCGGTTTTATTTTCAATAAAATCTAAGGTTCCTAAAATTTGCAACAATGTTGTTTTTCCTGCACCAGAAGCGCCAACTATGGATACAATTTCACCTTTTTTAATATGTACATCTACACCTTTTAAAACGTGTAAATCATCGTAATATTTATGTATATTTTTTGCTTTAATCATAGTCTAATATAAAGTACGGAAATTACCACTTTATAACGTATTAGGCAACTTTAAGTTGTTTTAGCTTTTTCTTTGAAAAACTTTTTTTAAATCGTTATAATCTATAAAATAAACCATTCTTAAAGAAAAAGTATTACGTTGTTCTTGCTTAAATAAGTCTTCTGTACTGTCAAAAAAACCAGCTTCCGAGTTATTTGAAAAATTAAAAATTTGGTTTCGATACAACGCTGTAAGTTGGCTACCAGGAGCAAACTGCCATGTATAACTTAAATCTAAATTCCAAGTATTAAAATTAATATCTGGGTCAAAATCAGAATCGCTACTTATATTGTCTTTAGTGTATATGTCAGATCTGTTTAATGAGCCATCGCTTTGTAAAGTATACATGCTATCATCATAAGTAACAGTACTTAAATAGTTTCTAAAACTTAATGTTAAAGCATTAAACGAATTAAAGTTATAACTACCAGATATACTGGCTGTCATATCTATTCTGTCACGCTGACCAAAAATAATTTCATCATTCACTTCTTGTCCATTAACATAACCTCTGTCAGCAGTATAATTATCATAATCAAAACCTAAAACCATTAAAAATTTGTCATTAAATTTAAAACGTGGATTTAGTCCAAACCAAATGTTATTAAAGTTTTTACGATCATCATTAAAAAAACGACCATATCCTAGATTAGCATCCAATGCAAAAAACAAATTATAGTTACTAGAAATATACATATTAGATTGTGCATAATTTTCTGTTACAAAATAGCTATCAAAACCGTTACGTGGTTCAAAATAGTCATATTGTTTTCCAAAATTCCAATTTCCATTAATACCAAGGTTATGTAACGTTTTGGTCTGAGCATCAAAGTTAAAACCAGTATTTGCACCTGTAAACGTATTTGGATTAGCTAATTGGTTATAGTTTAACCAAGTTCCAAAATAAGTATTATTAAAGTTTTTGGTTGGCTCAAACGTACGATAGCTAATTTCTGCATTGTAGTTACTGTAGTTATTTCTAAATAAAATTCCTAAATCATTAATATCATAGTTTTCATCTGCATAATCGTAAGTAACACTATATCTTATTTTACCACTATTTTTACCAACACCAAATCTTGCAGTATATCCATTTTCTGTATCAGGAACATCATTGAATGTACTCATTTTAACTTCGGCAATTGCACCATGTGTATTCTTCTTATTAACTAAGTCTAATAATAAACCTGTAACATTAGCATCTCTAAAATCACCATCTCTAGTAACATTAGTATTGATTAATGTTACTGACGAGTTTTTATTAAACTGTTGATCCAATACCATAATATTGTAATTAGCCAATGGTTCTACAATTTGAGATCGTTTAGCACCAGAGTCTACATTGGTAATATCCACTTCTGTTTTTTTAGTTATAGCATTAAAAAATCCAATACCTAAACCGTTTTTAGTACGTCCTGAGACTTTAACAGCATTTAGTAATTGTACTTTTTCTGGATATTCATCAATGGTTTCATTATCATTAAGGTTTAATCTTCCTGAAGGACGATCTCCAATACGTCTAGAATAAAATAAATTACCCTTACTAAATAGGTCTACACCTTCAGTAAAAAACTGACGTTGTTCAGCAAATTGTTGCTCAAAAGGACCTAGATTTAATTGGACGTCATCAAAACCTGCTTGACTAAAATCAGGTATTAAAGTCGCATCTAAAGTTATATTTTCTGTAATTCCGTATTTAATATCTAAACCAGCAGCAAAATCGCTTTCAGTCTCACCATCAAATGTACTTACTAATCCCGAAGCATAAGGGAAAAAGCTTAGTCTAGTAGGTGGCGTAATGTTTTTAATTCCTTTTAGTTCGGCATTATATAAACCTATATTTCCTTTGGTAACATCAATAGGATTCCACGTCATTTGTTCGCGCGTTTTTCTATAGTGTCTATGAAACTGAATACCCCAAGTTGGGTCTTCCTGTTGAGTAAAACGTAATGCTCTATACGGTATTTTAATTTCTACAATCCAACCGTCATCAACTAATTGAACACTACTTTCCCAAACCGCATTCCATCCAAAATCTTCACCATAATTTGGGCTTTCAACAGCATCTGCTTGCGTACCTGAGCTAAACACAAAAAACTCAGTATTGTTTTGTGCATCGTTATTTGGATTAAATATTAAACCAAAAAAGTCAGACTGTCCAAAATTATCACGTTGCGTAAATTGACGCATAATATCGTCTGGATTGTCATAACAGTAAGCAGACACGTATATACCAGAATCGTCATAAGTCATTCGGACTTTGGTTGTTTTATTTGCTGCTGCACTATCACCAACATCAGGTTTAAACTCGGTAAAATTAGTGGCAATTTGTGCATCTTTCCAAGCAGTATCATCTAAAACGCCATCAATTTTTACAGGTATTTCTGTACGTTTTATCTGATATAATTTTTTGTCTTGGGCTAGTAATTGATTAGATACTAGTAATGCGAAAATTAGAATAAAGAAAGGTTTCATTTAGCTTTTTGGTTGATTGTTACTGCATTAAAGACAGATAAAACTTTGCTTTGTTACAGTTTCCAAATGCAAATCTAATTTTGAAGTTAAAATAAACTCATAATTAAACGTTAAAACTCACTTCTGTTATAGTTTTCAGTGACATTAGCTAAACAGAAATAGTTATTTTTATAAGATGAAAGAAGAAAATTTAAAAGTAGCCACTTTTGCTGGAGGCTGTTTTTGGTGTACCGAAGCAGTTTTTTTAAGGTTAAAAGGGGTAGAAAAGGTTGTTTCTGGATTTACAGGAGGAGCAATTAAAAATCCTGCATATCGCGAAATTACAACAGGTAGAACTGGTCATGCAGAAGGTATTCAAATATTTTTTGATGATACAGTGATTAGTTATATAGAATTGTTAGAAGTCTTTTTTGCAACTCACGATCCAACTACGTTAAATAGGCAAGGACACGATATTGGAACACAGTATAGGTCTGCAATTTTTTATAATTCTGAACAACAAAAAGAAGAGGCTTTAGGCTTTATTCAGTTTTTAGAAAACGAAAAAGTGTTTGAAAACAAGGTGGTTACAGAGGTTACCGCTTTAGGTCCTTTTTATATAGCTGAAGCAGAACATCAAACCTTTTACGACCGAAACAGAGAAGCATCGTATTGTCAGTTTGTAATCGACCCAAAAATCACTAAATTGAAAACCTATTACAGTAATAAATTAAAAGAAAATAGTTCAAAAAATGCCCTATAAAAAATTTGAAGAGTACAATATCAAAGTGACAGATGATGTCAAAAACAGATATAAAAATATTATTGAAGATTTAGGTGAAGATACCACTCGTGAAGGTTTAATAAAAACACCAGAACGTGCTGCAAAAGCCATGCAGTTTTTAACGCAAGGTTATAATCAAGATGCAGCTAATATCCTAAAAGGAGCCATGTTTAAAGAAGAGTACAACGATATGGTTATTGTAAAAGATATCGAGTTTTATTCGCTTTGCGAACATCACATATTACCTTTTTTTGGTAAAGCACACATTGCATACATCCCTAATGGACACATTGTTGGATTAAGTAAGTTGCCACGTATTGTAGATGTGTTTTCTAGACGATTGCAAGTGCAAGAGCGGTTGACACATCAGATATTGGATTGCATAAATGACACTTTAAAACCAGAAGGCGTTGCTGTAGTTATTGAAGCTAGTCACATGTGTATGCAAATGCGAGGTGTACAAAAACAAAATAGTGTAACAACAACCTCAGGTTTTAGAGGTGCTTTTGAAAACATTGAAACACGCACAGAGTTTTTAAACCTGATCAGTACTAAATTAAGTTAGATTTTTGGAATACTATTTGCTTTATTTAAAATAGAATTACAAAATAATATCAATGAATTTTAATAACACAAACAAGTACACAAAACTATTTTTAGGATTAATCTTTGATGCCTTAGGCTATGTTTCCTTTATTATTCCTGGAATAGGAGAGTTTGCAGATATCGTATGGGCTCCAGCATCTGCTTGGTTAATGACTAAATTGTATAAAGGAAGAACAGGTAGGATAGCAGCAGTTTTTTCTTTTATAGAAGAAGCTTTACCAGGTTTAGATATCATTCCGTCTTTTACACTTATGTGGTTATATACCTATGTATATAGTAACAAGTCAGATAAAAATACAGTAACAACTTTATAAAGCATAACAGCACTTTTTTAAGTGCTGTTTTTATTTGTAAAAGCCTTTTCTAATAGCAATAAAGATAAATATCATTCCAGAATATCCTACAAAAAAGGGAATAATCATGTGTTTTAACTGTAAGACTAAAAATAAAGCAATTAGTAATAACTGAAATCCTAATCCAAAAGTAGATATACTTGTCATTAACCATTTAGGAAACACCTTTCCATAAGCAGCTCTTGGATCCAAAAAGTAAATAGTTTTGTCAAATCCACCATAAAGTATTTTGTATAATTTAAAAAGAATATTTACGTTGCTTTGCTTCTCACCAGCTAAGGCTGTAGGTGTTTTGGTTTCAAAAATGCGGCTTGTGGTGTCACCTTCAAACTTATTTCTTAAAATTACATAATAATAATTATATAAAGTACCTTGTAATTGGACTCCTAAAAAAGCTATAATAGTAAGCCAGATTGAAGTATTAGTAACATACCAAATGGCACTAAATATAATTGCATTTAAAATAATATCTGCAACCGAGTCTAAGTAGCGTCCAGTATAAGAAGGTGTTTGTTTTATTCTAGCTAACTCACCATCTGCAGCATCTAAAATAGATTTAAGTATTAAAAAAAATGCAGCTAACCAATATAGATTTTCAATAATACAATAAATAGCTATTAAGCCTGAAATTATAAAGGCTAAGGTAACATGTACAGGAGTAAAATTGGTGTGCTTTAAACGATTTGCAATATGTCTTGCTATTGGTCTTCCATAATCAGAAAGATCAACAAATTTATGCGCTTTGGGTAGTTTTGACATGTAAAGTCATAAGATAGAAAGGTGTTGCGGAATATACCATGTTAATATTCAAAATAGGTTTTATTAATTGTAATGTAAGCAATTAGTATGGTTACAATAGCTTCTTCAGAATTAAAAAATTGTGACTCAAGTTTTTCCCATTCAGCTAATACAGTATGCTTTAAATTAGACATCAATTGTCTTCTAATAAAAAGGTCTTTGGATACTGGTAACTCAGGAAACAAGGCTATAGCTTGACTTACAATTGTAGCAGATTCCTCAGCACCAATTGCTTGATAAGCATCCAATACTTGATGGGCAAAAGCTCCAGATGTATTGTAAAAAAAGTCAAACAATCCACCATTATTTAATTCACCTTCAAAAATATCAATGTAAACAAACGTTTTTTCGGGTTCAGAAAGTTGTTCAAAACTATTAACTTCACTGGCTTTGTTCCATAACACAGTACCTACCAATTCTATGATTTCGGTATCTTGTTTTTGGTTAAGCGCAAAGTCTATTTCTGTCATTAAAACATTTAATTTTAAAGTGAAGGCAAAGATACGACATTATTTTAGCTAAGTAATATGTTATAAAATAGTAGTCTTTAATTTTATTGTTGTTTTAATAATCTAATAAAAACATATAAAAAGAAAACACAAAACAACCAATCGTTTAGTCCATATATAGAGTAAAATATGCCAGCCATTTTATCTTTATCGTAAATTATGCTAACATCATTAGTTGTCATCCATTGTAACCAAACACTACCATAAATTAATTTTTCAATAGCAAAAACAAAAACTAACCATTTTACATTCTGAAATTTATACGCAATAGATATATAAGCTAATCCCCAAATTAAAATCATCAACATACCAAAATTGGACATTACATCTGGATCGTAAGCGTTAATAGTCTTGTTGGTAAAACCTCTAGAAAAAAGTAATACTGAGCTATTCATTACACCAGCAAGGATAAATCCTTTGCTAATTAATTTATTATTTATAGTCATATTTGATATTTTGAAGTTATTATTTTTTATAAGATCGATATTATAATTGATAAGTTCAAATGTTAAAAAAATTAATATAAGCTTAAATAACCGTGTTTATTCTATTAAACTAAAGTTAAACCAATGTTTGTTTTTTGGTAAGCAAGCAATTAGCGGTTATCTTTAAGTATGGAAAATATATTAGTAGCAGGTGCAAATGGTACCACAGGAAAAAAAATAGTAAATCTTTTAAGTCAATCTCAATATTTTAACCCAATTGCAATGGTTAGAAAGGAAGAGCAAATCCCATATTTTAAAGCTAAAAATATCGAAACAGTTTTAGCCGATTTAGAGCAGGATGTTTCTGGTGCTTTTAATAAAACTATTGATAAAGTTGTTTTTGCTGCAGGTTCTGGAGGAAAAAAAGTAGTGGAAGTAGATCAAGAAGGTGCTAAACGAATGATCGATGCATCAAATAAATATAAGGTAAGAAAATTTGTTATGTTAAGCTCTATGGGAGCAGATCAACCAGAAAAAGCCGAGCAATTACAAGATTACTTAAAAGCTAAACACAATGCAGATGAGTATTTAAAGTCTAGCGGATTAAATTATAGTATTGTAAGACCAGGATCCCTAACTAACGGAGAATTAACAAACAAAATACAATTAAAAACAAAGCTAAATAAAAGTGGAGAGATTAGTAGAAACGATGTTGCGCAAACTTTAGTAAGATCATTAAATGATGATGTGGCAAATAATGCTACATTCGAGATTTTAAAAGGAGAAACTTTAATTGGTGATGCATTAAATACGGTCTCAAAAGTTAATGGATAAACATTAAGCTTTAATCCAAACTATAAAAAAGAGCTGCCATTTGGTAGCTTTTTTTAGTTTAAAATTACGCTACTTATTCTGCATTGTTTACTTCAATCCAATAACCATCTGGATCTTGAAAGTAGATTTGTTGGACACCGTCATCACGCACATAATCTTTTTTAGGTGTATCGCGCCAATCAGAATAATAAATATCTAAACTTTTAAGGTGGTTTACAAAAGCATCAAAATTAGGTGTTGCCAGAGCAAAATGAACCGCTTTATTGGTTTTAACCTCCAGTTCTGGTCTAGGTATTAAATGGATTTGCTTTTGATCCGCAAGTGCTAACCATCTAGTTTTGGAAGTAGAAGCAGTATTTTCAATTTCTTTTAAATTAAAAACACGTTGATAAAAATTAACCGATGAGTTAACATCCTTTACAGATAAAGCAATATGATCATGTACAAATGTCATTGTCGTGTTTGATTTTAGACTATAAAACTAATTAAAACCGTCAATATTAGGCCAATAAAAACGACTTTAAACCTTCGTAATCACTTATTTTAGTGGCTACTTTCGTTTTGTCCATTACCGCCTCAATTTGTGGTGGTAAAACTTGCTTTTCTTTAATGACGTCTTCAACAACATCTAAAAACTTAGTTGGATGTGCTGTTTCTAAAAACACGCAATGTGCTTTAGGATGCGTTTTTAAATAGGTTTTACATCCTAAATAACCAACAGCTCCATGTGGGTCTGCAACGTAGTTATATTGGTTAAAAATCTCTTTTAAAGCCGCTTTTGTTTCCTCATCTGTAAAGCTAAAAGATGATAAGTTTTCTTTTAATGCGCTAAAGTTGTTTTTATAGATTTCCTGAATACGGACAAAGTTACTCGGATTACCAACATCCATAGCATTACTAATGGTTTGTACTGATGGTTTTGGCGTGTATTGTTCCGTTTTTAAGTAATTAGTAACCACATTATTTTGGTTATTAGACGCAATAAAGTGTTTAATTGGTAAGCCTAATTGTTGTGCCATCATTCCTGCGCATACATTTCCAAAATTACCGCTTGGGACAGAAAACACAATCTCTTTATGTGTTTTGTGTAATTGTTTGTATGCAAACATAAAGTAGAGTAGCTGTGGCAACCAACGTGCTACGTTAATAGAATTTGCAGATGTTAATTGCATTTTACTTGTTAATGTATCATCCAAAAAAGCACGCTTAACCATATCTTGGCAATCGTCAAATACACCATCAACTTCCAAAGCTTTAATGTTTTGACCTAAGGTTGTCAATTGTTTTTCTTGAATATCGCTTACTTTTCCTGAAGGATATAAAATAACAACATTCACACCTTTTACACCTAAAAATCCATTAGCAACAGCACCTCCTGTGTCTCCAGAAGTGGCTACTAATACTGTGACTTGATTGGCATTGTCTTTATTAAAATAACCTAAACAACGTGCCATAAAACGGGCTCCAACATCTTTAAAAGCCATAGTTGGTCCATGAAATAACTCTAATGTTGATATGTTATCATTCAGTTTTATTACAGGGAATTCAAACGATAAGGTTTCAGCAATAATAGTTTTTAAAACATCCTTTGGTATATCTGGACTCACAAATTGTTGCAAGGCTTCAAATGCAATATCATTGTAACTTAAATGGTCTATATTTTTAAAAAATGAAGCTGGTAAAGGCGTAATATTTTCTGGAAAATACAATCCTTTATCTGGCGCTAATCCTTTTACAACAGCATCTTTAAATGTTGTGTTTGGTGCTTTATGGTTTAATGAGTAGTAGTTCATTTTTTTATTTTGTTTGACTTTGCGTAAACAAAGGACTTGGTAATCTGTTTTAGATTTTTTATTTATTAATAATGATAATTAACTTAATATTTTCATGCCTTCTGTATTAATTTTAGATACATAAGTATTAAACTTAATGTCCGTTTTTGCATAAATAGTAGTCATTGCTTTGGCTACAGCTTCAGCAGTTTCTTTACTTTTTGACAAAGCGAATATCGATGGTCCCGAACCTGAAATTCCAGTACCTAAAGCGCCTGCTTTTATAACTTCGGTTTTAACCGAATTAAAATGAGGAATTAATTGACTTCGGTAAGGCTCCACAACCACATCTGTTAAAGATTGGCTAAGCAAATTATAATCGTTAGTATGTAAAGCATGGACTAAGCTACCAACGTTAGACCATTGTGTGATGGCGTTTTGCAACGGAATCTGTTGTGGTAAAATAGCACGCGCTTCAGAGGTTTTAACTTCAATTTGTGGATGGATAATAGTCACAAATAAATCATCAGGCGTTGGCAATTGCAATACTTGTAAAGGCGATGTACTTTTTACTAATGTAAAACCGCCAAATAGGGCAGGAGCAATATTATCAGCATGCTCGCATCCACTAGCCAAAGCTTCACCTTTCATAGCAAAATCTGTTAATTGGGTTTGGTTATATGGTCTACCTAACAACTCATTTATAGCAAATACACTTCCGGCTGCACTAGCAGAACTGCTTCCAATTCCGCTTCCTGGTTTTATGTTTTTATAAATCTCTATTTCAAATCCACAATCAGGATTAGCGTGATTATATAAGGCTAAAGCCGAAACACTAGCAACATTTTTATCTGTTTCAAAAGGAAGGTCTGCACCAACAATTTTGGTTATTTTGATTCCTTTTTCATTGGTTTTTCTAATCACCATTTCATCACCAATAGTATCTAAGCAAAAGCCTAAGACGTCAAATCCACAAGAGACGTTAGCGACTGTGGCTGGCGAGAATATTTTGATTTCGTTCATTTAAAACTCCTTTTTATAATTTCCGCGAAAGCGGTACTATTTTTACTAATTACCGACTATGATATGCCTTATTTATTGCCTATTCTGATAATATCTGCAAATAATCCGGAAGCAGTCACATCCGCTCCAGCTCCAGCTCCTTTGACTATTAAAGGCTGTTCTGGATAGCGTTGTGTGTAAAACATAACAATGTTATCTTTTCCTTCAAGGTTATAAAAAGGATGTCCTTCTGGTACTTCTTGTAAGCCTACTTTTGCTTTTCCATTTTTATATTCGGCAACATATTTTAGCTGACATTTGTTGGCTGTAGCCGAAGCATATAGTTTTTGGAAATGTGCTTCGTCATTAATTAAAGTATCGTAAAAATCGTCAACTGAGTCGCTATTCAAATTGGCTTCAGTTAAAAATGAATCGTTTGTAATATCTTCAATTTCCATCGGAATTCCATTTTCACGTGCCAGAATTAATATTTTTCTAGCCACATCAATTCCGCTTAAATCAATACGAGGATCAGGCTCTGTATAGCCTTCAAATTGCGCTTGTTTTACCGTGTCATGAAAATTCTTTTTATCACTAAAATTATTAAACACAAAGTTTAAACTACCAGACAAAACCGCCTGTATACTAATTACTTTATCTCCAGATGCAACTAAATTGTTAAGTGTGTTTATGATAGGTAAACCTGCACCAACATTAGTTTCGTATAAAAAAGGTGCATTATATTTTAATGATAAATCTTGTAAGTTTTTATAGTTTGCATACTTGTCCGAACAAGCTATTTTATTACAAGCAACAACAGCAACACTTTGTTTTAAGTAGTTTTCATAAACGGAAGCGACGTCTTTATTTGCGGTAACATCCACAAAAATGCTGTTTCTAAGATTAAGCTCTATTACTTTTTGATAAAAGCCTTCTATACTAGATTTGTCTGCATGATGAAACGGTTCTGTCCAATTATTTAAATCTATTCCGTTAGGATTAAAAATCATTTTTCTGGAGTTAGACATTCCAACAATTTTGACATCTAATTTTAGATTCTTTTTTAAAAAGTTATGTTGTTGTTTGATTTGATCAATTAGTTTTTCGCCAACATTTCCTATTCCTGTAATAAACACATTTAATTGTTTAGTATTGACTTCAAAGAAACGCTCGTGTAAACTATTTAATGCTTTTTTAACATCACTTTGATTAATAACTGCAGAGATGTTTTTTTCTGAAGCGCCTTGTGCAATAGCTCTAACATTAATATTGTTTTTTCCAAGAGTACTAAAAAGTTTTCCGCTAATACCTTGGTGACTCTTCATGTTATCACCAATTAACGCTATAATGGATAATCCTTTTTCAACAATTATTGGATTAATTTTATGCAGCGAAATTTCGTATTCAAAAGCTGTGTTTATGTTTTGTTCCGCTTGTTCAGCATTACTAACATCTATTCCAAAACAAATAGAATGTTCTGATGACGCTTGTGTAATAAATATGATGTTTATTTTCTCGTTAGCTAAGGTTTCAAACAATCGTTTTGAAAACCCAGGAATACCAACCATACCACTACCTTCCAATGTTAATAAGGCAACATTGTCAATATGACTAATCCCTTTAACCGTTAGATGACTTTCCTTTTTTTGATTAGAAATAATAGTCCCAAAAGCTTCTGGATGCAATGTGTTTTTGATATGTATTGGAATTGATAGATTTAAAACAGGTTGGACCGTTGGAGGGTATAAAACCTTAGCACCAAAGTGAGATAATTCCATAGCTTCTTGATAAGATAAATTAGCTATTGGATATGCTTGTTTTACTAGCTTTGGATTTGTGGTGTACATACCACTAACATCTGTCCAAATCTCTAATTGGTCTACTTTTAATGCTGCAGCAACAATAGCAGCTGTAAAGTCTGATCCACCACGACCTAAAGTTGTTGTTTCTCCACTTTGTGATTTAGAAACAAAACCTGGTAAAATTGTAATAAGTTGATTAGCTTTATTAAAATAATCTACGATATTTTTATTAGTTACATCATAATTGACTTCAGCTTTTGTAAAGTTATTATTTGTAATTATTAACTCTTGGCTATTTTTTAAAACCGTATTTAGGTTTAAGTCTTCCATGACTTCTGCAATTATAAATGACGACAATAATTCGCCATAACTTACTAATTTATCAGATGTTTTAGGAGACAACTCATTAATTAAATAAATACCATTTAATAGTTGTTTTAAGTTTTCAAACGTTGCATCAACTTCTTTTAAAATAGACTTAGGATTATTAACTAAGCCTTCAATAACTTTAAAATGAATGCTTTTAATTTTTTCAAAAACAGTTAGATAACTTTTGTCTTTTTGTTTAGCTAACTCACCTGCTTGTAACAATTTGTCAGTGATACCACCAACAGCAGATACAACACACACTATAGGACTAGATAGAGATTCTTTTTGAAGAATAGCTATAACTTTTTTTATGTTTTGAGCAGTACCTACAGAGGTACCTCCAAATTTTAATACTTTCATTTCAAATTAATTTAAGATAGGAATTGTAGTTAAAAAACTACCCAAACGGAAGGATATATAGCTATTAACCCAAAAGGGTAATGGTCATAATTAACGTAAAAATAGTATGTCTTTTTTTCATTTTATGCATCTATACCTATCAAATGTATTACTTTTACTTTTATCAAAAAAACTAAACGTCAATTTTTGCGAGATTGATAATTATTAGCCAATATATTATTAAAATGAAAATATTTTCGAAAGAACAAATTTATGAAGGTGATGCTTTAACTGCTAAAAAACAAGGTATTACATCTACAGATTTGATGGAACGTGCAGGAACGCAAATCTTTAATTGGTTGCATATGCGTATGCAAGGTGCACAGGTTCCAATTCACGTATTTTGTGGGATAGGTAACAATGGAGGTGATGGTTTAGTCGTTGCAAGGCACTTGACAACTCATGGGTATAATGTAAAAACTTATATTGTTAACCATAGTACAACACGCTCTAAAGATTTTTTAAATAACTACGAACGCATAAAAAGCACCACCAAAGATTGGCCTGTTTTATTAAATGATGCTAGTGAATTACCTGCTATAAATGAAAAAGATATAATAGTAGATGCTATTTTTGGTATAGGTTTAAACAGACCTGTGGAAGGTTGGATTAAGCAATTATTTAATTATTTTAGAGCTACAAAAGCTTTTGTATTATCAATAGATATACCTTCTGGTTTGGCTACAGATACAGCACCTGTGGATGCAGAGTGTGTGGTAAATGCTGGTTACACTTTAAGTTTTCAGACTCCTAAATTAGTTTTCTTTTTGCCTGAAACCGCAAAATACACTGTACAATGGGAAGTTTTAGACATTGGTATTGATCCAGAATATCTTTACACCACACCAACCGAAGCGGAATTAATTGGAAAAAATGAAGTCTTACCGTTATATAAGCCAAGAGAAAAATACAGTCATAAAGGAAGTTTTGGACATGTTTTAGTTATTGGAGGTAGTTACGGAAAAATAGGATCTGTTACTTTAGCTAGTCAAGGTGTACTTGCAATTGGAGCAGGAAAAGTAACAGCTTATACGCCTAAATGTGGTTACATACCATTGCAAGTTGGTTTTCCAGAAGCAATGGTTATTACAGATGCAGATGAAGAAATAATCACATCCATAGCATTTGATATACAACCTAATGTCATTGCGTTAGGAGTAGGTGTAGGGACAGATGTTAAGACAATTGATGCTTTTGAAGCATTTTTAAAAGTCAATAAAACACCTTTAGTTATTGATGCAGACGGAATTAATATATTAGCTAAAAAGAAAGCGTTATTAAAATTTTTACCAGAAAACACGGTCTTAACTCCGCATCCTAAAGAGTTAGAAAGATTGGTTGGGAAATGGAAAGATGAATTTGATAAACTTAAAAAGACCAAGGCGTTTTCTAAAAAGTATAAATGTATTATAATAATTAAAGGAGCAAATACTATAACTGTTTATCAAGATAAATTATATGTTAATGCAACAGGGAATCCAGGCTTGGCAACAGCAGGAACAGGAGATGTTTTAACAGGTATAATTTCTGGATTAATAGCTCAAAGTTATGATCCATTAGTAGCAGCTATATTTGGAGTGTATTTACATGGTAAATCTGCAGATTTATTAGTAGAGGATTTAGGGTATCAAAGTTTTATAGCAAGTCATGTTATTGAAGGTATTCCATTAGCTTACCTAGATTTGTTTAAACAACCAGAGCAACCAGAAATAGAAAATGCTGATAGCGATTCAAAAAAATAAAAGTAAATAAATTAGAGCATAAAAAAAGCGAACTGAAAAGTTCGCTTTTTTTATAAAATAATTGTACTTAGGATTAAATACCCATAGACGTAAAGTATTCTTTGATTTTTGGATAAGAAGGTCTTGGTGCATCAGCATTAACAATATTTCCGTTTGGATCGATTAAGATAAATCTTGGAATAGAGTTAATTTTATAACCTGTAACAAAGTCAGATTCAAAAGCATTATCTGCAAATAATTGAATGCCTCCCATTTCTTTTTCTTCAATCATCTTTTTCCAACCGTCTTTAGATAATTTAAAAGATTCCTCTTTACTATCTGCTCTATAACCTCTACCATCATCAGTAGATAAACTAACAAAAGCAATGTTTTTACCTTCGTAATCTTTTTCTAAAGCTTTTAATGAAGGAATTTCTCCGATACAAGGACCACACCAAGTTGCCCATACATCTATATACACAAATTTACCTTTTAAGTCAGATAAAGAGGTTGTACCACCTTTGTAGTTTTCATAATTTTCAAAAGTAGGAGATGGTGATCCTGCAGGAAATTCTTCCTTAAGTTTAATACCACTTAAAACATAACCTTTTAATCCTTTTAACATTGGATCTACTTGCTTTCTAGCTTCTGAAATAATTGTAGAATCTATAGCTTCATTTTTGTCATAATAAGCAAGCATTTTAGTTTTAATATCCTCTAAACTAGCATCTAAATTTGAAGCTTCAAGATTTTTTAAAGCTTCCACATCTACTAAATCTTGTTCAAATTTAATTCTATCCACTAAGAAAGTAGATTTTTCAGCACCTTTACCACTAAATTTAATTGACTCGTCAAACATTTTTGCGTCTAAAGTCATTTTTAAATCCATATCGTTTGCTAAAAATACAGTTGTTTGCTCTTTACCATCGTAAATTCCAAAAACACCAGTAGTTACTTTTAAAGTATCACTAAATGTACCATCTTCCATTACTTTAATTGTTTTTTTAAAGTCTCGACCTTGGTATACAAACAAAGAATCGCTGTTTTTATTTTCTATTTTACCAGAAAAAGTGGCGTAATCTTTTGGAGCTTCTTTTTTACAAGCAACGATAGATAAAGCTGCTAAGCAAACTAATAGTTTTTTCATTATTTAAATTTTTATTTTCTCAAAAATATATAGAATAATACAAGTTTTAAAGTATTTGTTTAATTATTAACAAATACTTGCATATTATTTAAGTTATGATGACTTTTGACCAGACAAAAAATACAAATGAATACAACTCACATTATATCCTCAAAATCTTTAGATTTAGCAACAATTCAATCTATAATTTTAGAACAAAAGCAATTGGAGTTATCTTCAGAATCTGTTGATAAAATCAATGAATGTCGTACGTATTTAAATGAAAAACTAAAATCAGAGACGAGACCTATTTACGGTATAAATACAGGTTTTGGATCGTTATATAATGTTAAGATCAGTAATGAAAACTTAACAAAGTTACAAGAAAATCTAATGATGTCTCATGCTTGTGGGACTGGAGATTTAGTACCAGAACCTATTGTAAAATTAATGCTTTTATTAAAAATACAATCCTTAAGTTATGGTCATTCAGGAGTACAATTAGTAACAGTCAAACGTTTAATAGATTTTTATAATAACGATATATTACCTTTAGTTTATACTCAAGGTTCTTTAGGTGCATCTGGAGATTTGTCGCCTTTAGCACATATGTCTTTACCGTTAATTGGAAAAGGTAAAGTTACTTTTAAAGGAGCGATATTAGAGGCTGAAAAGGTCTTAAAACAATTTGATTGGCAACCTATTACATTATTATCTAAAGAAGGTTTAGCGTTATTAAACGGTACACAATTTATGAGTGCTTATGGGACTTATTTGTTGCTTAAGTCTTATAAATTATCCTATTTAGCAGACCTAATTGGAAGTGTATCTATTGATGCTTTTGATGGAAGAATTGAGCCTTTTAATGAATTAATACATTTAGTAAGACCGCATAATGGGCAATTAGAAACTGCAAGTCGTGTTAATGCGTTTTTAGAAGGTAGTCAAATCATTAGTCAAGAAAAACAACACGTACAAGATCCATATAGCTTTAGGTGTATACCACAAGTGCATGGAGCAACTAAAGATACTTTAGCTTTTGTAGCAAAAACGTTTGAGACCGAAATTAACTCGGTTACAGATAATCCTAATATTTTTACAAAAGAAGATGAAATAATTTCTGGAGGAAACTTTCATGGGCAACCCTTAGCTTTAGCATTAGATTATTTAAAAATTGCTATGGCAGAATTAGGTAATATATCAGAAAGACGTGTGTTTCAATTAGTATCAGGATTAAGAGGTTTGCCAGCGTTTTTAGTTGATAATCCTGGCTTAAACTCAGGATTTATGATTCCGCAATATACTGCAGCAAGTATAGTTAGTGCTAATAAGCAATTAGCATCTCCTGCAAGTATAGATAGTATTGTATCAAGTAATGGTCAAGAAGATCACGTAAGTATGGGAGCCAATGCAGCTACACAAGCGTATACTTTAATTAATAATGTAGAGCGTGTTTTGGCTATTGAGCTGTTTAATGCGTCTCAGGCATTAGCATTTAGAGCACCTTTAAAATCAAGCCAATTTATTGAGCAATTTATTTTTAGTTATCGTGAAGTAGTACCTTTTATTAAAGAGGACGAAATTTTACATGATGATATCCAAGCTTCAATTGAATTTATTCAAACTTTAGGTATAGATTCTGAAGAGTTATTTTAATTCTATAGTCTTATTTAGTATTTGAATTGCCCAAAGTTTAGCGTCTTCAATATCTGAAAATATCTCGAAAGGTTTATTTAAAAATAAACGTTCGATTTCTGCATTCCTAGCTGCTAGAGTAGTGGATACTACTGCAAATCCTTTTAGGCTTTCAACCTGTGATACGCCTTTATATATTGTAGGATCTACTGCATATGAATGTATCCTATTAGTGATATATACAAATGGATTATTTTTAAATGCTACACTAGCAAAATAGATAATCTCATCGGATATGTCCTGATTAAATACAACACCTTCATTTACTTCAGCAATCATTATATTGTCAGAAACTAATAGCGTGCAAAAAGATAATTTTGTTTTAGTAAAATTCATCTAGTATAATTAATTAAAAAAGCTTCACTTAAATTAGTGAAGCTTTTAATATGATGCAAATATATTTCTAATTTTAAGATTCTGCAGGTTTTTCTGCTTTTTCAATAGCAATAGTAATTTCATCAGTTTTTGTATCTAAATCCATTACTATTTTATCGCCTTCTTGTAATTTTGAAGTGATAATTTCTTCAGCAAGAGCATCCTCAACGTACTTCTGTATAGCACGTTTTAAAGGTCTTGCTCCATATTGCTTATCAAAACCTTTTTCTGCAATAAAATCTTTTGCTGCTTTAGTTAATTTTAGTTTATAACCTAAGCCATCAATACGTTTTAGTAGTTTATCTAGTTCGATATCAATAATCTTATTAATATCTTCTTTTTCTAGCGCATTAAATACTATAACGTCATCAATTCTATTTAAAAATTCTGGAGCAAATGATTTTTTAAGTGCATTTTCAATAACACTTCTAGAGTTAGCATCTTCTTGAGATTTTTGAGAAGCAGTACCAAAACCTATTCCTGTACCAAAATCTTTTAATTTTCTTGCTCCAATATTAGAAGTCATAATAATTATGGTATTTCTAAAATCGATTTTACGACCTAAACTATCAGTTAAATAACCATCGTCTAAGACTTGTAATAGCATGTTAAAAACGTCTGGATGTGCTTTTTCTATTTCATCTAAAAGAATTACAGCATAAGGTTTACGACGTACTTTTTCAGTTAATTGTCCACCTTCTTCGTAACCTACATATCCTGGAGGTGCACCAACTAATCTTGAAATTGCAAATTTTTCCATGTATTCGCTCATATCAATTCTTATCATAGCTTCTTCACTATCAAATAATTGATTAGATAATACTTTTGCTAATTGCGTTTTACCGACTCCTGTTTGTCCTAAAAAGATAAACGAACCAATTGGTTTATTAGGATCTTTAAGACCAGCACGATTACGTTGTATAGCTTTAACAACCTTTGCAACAGCATCATCCTGACCTATTACTTTACCTTTTATTAAATCAGGTAGTAAGGCAAGTTTGTTACTTTCGGTTTGCGCAATACGATTAACAGGTACTCCTGTCATCATGCTTACAACATCTGCAACGTTGTCTTCGGATACTATTTCTTTATGTAGTTTAGTGTCTTCTTCCCATTTTTCTTGTGCAACAGCTAATTCTTTTTCTAAGCGTTTTTCGTCATCACGTAAACGTGCAGCCTCTTCATACTTTTGTTTTTTAACAACCGTATTTTTAGTCTCTCTAACGTCCTCTAATTTTTTCTCTAATTCGATTATTTGCTTAGGTACATCAATGTTTGTAATGTGTACTCTTGAGCCAGCTTCATCCAAAGCGTCAATTGCTTTGTCTGGTAAAAAACGCTCAGTCATATAACGGTTAGTTAACTTAACACAAGCTTCAATAGCTTCATCTGTATACGTTACATTATGGTGATCTTCATATTTAGCTTTAATATTGTTCAAAATTTCAATCGTTTCTTCTACAGAAGTAGGTTCAACAATTACTTTTTGAAAACGACGCTCTAAAGCCCCATCTTTTTCAATATATTGTCTGTACTCATCTAAAGTGGTAGCACCAATACATTGTATTTCTCCTCTAGCTAAAGCAGGTTTAAACATGTTAGAAGCATCTAAGCTTCCTGTTGCTCCACCAGCACCAACAATGGTGTGAATTTCGTCAATAAAAAGAATAACATCGTCATTTTTTTCAAGCTCGTTCATAACCGCTTTCATGCGCTCTTCAAACTGTCCTCTATATTTAGTACCAGCAACTAAGCTTGCTAAATCTAAAGTAACCACACGTTTGTTAAATAAAATACGTGATACTTTACGTTTAACAATACGATTTGCCAAACCCTCAGCAATTGCAGATTTACCAACACCAGGCTCACCAATTAACAAAGGGTTGTTCTTTTTACGACGCGAAAGTATTTGAGACACACGCTCAATTTCTTTTTCACGTCCCACAACTGGATCAAGTTTACCTTCTTCAGCCATAGCTGTCAAGTCGCGTCCAAAATTATCTAAAACAGGTGTTTTAGATTTTTTGTTACCTTTTGCTCCAGGTGTATTAAATATGTCTTTAGAACCAGAGTCTTCTGCAGAGGAGTCATCCTGAAATGACTCAGCTTTTGGAGCTCCAGTTATATCTTCGAAGTTATCGTCGTTTGTAATCATAGACTTAAATTGTTCTTTAACGTTATCATAATCTACTTTTAACTTATTTAAAAGTTTTGTAGTCGGGTCGTTTTCGTTTCTTAAAATACATAATAATAAATGTGCAGTATTTATTGATGTACTTTGAAACAGTTTTGCTTCTAGAAAAGTAGTCTTAAGCGCACGTTCTGCCTGACGTGTTAAGTGCAAGTTTTTCTTTTCGTTAGAAATTATTGTGGTATTAGGATTAGCAGGACTTAATATTTCAACTTTTCGTCTTAAATGATTTAAATCAATATCCAACGCATTTAAAATATTTATTGCTTTTCCGTTTCCGTCTCTTAATAAACCAAGCATTAAGTGTTCCGTGCCTATAAAGTCGTGTCCTAAGCGCAATGCTTCCTCTTTACTATAGGCAATGACGTCTTTTACTCTTGGTGAAAAATTATCATCCATATATTTATTCCTTTCAGCTTTAAAAATAGTAAACATAATTAGTAATGGCAAAAACTATACCTTAAATAATATGTTAATTAATTGAGGTTTGAAAGTAGTGAATATTTCAAAATAAAGCACAATTGAGTTATTAACTAAAAAGGAGTAGGTAATTGTTAATAAAAAACATCAAAAAATAGACTTAAAAGGCTTACCGTTACTAATGAAAGTTTTATATTAGCGTGTTTTGAAATAATGAATAAAACTAATTAAATTTATATATGGCAGAAGGAGAAAAGGTCATTCCAATTAATATTGAAGATGAAATGAAGTCGGCTTACATTGATTATTCAATGTCAGTCATTGTGTCACGTGCTTTACCAGATGTTAGAGATGGTTTAAAACCAGTACATAGACGTGTACTTTACGGTATGCATGAACTGGGTGTTAGAGCAAGTTCCGCACATAAAAAGTCAGCAAGAATAGTTGGAGAGGTTTTAGGAAAGTATCATCCACATGGAGATACATCAGTTTATGACGCAATGGTACGTATGGCTCAAGAGTGGAGTTTACGTTACATGTTAGTAGACGGTCAAGGTAACTTTGGGTCTGTGGATGGAGATAGTCCAGCTGCAATGCGTTATACAGAAGCACGTATGCGCAAGATATCTGAAGACATGTTGGCAGATATTGATAAAGAAACTGTAGATCATAAATTAAATTTTGACGATACTTTAGAAGAACCGACTGTTTTACCAACTCGTATTCCAGGACTTTTAGTTAATGGAGCATCTGGTATTGCTGTAGGTATGGCTACTAATATGCCACCTCATAACTTAACAGAAGTGGTTGATGGTACAATTGCCTATATTGAAAATAATGATATTGAAATTGACGAATTAATCACACATATTAAAGCTCCAGATTTTCCAACAGGAGGTACAATCTATGGATATGATGGTGTAAAAGAGGCTTTTCATACTGGTAGAGGACGTATTGTAATGCGTGGTAATGCTAATATTGAAGAAGTTCAAGGTAGAGAGTGTATTATTGTCACAGAAATACCATACCAAGTCAATAAGGCAGACATGATTAAAAAAACTGCCGATTTAGTTAACGAGAAAAAACTTGAAGGAATAGCAACTATTAGAGATGAGTCTGATAGAAACGGTATGCGTATTGTTTACGTGTTAAAGCGTGATGCAATTCCTAATATTGTATTAAATAAACTATACAAGTATACAGCACTACAGTCTTCTTTCAGTGTAAATAATATTGCTTTAGTTAACGGTCGACCACAATTATTGAATCTAAAAGAATTGATTCACTATTTTGTTGAGCACAGACATGAAGTAGTTGTTAGACGTACGACTTATGAGTTGCGTAAAGCTGAAGAAAGAGCACATATATTAGAAGGACTTATTATTGCATCTGATAATATAGACGAAGTAATTGCGATTATTAGAGCTTCTAATAACGCAGACGAAGCAAGAAACAACTTAATAGAACGTTTTAAACTTTCAGAAATACAAGCAAAAGCTATTGTAGAGATGCGTCTACGCCAATTAACTGGTCTAGAGCAAGACAAGTTACGTAGTGAGTATGAAGAGATAATGAAAACTATTGAAGACCTTAAAGATATTCTGGATAAAAAAGATCGCAGAATGCAAATTATTAAGGATGAATTAATAGTTGTTAAAGAAAAGTATGGAGATGAACGTCGCTCTGTAATAGAATATGCAGGTGGAGATTTAAGCATCGAGGATATGATACCTGATGCACAAGTAGTAATTACTATTTCGCACGCAGGTTATATTAAACGAACGTCTTTAACAGAATACAAAACACAAAATAGAGGAGGAGTAGGACAAAAAGCATCTACAACTAGAAATGAAGATTTCTTAGAACATTTATTTGTTGGTACAAATCACCAATACATGTTATTCTTCACTCAAAAAGGTAAATGTTTCTGGATGCGTGTTTACGAAATACCAGAAGGAAGTAAAACCTCTAAAGGTAGAGCAATCCAAAACCTAATAAATATTGAGCAAGACGACAAAGTAATGGCGTTTATTTGTACTCAAGATTTAAAAGACGAAGACTACATTAATAGTCATTATGTAATAATGGCTACTAAAAAAGGTCAAGTTAAAAAGACTGCTTTAGAGCAATATTCTAGACCAAGAACTAATGGTATTAATGCAATTACTATTAAAGAGGATGACGAGTTACTAGAAGCTAAATTAACTACCGGAAACAGTCAAGTAATGATAGCACTTAAATCTGGTAAAGCCATTAGATTTGAAGAAGCTAAAACTAGACCAATGGGTAGAAATGCATCTGGTGTTAGAGGTATAACTTTAGCACATCCAAAAGATGAGGCAATTGGTATGGTAATCGTAGAAAATCCACAAGAAGAAACAGTTCTTGTAGTTTCTGAAAACGGTTATGGTAAACGTACTTATATAGATGATCCAGAAGATGGAGAAGCGGTTTATAGAATAACAAATAGAGGAGGTAAAGGAGTTAAAACCATATCGATTTCTGAAAAAACAGGAGATTTAGTATCTATCAAAACAGTAACAGATACTGATGATTTAATGATTATAAATAAATCTGGAATTGCAATACGTATGGCTGTAGAGAGTTTACGTACTATGGGTAGAGCAACTCAAGGTGTAAAATTAATTAACCTAAAAGGAAAAGACTCAATAGCAGCAGTTGCAAAAGTAATGAAGGACGATGAAGAAGAATTAGATGAAAATTTGGAAGGTCTAGAAAACAGTACAGATGCTGAAGATGGCACAACTATTGATATTACAGAAGAAGAATAATTTTAAATTTAACAATAAAAAAAAAACTAATAATGAAAAAACAATTAATTCTTGCGATAGCATTACTTGTAACAGTGTTTTCTTTTGCTCAGAAAAAAGAAGTAAAAGCTTTAGAAAAGGCTGTAAATAAAAATAATTATGCTGAAGCTAAAAGCTTAATCACGCAATTAGAACCTATGATAGGATCTATGGACGATAAATTAAAAGATAAGTATTATTTAGCTGCAGCAAATGCATATTTTGCTAATGGAACTTCTAATGCTGAGGATGTTTTAAAAGCGACAACACTTTTAGATAAAGTAACAGAAGATAATAGTGATGTAACTGTTTTAAGACAAGATATTGAAAATGACCTATTAACTAAGGCTAATGGTTTTTTTACGACTAAAGAGTTTGGTAAAGCAGCAGTTGCTTTTGAAAATCTTTATAATGTAAATAAGGAAGAGCAAACGTACTTATATTATGCTGCTTCTAGTGCTATTAACAATCAAGATATGGATGGTGCTTTAAAATACTATTTACAACTTAATGATTTAGGTTATACAGGTGTTGGGACAGAGTATTTTGCAACAAACAAAGCAAATGGAGAAGAAGAGATTTTAGAAAAAAATGCTAGAGATAACTACGTAAAACTTGGAACACACGAAAATCCAGGCGAAAGACAAACAGAATCTAGAGCAGGGGAAATCACTAAAAATATTGCTTTAATTTACGCTAATAAAGGTGAAAATGATAAAGCATTAGAGGCCATTGCTACAGCAAAAAAGAACAATCCGGAAGATGTCAACTTAATTATTAGTGAAGCTAATATTTATAATAAGATAGGTAATACCGCTAAGTTCCAAGAGTTATTACAAGAAGCTGCTTTAAAAGTACCTAATGATCCTACAATCCATTATAACATTGGTGTTGTGTACATGAATAGTAACGAGATAGCAAAAGCTAGAAAGTCTTTTGAAAAGGTATTAGAATTAGATCCAACAAATTCTGACGCTGCATTAAACTTATCAACTTCATACATTACAGAAGGTAATGCATTAATTGAGCAAATGAATAGTTTAGGAACTAGTAAAGCTGATAATTTAAAATATGATCAATTAAAAAATCAAAAAGGTCAGTTGTTTAATGATGGTGCAAATACGTTATTAAATTACATAAAAATAGATCCAAAAGCTCCAGATTCAATATACGAGCAATTGGCTAATATATATAATGCTTTAGGTGAAACTGAAAAAGCTAAAGAAGCTAAAAGCCATATTAATAAATAGTAGTATTTATTAAGTAGAATAAAAAAAAGCCTTCATTAATGAAGGCTTTTTTATTTTATATAATCTTTTTAATAACCCTAAGTTTATGGGTATGCATTCGTTTATCAGAATTATAAATACCACTGTGATCTAAACGGTCAATTCTTACTTTACCATGAGCATGGATGATGTAATTGTCTTTCATTATAATACCAACATGTGTTATAACACCTTCATTATTATCAAAAAAAGCTAAATCACCAGGTTCACTCTCTTCAATAAAGCTTAGAGCTTCACCTTGACTTGCTTGTTGCGAAGCATCGCGTAATAGTTTATAACCATTTAATTTATAAACCATTTGAGTAAAACCACTACAATCAATTCCAAAAGGTGTTTTTCCTCCCCAAAGATAAGGTGAATTAAGATATTTAAATGCAGTAGAAATTATTTCAGATTTAGGATTTTGTTTGTCAACATAAACACCTTCATAAGTATGGTTTAATAACGATAACCCATTTAAAGTTGAACCTAAAACAATCGTATTTAATAGCTGATTTTCGTCTTGAACAAATTCAACTAAATCAGACGATAGTTTTAGAGCTTCTAAATTTAGAATTTGATAGGACGCTTCAGTAATTTCTAAATACTGTTTATTATCAATCCAACCTTCATATTTATCATAGGCTAATCTAATTTTACTCCATTGTTTACGTTGCTCCAAAACCTTAAATAAATCGCCATATAGTACTTGCGAAACTAATTCGCTAGTATCAGATGGTTCTAATCTTAAAGGTAAAATACTTAAATTACAAATTCCGAACTGCATTTGTTGATTTTAGTGACGTTGAATAACCATAGCAGAAGCACCACCACCACCATTACATATAGCAGCAGCTCCAATTTTAGCGTCATTTTGTTCTAAAACGTTAAGTAGCGTAATTAAAATTCTAACTCCAGAACATCCAAGTGGGTGACCTAGTGATACAGCACCACCATTTACGTTAACATTAGAATCGTTTAGACCTAAAATTTTCATATTAGCTAATCCAACTACAGCAAAAGCTTCGTTAAATTCAAAATAATCAACATCTTTAAGATCGATGCCAGCTTTATTAATAGCTAATGGCAATGCTTTAGCAGGAGCGGTTGTAAACCATTTTGGCTCTTGAGCAGCATCTGCATAACTCAAAATTGTTGCAAGAGGTTTTAAACCTAATTCTTCAGCTTTTTCAGCACTCATTAACACCATTGCACCAGCACCATCATTAATAGTAGATGCATTTGCTGCAGTTACAGTTCCATCCTTACTAAAAGCAGGTCTTAAACCAGGTATTTTATCCATTTTAACATTAGTAAATTCTTCATCTTTACTAACAATAATAGGTTCTCCACGTCTTTGTGGAACTTCTACTGGAACGACTTCGTTATCAAATTTTCCGGCTTCCCAAGCAGCAGATGATCTATTGTAACTTTGTATAGCGTAGTTGTCTTGATCCTCTCTTGAAAAGTTATATTCTGTAGCACAAGCATCTGCACAAACACCCATTGCATTTTGATCGTATGCATCTACTAAACCGTCTTTTTGTAAACCATCAATTAAAGTAGCGGGACCAAATTTAGTTCCTGTTCTAGCATGAAGGTAATGCGGAATCATACTCATGTTTTCCATTCCTCCAGCAACCACTATATCATTATCACCTAAAGCAATACTTTGTGCAGCTTGCATAACTGTTTTCATACCAGATGCGCAAACTTTATTAATGGTTGTACAAGGTACTGTATTTGGTATTCCTGCATAAATAGCAGCTTGTCTAGCTGGTGCTTGACCATTACCAGCCTGAACAACATTTCCCATTAATACTTCTTGTACTAATTCTGGTTTTAAATTTATTTTATCTAAAGCTCCTTTAATAGCTATAGCTCCTAATTTTGTAGCAGGTACAGTGCTTAAAGCTCCTAAAAAACTTCCTATTGGTGTTCTAGCAGCAGAGACAATAACGACTTTTTTACTCATAATTTTTATGTAATATATTAGTCCCACGAAATTACTAATTTTTTAATAAAATTTAGGTTATTCTTGGGATTATAACTTAATAATAGGGTTATAATTTGTTACATTTGATAAACACGAGATTAAAGTATGAAAGATCAAATTAATACCATTTATAAAAACCATTCTCAGTTTTATAAGATATTATTGTTTTTAGCAACAACATTTTTAATCGTTTTTATTTTTCCAAAAAGCGGACGATTTAAGTATAATTTTGAAAAAGGGAAACCTTGGCAAACCGAAAATTTATATGCACCTTTTAATTTTGCAATTCAAAAATCAAAACTAAAAGTTACAGAAGAGCAAGAGCTTATAAAAGCTCAAACCACTTATTTTTTTGATAAAAACGAAACCATTGAAAAAAAAGTAAAAAATGAATATGAAAATGCTTTCAATAAAACATTTAATGATTCTATTGGTAACTTTAATAAGCTAAAATCTAAAGGTTTAGTGATATTGAATGACCTTTATCAGTATGGTATATTAAATGAAGATCTTAAAATTAACGAAAAAAGTAACGTTGTAATTTTAGTTGATAATGTTGAAAAAAAATCCGCATTATATACTAATTTAAAAAAACAAGGAAATATAAAAGACAACATTGAAAAAGAATTGAAAGAGGAAAATTTATTTAGATATTCAAATAAATTGACAGCTTTGTTTTTTGATATCATACAATCCAACCTATCTTACAATAAAACCCTTACAGATAATGTATTACAAGAGTCTTTAGATAAGATTTCTAGTAATCGAGGTGTAATTGATAAAGGGACCTTGATAATATCAAAAGGAGAGGTGGTAAATGATGATAAATATCAGGTATTAAATTCATTATCAAAGGAATATGAGTCTCAGGTTTGGAGTAAATCTAGCTATAATTGGATAGTTTTTGCATACACCTTATTAGTTGCTTTAGCGTTATTAATGTTGTTATTATTTATTAGAAAATATAGGTTAGATGTTTATAAAAACAATACCAAAGTTACTTTTATATTTTTTAACGTCTTAATTATTGTATTACTTACTACGTTAATCATAAATTATAATTCAGAATACGTCTATTTGGTACCAATAGCAATTTTACCCTTGGTATTAAAAGCTTTTTTTGATGCCAGATTAGGTTTGTTTACACATGTAATTACTGTTTTGTTATTAGGCTCTATTGTACCAAATAGCTATGAGTATATGTTTTTACAAATAATAGCAGGTATAGTTACTATTTTAACAGTATCAGAATTATATAAAAGAGCAAACCTTTTTATATCAGTTGGACAAATTACTTTAGTTTATATTATAGCTTACTTTGCTTTTTTTGTAATACATGAAGCCAGTATTGATAACTTAAAATGGGAAACCTTTGGACTATTTATATTATGCGGACTTGCAACCTTATTTGTGCAACCTTTAATTTATGTCTATGAAAAACTATTTGGTTTAGTGTCTGATGTTTCATTATTAGAATTATCCGACACCAATTCTAAACTTTTAAAAGAATTATCAAATAAAGCACCAGGAACATTTCATCACTCATTAAATGTGGCAAATTTAGCTGAAGCTTCAGCTAATGAGATTGAAGCCAATGCAATGCTAGTTAGAGTAGGTGCATTGTATCATGATATAGGAAAAATGAAATCGCCAACCTACTTTACAGAAAATCAATCCTCAGGAATTAATAGTCATGATGAATTATCGCCAAAAGAAAGTGCAAAAATAATTATTAATCATGTCTTAGATGGAATTGAAATAGCTAAAAGATATAATCTACCTGATCGCGTAATAGACTTTATTAGAACGCATCATGGAACAAGTCAAGTCTATTATTTTTATATGAAAGAAAAGGCTAATAGTGAAGCTGTAAACATCGAAGATTTTACTTATCCAGGTCCAAAACCTTTTAGTAAAGAAACTGCTATTTTAATGATGTGTGATAGTGTAGAGGCAGCTTCCAAAAGTTTAAAAGAACCAACATCAAGTAAAATTGATAATTTTGTTGAAAATATCATAAATAAACAAAAAGATGACGGTCAATTTTTGAATGCTAACATAACTTTTAAAGAAATTGAATCCATTAAAAAAGTGCTAAAACGCAAGCTTGCAAATATTTACCATCTTAGAATTGAATACCCTGAATAATTTTTCAAAAAAAACAGTAAAAAATGTTGTGTAATATAAGATGATATCTTAGATTTGCACCCGCAATTAATTGCAAAGTTCATTACAACATAATTAACGGAGAGGTGCCTGAGTGGCCGAAAGGAGCGGTTTGCTAAATCGTCGTAGGTGGAAACACTTACCCAGGGTTCGAATCCCTGTCTCTCCGCTATTATTTTCTCAAAATTTTTATTTTGATAACCTTTTTCGGGGTGTAGCGTAGCCCGGTTATCGCGCCACGTTTGGGACGTGGAGGCCGCAGGTTCGAATCCTGCCACCCCGACTTTTTATTGCTACGGGCTCGTAGCTCAGCTGGATAGAGCACCTCCCTTCTAAGGAGGCGGTCACAGGTTCGAATCCTGTCGGGCTCACTTAAAGCTTCACTAGAAATAGTGAAGCTTTTTTGTTTTAAATTGATTTCTTATATTTTACTATTCTTTAAGTACTTTTAAGATAGAAGTAATAATTGTTACATCACTTAATAATTAAGCTTGATACCATTTTTATGGTATTATTAAAGATTCTTAAATTATCAATTAAGTACGCGTTTATTATTTTTGAAAGTTTAAATATTTAATAAATTTACTACCGACGAATAAGGAAAGCAATATGAATAAAAAAATAGCTTACTTAGAGCTTCATTAGAAATAGTGAAGCTTTTTTGTTTTATATGGTTTTTGTGTTCTATTTTTTTTAGCCCAACATAAAGCGTTGGTTTTTAGGTGATTATGTTTTCGAATTGCATTTCATCGAAAATTTTAAAAAAAAATTATTTTGTTTCGAAAAAAAGATTAATTTTGCACTCCCAAATCGCTATGTAAGCAAAAGTTTACATATAATAATTTTTATAAATGAATAACCTACTTAAATTCGTGGCATGTCTATGCCTTATTTTTTCATCAACTAGTTGTAGTCTAGAACCTTTGGAGGGTCAAAACTCTGGCAATTCTACAAAAATTAGTAATGCAACAGCAACTACTTTTTGTGATAATCAAGATCCGCAATCTAGACTAATTAACAATGGAACGATAGCGTATACGTTTACAATTATAGATATTGACCAAAATGTTATTGAAATTTTAAATGTAGCTCCTGGAACTTCATCTTCTTGGTCAAGTTTTAATGAAGGACAAACTATTTTTAGTGTTGATGGGTCTGCATACAATGTATCAGACAGTAAAGTTGTTTTAGATATGTCTACTTGTACTAAAGTAGAAATCGTAATTAACAATTTAAATGAAGTTAATGAACCAATCATTTTAACTTTAGATTAAATTTTTACTGAACTTATTATAGTTTTTGAGTTTTCGAGGATGGTGGTGAAAAATAAATAGTTTTTACCACCATCTTTAATTTTAAACTTATTTCTAATTTGAGCAACTGTTTCAGAAAAGTTTCTTGTGGTAATATTTGCTTGATTTAAGTTTATTTCTTTCTTATAAGATTTTTTATTGTATGCTATTGTTTTGATTATTTTAAAACGTCTTCCAGGAAATTGAATTAAATCATTACTTGTATATAAATGCGAGTGTTTGTGTAGTTTATATATGTTTTTAATACCTGCAATACTATTAAATGCTCCTGATTTTAAAATGGCTGTATTTGGCTCGTATAGATAATTTAAAGGTTGACTGTAAGTAGGAGTAGTTTCTAATTCGTTTTTTAAAGTAAAATTAAAACGCTGTGTATCTTTATTAGTAATATTTATTGTTTTGATTTCTATTTCATTACTAAAATCTTTTTCTAAAATCCATAAAAGCTCTTTTACTTCGTTATTTACTGCTACACAATGAATGTGTTTTACGTTTTGTAATTCGCTAATTCCAGATGTAATATCTAAGATTGGTGACGTTTTTATCATTATATTCTTAGAATACTGAAAAAGCATATCCAAGTTTTCTGGAACATTTGGTAAGCAATCTTTAAGTAAAAAAACTTTACCTTTAATATCATTTCTTCTTGATGGATCAATGTAAATCCAATCTACTTTTTTACCAATAGTTTTTAAAACTTCTAGTCCATCATTTGCATGAAACGTTATGTTGTTTACTTTTAACTTAGATGTATTCTTTTCTACTATTTCAGATAAACTAACGTTTAAATCGCAATGTATTACTGTATCTACTTTTTTTGAAAAATAGTAACAATCTACACCAAATCCTCCAGTAATATCAATGATTGATTTTCCTGAAATTAAATTAGATTTATATTGTGCTGTAACTTCTGAGGATGTTTGCTCTATATTAAGTTTAGGCGGAAAGTATATGTTAGGAGTATTAAACCAAGTCGGTAATTTTTTTTCACACTTTTTTTTAGATTCAATTTGTGTGATTATATCTTGTTTTAAATTATTATCAAAGGGAATTCCTTTTAAAGCTAAATTGGCTAGGTCAGAATTAATATTTTGATTAATGAATTCTTGTATTTTGGGGTCTAAAATGGCTTTATTAAAATTAGTCATCCAAGCCTTGTGTCAATTTATTTACCACTCTGTATTCTGATAAAAACTCCTTTGATATAACTTTTATTGCTGTATATGTTGGTACTGCTAATATCATACCTACTATACCAAAAAGTAATCCTGCTATGATTATTACTAAAAATATCTCTAAAGGGTGAGAATTAACACTTTTAGAAAATATAAAAGGTTGGCTAATAAAATTATCTACAAGTTGTGCGATTATAAAACCAATCATAACATACATTGTTTTTGGTAAAATTACATCGCTAAAATTTTCGCCTAAATTACTAGACATACTTAACAGGATTAGCAAAAATGCACTAATTATTGGTCCTACGTATGGTATTATATTTAGTAATGCACACAGTGTTGCTATAATTACAGCATTTTCGATTCCAAAAATTAATAGTACGATGGAGTAAATTGTAAATAGTATTAATAGTTGCAATACTAAGCCACCAAAATATCTTGTTAATAAATCACGAATAGTTACAAAGGATTTTCTTAATCTTTTTTCATGCTTTTTAGGAAGCACAGTTACTATACCTGTACTCATTAATTTGCTGTCTTTTAAGAAGAAAAAGGAAATAAAAAGCACTGAAAATAATCCTATGCTAAAGCTTCCTAGTCCTGATATAAAATAGTTTAAAAATTCTGGTATAACTCCAAAATTAATTTTTGACATTATTTTAGAGTCTTTGAAAGATTCTTCCACTTCGTTTGTGCTTAAGCCAAAATGACTTATTGCTTCTTTATATAAGTTTTCGATATTAGATTGTAATAAATCTATATCTAATAAAGATAAATTTTGTCCTTGTTCTATAATTAAAGGGATAAATAAACTAATTAACCCGAAAACAAGACTTAAAAATAATATCATGGTAGATACTACAGCCAGCGTATCGGAAAATTTTAATCTATTTTTTAAAAACACGACTAATGGTCGTCCCAACAGGGATACAACTCCAGCTATTACCAAATAAACAATTACAGATTGTATCTTATACACAAACCATATCAATAAGGCTAATCCTAATAGGACAGCACAAGCTTTTAAAATTCCGTTTGCAATTGTTCTTGAAGTCATATATGTAAATATATAATTATTGAAATTTATTTTAGCGAAAACTGTTTAGTAATTTCATATAGTGTGATACTAGTGGCTTGAACAACATTCATGCTACTATTTTGGCCAAACATATTTATATGTACTATGGCATCGCTAATTTTTAGGACTTCCTCGGATACTCCAAAGTTTTCATCTCCTATAATTAATGCGATAGGTTGATTAGGATTAAATTTAACTTTATTTAATGCTTGACTATTTGTAGATATTTCTAAAGAAAGAATAAAATAATTGTTTTCCTTTAATTTGTTAACGACTTCTAATGCTGATTTATGCATTTCATAATTCACAGACTTTTCTGTAGCACGAGAAGTTTTGGTCATTTTTCTACCTAAAGGAATGTCTGTTCCACAAAATATTAATTTTTCTATACCAAAAGCATCACAAGCTCTAAACAAACTTCCAATATTTGGTGCGTTTGAAACGTTTTGACATACAACTGTTACAGGAAATTGTTGTTGTTTAAATTTTGAATTATAGTGTGTAAGTTGCAAATTTATAGATGCTATTTAATACTTATTAGTAAATAAAGATAATATTAGTTAAAATTAAAATGATTTAAGCTAATATAATTTAAAGTATGTAATAGGAGTTAGGCTTATTCAAATTAATTTTCAAAAGCATATTTAACAATATTAGCTCCCATTTTTAAAGCTTTAAGTCTGATGTCTTCTGGATCATTATGTACTTCTTGATCTTCCCAACCGTCTCCTAAATCACTTTCAAAAGTAAATAGTACCACTAATCTAGTGTCATGATATAATCCAAAAGCTTGTGGTCTTTTACCATCATGCTCATGAATTTTTGGTAATCCGTCTTTAAATAAAAAAGCTGTACTAAAAATTGGATGTGTTATTGGAAGCTCTTCTAATTCTTGATTTGGAAAAATTTGTTTTAAGGCAGCCACTACATAAGGTTGCATTCCATAATTGTCATCAATATGCAAAAAACCACCTGACTTTAAATAAATACGTAAATTTTCAGCTTCGTCATCGTCAAATATTACATTTCCATGACCTGTCATGTGTAACAAAGGAAACCTAAAAACATCACTACTTCCAGCTTCTACGGTTTCTGGTTTTGTATTTATTTTGGTATCAATATTTGCGTTACAAAACTTAATAAGGTTAGGTAGTGCTGTTGGATTACTATACCAGTCTCCACCACCTTTATATTTTAGTATTGCTAAATCTTGACTATGTAAGAAAACAGAGAATAACAAAAATACTATTAAGTGTCTTAGTTTCATAAATTACTCGTTTATAAAAGCAATACTATGACATGCAACTATTGCTGCAGTCTCTGTACGTAACCTTGTTTCTCCCAAAGTTACAGGAATAAATTTATTTTGAATTGCCATTTTTATTTCTTTAACAGAAAAATCGCCTTCAGGTCCAATTAAAATGGTAATTTTTTTATTAGGAAGTACTTGTGATTTTAAAGATTTTTTATCGGTTTCCTCGCAATGTGCAATATAGGTGTCTCCATCAAAATTTTGATTAATATAGTCTTTAAATGTTATTGGCGCATTTAAAATAGGGTAGTAGCAGCTTAAAGATTGTTTCATTGCAGATTGAATTATCTTATCAAAACGTTCAATTTTGACTACTTTTCTTTCGCTATGATCACAAATTATTGGTGTGATGCTGGTAATACCAATTTCTGTAGCTTTTTCTAAAAACCACTCGTAACGATCATTCATTTTAGTTGGTGCAACAGCTAAATGTAATTGATAATTTTTAGGCGCTTGATGTGTGGTGTTTAAAATATTTACAACACAGTTTTTTTGATCTGCAATGGTCAATTCAGCTTCAAATAAATACCCTTTACCATTGGTAATGTTAAGTAGGTCACCTGTTTTTTTACGTAATACTTTAACAATGTGCCTACTCTCGTCCTTAGGAAACGAAAATTGATTAGTATCTGGAGCTATATCTGGATTGTAAAATAATTGCATATCACTTATTTTGCGATTACCTTTAAAACTTTAATTTCCTTAATCTTTTTAATTCTTTCGGTTTTTAAAATAATATAAAAACCATTGCTTTCTTCAACTCTTACAGTATAAAGGGTATCTAGTTTATTATCTAAATTAAAGGCTTGTTCTTCCACTTCTAAAGGCATTTTTCCTTCTTTTAGCCATCCAGAATCTCCACCACGTTTAGCGTTTTTATCCATAGAATAACGCTTTGCTAAATCGTCAAAACTTATACCTTCTTCAAAAGATTTAAATATTTCATTTTTATATTGTACAATTTGTGTCGCATCTAACGTGTTACCATCAAAATAGATATAACTAATACGGTAATGTCTTTCGTCTGTTTTATCTATAACCTTGTAATGTGTTGTGTTAAATTCCGATTTAACGACCTCTGTACCACCAACACTAGTATTCATTAATTTTGTAGCTAGTTTGGTTTTGTGCTTTTCTTCGTTAAAAATTAAAATTTTATTTTTTCTAGATTTTTTACTTACCAAAAATTTTTCAGCTTGTTCTACCGTTACAATAGTATCTAATTCTTTTTCTAAATCTTTTTGAGCATATATAGAAACAGTTAGTAAGCAAATAGTAAGTTTAATAAGGGTTTTCATTTTGTATAAAGGAATTTTAATTTCAACAAAAAAACAAAATTAAAGTTTAAATGAAGAAAAATTATTGCTTTTAGTACTATCGCAATTATATTTTAAGTCTAGAGTTGGCCATAACATTTTGTTCCGCAAAGTCACCATCTAAAAATTTTAGGTAGCCAACAATAGCTATCATAGCTGCATTGTCTGTGGTAAATTCAAATTTAGGCACGTAGGTTGTCCAACCATGCTTGGTTTCGGCATCTTTTAACGCTTGTCTAATTCCGCTATTTGCAGATACGCCACCACCTATGGCAATATGTTTAATATCTGTTAATTTAACTGCTTTTTTTAACTTGTCTGTCAGAATACCAATTATAGTATACTGTATAGATGCACAGATGTCGTTAAGGTTTTCTGCTATAAAATTAGGGTTAAGTTTAACTTGTTTTTGGATAAAGTACAATACAGCAGTCTTAAAACCTGAAAAACTAAAATTAAGTCCATCCACTCTAGGTTTAGTAAAAGGGAAGGCTTTAGGACTACCTAGTTGTGCAAGTTTGTCTATTTGTGGACCAGCAGGATAGCCTAATCCTAATATTTTACCACTTTTATCAAATGCTTCTCCAACAGCATCATCAATAGTTTCTCCAATAACTTCCATATCAAAGTAATGTTTGACTTTTACAATCTGTGTGTGTCCACCAGAGATAGTCATGGCTAAAAACGGAAATGGAGGCTTTTTAAAACCGTCCTCTTCAATAAAATGCGCCAATATATGTGCTTGCATATGGTTTACATCAATTAAAGGGATATCTAATCCAAAAGCTAACGATTTTGCAAACGATGTACCTACAAGTAGGCTACCCATTAATCCTGGGCCTTTTGTAAAAGCAATAGCACTAAGTTGGTCTTTAGTAATTCCGGCTTGCTTTAAAGCTTGATCTACTACAGGTACAATATTTTGTTGATGCGCTCTAGAGGCTAATTCTGGTACAACACCACCATAGGCTTCATGTATTTTTTGACTGGCAATAACGTTGCTTAATATTTTTCCATTTAGGATTACAGAAGCAGCTGTATCATCACAAGAACTTTCAATTCCGAGTATATAAATATTTTGTGAAGTCATTAGTTATTTTTAGGCATAATAATTGTTAATTTTGATGAAATGTTTAACAACTCAATTACATTTGTTATAATAATTACAAAAGTAAGTTATTCCGTATAATTTTTAACTTTAAAAGCAATATCAAAAAAATTCTCAAAATAATAGGTAAACTGATAGCTATCTTGCTATTGTTATTCGTCATTGTGGTGTTAGTTTTATCTATTCCTGCGGTTCAAACGCGTTTAGGTAAATCTGCCACTAATTGGGTAAATGAGCAATATAAAACTAATATTAATATAGAAAAGATTGGTTTACAGTTTAATGGAGAGGTTGAGATTAAAGGCGTATTAATTAGAGATTATAAAAAGGATACCTTAATTAGTGCAAGCCAGCTAAATACATCCATAGTTAATTTTAAAAATTTATATAAAGGAAAATTAAATTTTGCAGACATTGATTTAGAAGATTTAATTTTTAATATCGTTACTTATAAGGACGAAACAGATACTAATCTTGATGTTTTTGTTGCTAGATTTGACGACGACAATCCTAGACCAGAAAAAAGCACCTTTTTATTATCCTCTAGTGATGTAACAATTTCTAACGGAACGTTTAATTTTATAAACTATAATAAGGAGACACCACAGATACTAAATTTTCATGGTATAAATTTAAATGGAACCAATTTTGTAATTGATGGTAGTGATGTCAAAACCAGAATAAATACCATGCAATTTGTAGATAGTCGTGGTTTAAAATTAGAAAATCTAACCTCTAATTTTTCGTATACATTATCTCAAATGCGTTTTGACGACTTAAATTTAAAAACACCACAGTCTTATCTGCAAGGAGATCTAATATTTAGTTATAACAGAGCAGATTTTAAAGAGTTTGAAGACAAAGTTAAAGTAGAGGCTAATTTTACAGAAGGAAGCGTTTTATTAGACGAATTAAATGTGTTTTACAACGAATTTGGTATAAACCAAAGAGCAGATTTTTCGACAAAATTATATGGTACACTTAACAATCTAACTGCTCAAAATTTAAAGTTAGAGACCAGTCGAAACACTAAAATTTACGGAACACTTAATTTTAAAAACCTATTTAATGCTGAAGATAATAACTTTGCTATGCAAGGTGATTTTGAAAATTTATCCTCAAATTATAAAGACTTAAAAGCACTGCTACCTAATGTATTAGGACAATCAATACCAACCATATTTGATAAGTTAGGAAACTTTAAGGTGGTTGGAAACACTAATATTACAACACAAAAGATAAAAGCAGATCTAGAGATAAGCACCTCTTTAGGTTACGTAAATTCCAATTTAGAAATGTCTAACATTAATAATATTGATTACGCATCCTATAAAGGTAATATTATTTTGGACGAGTTTAATTTGGGTAAAATGTTAGACGATCCCAATTTAGGTAGCACCTCGTTAAATGTAGATGTTGATGGTGTTGGTTTTAAAAAAGAAAATTTAAAAACTCAACTAAAAGGTGACATTTACAGTATAAATTATAACAAATATACTTATCAAGGTATTGTAGTTAATGGACAATACAAACAAAGTAAGTTTAATGGTAAATTAGTTGCTAACGACAAAAATTTACAACTAGAGTTTAATGGATTAGCAGATTTATCTAAAAATGTCAGAACCTTTGATTTTGAAGCCAAAGTTGATTATGCCAACTTAAAAGCACTTAATTTTTATAACAGAGACGAACAATCAGAGTTTAAAGGTATAGTGGACATGAAAATGACTGCTAATAATATCGATGATGCAGTTGGTAGTATCAATTTTAAAAATACAGTGTATAAAAATGAGAACGACACCTATACATTTAAGGACTTTGCTATTAGTTCTGAGTTTTTAGACAACGAACGATTTATTAAAGTAAACTCTCCAGAAATTGTCGAAGGACAATTAAAAGGAAACTTTAAATTTAATGACTTAGGGCTACTTTTTGAAAATTCGCTTAAAAGTATCTACACTAATTATGTTCCAAATAAAATTGAAGGTAATCAATATGTAGATTTTAACTTTAAAATTTATAATAAAATAATTGAAGTCTTTTTACCAGAAGTAGAAGTAGGTGCAAACACCTTTATTAAAGGTCGTGTAGAGAGTAACGAAAAAGCATTTAAGCTAACGTTTAAATCTCCTAAGATTAAATTGTTAGACTATTTTGCAGATGCAATTGAGGTGCAAGTGGATAATAATAACCCTTTATTTAACACTTACGTAGAAGTTGATAGCGTATACACCAAGCACTACAGCGTGTCTAAGTTTAATTTAATTAACGTGACTTTAAACGATACTTTGTTTATGAGATCAGAGTTTAAAGGAGGTAAACGTAATGACGATTTTTATAACTTAAGTTTTTATCATACTATCAATAAAGACAACCAATCTGTAGTTGGTTTTAAAAAGAGTGATGTTACTTTTAAAGGTAATAAATGGTATGTAAATGAAGAAAAAAACAAGTTAAATAAAGTAATATTTGACAGAGATTTTAAAGATTTTAAAATTGAGGAGTTAGTTATGAATCATGAAAATGAAGAAATTAAACTAGCCGGAACTATAAAAGACTCAACCTACAAAGACATAAAATTAAATTTTAAAGATGTCGATTTAAATAAAATTGTTCCCGATTTTGATGGTCTTACTTTAGCAGGTAATATTAACGGTAATCTTGATGTTTTACAACAAAACGGAAGCTATTTACCAAATTCTGCAATAACCATTGATAATTTAGAAGTCAACGACACTTTTTTAGGATCTTTTGATGCTAAAATCACAGGTAACGCTACATTATCTAATTACATTGTAGATGCTAAGATTAAGGATGATGACACCAATTCATTTACAGCAAAAGGTAATATAAATATTGCTGCAGATGATGCCTATATCGATGTGGATTTGGATTTCAATAAATTCAGTTTAAAAATACTAAACCCTTTCCTAGAAGGCGTTTTAAGCGATATAAGAGGAGATGTTTTTGGAACAGCTAAAGTGGTAGGTAGTTTAGATAAACCTAATTTTAACGGACAATTAAATATAGATAAAGGTGGTTTAGGTGTGCCTTATTTAAATGTAGATTATGCATTTCAGGATAAAGCTTCTGTTAGTTTAAAAAATCAAAGTTTTATATTTAACACCATAAATATTACAGATACAAAAGAAGACTCAAAAGGTGTTTTAGACGGAAGTATTAGTCATACTAATTTTTCTAAATGGAAATTAGATTTAAATCTAGAAACACAACGATTACTAGTTTTGGATACTAAAGAAACCGAAGAGTCTTTATATTATGGTACAGGATTTATTGGTGGATCAGCCTCAATTTTTGGACCAACCGAGAGTTTAAGCATTAATGTTATTGGTGAAACTAAAAAAGGTACAGTCTTTAAAATACCATTGAATGATAACGAGTCCTTTGGTGATAATTCAATCATTCACTTTTTAAGTCCAGAAGAAAAAAAAGCTAAACAAGAAGGTATTGTTTTAGAAAATGAGACAGATTCAGGTTTAGATTTAAATTTCGAATTGGATGTAACCGAAGAAGCTGAAATAGAAATATTAATCGATAAAACTTCTGGAAGTACTATTAAAGGTCGTGGTGTTGGTGGTTTATTAATTGAAATAAATACAAATAATAAATTTAATATGTATGGTGACTTTGTGGTTTATGAAGGCGTTTACAACTTCTTTTATGGAGGCGTTATTCAGAAAAAATTTATTGTAGAGCCATATACAAGTACACTAGCATGGAATGGAAAGCCATTAGACGCTATAATAAACATTGAGGCTAAATATTTAACACGTGCTAATCCATCACCATTATTAGATAGTCCAATTAATAGAAGCATTCCAGTAGAGCTTACTTTAGCTTTATCTGATCGATTAGAAAGACCAGAAATTAACTACCAATTTGACTTTCCAACAACAAGTTCGACAATTAAATCAGAGCTAGATTATAGGCTTGATACAAATGAAGAAAAAGAAAGTCAAGCTTTATTTTTAATTGCAACTGGTGCGTTTAGTAGTGGATTAAACGATATTAATTTTACTGGAACATTAACTGAGCGATTAAATGGATTAGTTAATAACCTGTTATCTAGTGGTGACGGTAAATTTGATATTGGTGTTAATTTTGAAGCTGGAACCAATAACCCAGAATACCAAACAGACAACCGTGTTGGTCTAACATTGCAAACCAAAATATCTGATCGTGTATTAATTAATGGTAAGGTTGGTGTTCCTGTTGGTGGTTTAGGTGATTCTGTTATTGCAGGAGACGTTCAAGTAGACTTTTTATTAAATGAAGAAGGTACACTTACCGCAAAAGTGTTTAATCGCGAAAATAGTATCCGTAATTTTGGAGAAGAGATTGGTTACACACAAGGTGTTGGTTTATCTTATAGCGTCTCGTTTGATACTTTTGGCGAATTAATGCGAAAAATTTTCAACCCTTCAAAATTAGACGAAGAGGATAATGAAGGTATTATTTTGGAGGACGAAACTCCAGAAAAAAAATCTGAAAACAATGCTCCCTTTCCTCAAAATATGATTATCAAAGAAGAGGAATAGCAGATTATCAATTCTGTATTTTTCTTCATTTAACAGCCTGTATTTTATTAAGTTATTAACGAAAACGTTATAGTTTTGCGCTTATTGCAAAATTTTGTTAAAAGCGATGTCATATATAATATTTGTTTAGTAATTTTACTTTGATAATAAAAAATACATGTCAAAAACCATAAAAAAAATAGCTGTAATGACTTCTGGAGGAGATGCTCCAGGGATGAATGCAGCAATCCGATCTGTAGCTAGAACTTGTGCATACTATAACATAGAATGCGCAGGAATATATCGTGGCTATGAAGGAATGATAGAAGGAGACTTCAAAGAATTAACAGCACGAAACGTAAAGGGTATTATTAATAAAGGTGGTACTGTTTTAAAATCGGCAAGGTCAAAAGAGTTTCGTACTAAAGAAGGACGTCAAAAAGCATACAATGCTCTAAAAGAAGCAAACATTGATGCCTTAGTAGTAGTAGGTGGTGATGGTACATTTACAGGAGCCCTAATCTTTAATCAAGAATTTGATTTCCCAGTAATGGGAATACCAGGAACTATAGATAATGATATTTATGGTACATCACATACATTAGGTTATGATACCGCTTTAAATACGGTTGTAGAAGTTATTGATAAGATTAGAGACACAGCAAGTTCTCATAACAGACTATTTTTTGTCGAGGTAATGGGTCGTGACGTTGGGCATATTGCATTAAACGTTGGTGTTGGAGCAGGAGCAGAAGAGATTTTAATCCCTGAAGAGGATTTAGGTTTAGATAGATTGTTAGAGTCTTTAAGACGTAGTAAATTATCTGGTAAATCATCTAGTATTGTAGTCGTAGCTGAAGGTGATAAAATTGGTAAAAATGTTTTTGAACTTAAAGATTACGTTGAAGAAAACATGACAGAATACGAAGTGCGTGTATCTGTATTAGGTCACATGCAACGTGGTGGATCTCCATCATGTTTTGATCGTGTTTTAGCAAGTAGAATGGGTGTTAAGGCAGTAGAAAGTCTTCTAGAAGGTAAATCTAATTATATGGTTGGATTGTTAAGCGATACTATACAATTAACACCTTTAGAACAAGCTGTAAAAGGAAAATCAAAAATTAACGAAGAATTGATACGTGTGTCAGATATCATGACCACATAATATAAACTGATTACAAATAAAAAAAATAATATGTCAACATTAAAATTAGGAATTAACGGATTTGGTAGAATTGGTCGTATCGTATTTAGAGCGACAGTAAAACGTAGTGACGTAGAGGTTGTTGCTATTAACGATTTATTAGATGTAGATCACTTAGCTTACTTATTACAATACGATTCTGTACACGGAAGATTTGATGGTACTATCGAAGTAAAAGACGGAAACCTTGTTGTTGACGGAAAAACGATTCGTATTACAGCAGAAAAAGATCCAAAAAACTTAAAATGGGATCAAGCAGGAGCAGACGTAGTTGCAGAATGTACAGGTATTTTTACAACTTTAGAAACAGCTAACTACCATATTGAAGGTGGTGCTAAAAAAGTAGTAATCTCTGCGCCAAGTAAAGATGCACCAATGTTTGTTATGGGTGTAAATGACGATAAATTAACTGCAGCAGATACAATCGTGTCTAACGCGTCTTGTACAACTAATTGTTTAGCGCCAATCGCTAAAGTAATTGAAGATAACTTTGGAATAGAAGAAGCTTTAATGACTACAATTCACGCAGCAACGTCTACACAATTTACTGTGGATGCGCCTTCACGTAAAAATTACCGTTTAGGTCGTAGTGCATTAAATAATATTATTCCAACATCTACAGGAGCTGCAAAAGCAGTAGGAAAAGTAATTCCAGAATTAGATGGTAAATTAACTGGTATGGCTTTTAGAGTACCAACGGTTGATGTATCTGTAGTAGATTTAACGGTTAGAACTAAAAAAGAGACATCTTTAGAAGACATTAAAGCAGCTATGAAAAAAGCTTCGGAAGGTGCTATGAAAGGTGTTTTAGGTTATACTGAAGATGCAGTAGTATCTCAAGATTTTGTTAGCGAAGTGCAAACAAGTGTTTTTGATGCAGATTCTGCTATCGAGTTAAACTCTAAGTTTTTCAAATTAGTATCATGGTATGATAATGAGTTTGGATATTCTAATAAATTAGTTGACTTAGCTCAAAAAATTAATACACTATAATACGTGTAACATTATGTAATTTAAGCACAGTAAATAGATTTTATTAATCTTTTTACTGTGCTTTTTTTTTATCTTACCATAAAAATTTCAAAATATGATTTTAGTTGTTGATAGTGGCTCTACAAAATGTGATTGGATAGCAGTTGATAAAAACGGTAACCAATTATTAGAAAAAATTCGTACTAAAGGTTTAAATCCTGCAATACTAAGCGAAAAGAAAATAAAAAAAATCTTAAAAAATAGTCCTGCATTAAAGGATAACCAAGAGATTGTAACGCATGTCTTTTTTTATGGAGCTGGTTGTGGTACAGAAAAACCAAGACTAATGTTAAAAGTTATTCTGCAAGAGTTTTTTCCAAATGCAGATGTTTTAGTGGACGAGGATACTATGGCTGCAGTTTATGCAACCATTAATAATCCAACAGAAGCTGCTGTAGTTTGTATTTTAGGGACAGGATCTAATTGTAGTTATTTTGATGGTAATAAAATACACCAACGTGTTAAATCATTAGGTTATAGTATTATGGATGACGCTTCAGGAAACTATTATGGTAAAGAGTTGTTACGCGACTATTATTACAATCATATGCCTGAAGATATCAGAATTGCATTTGCAGATAAGTTTAACCTTGAGGCCGATTATATTAAATACAATTTATACAAACAGCCTAATCCAAATGCCTATTTAGCGCAATTTGCTGAGTTTATGATATTAAACAAAGATTCTAAATATATAGTGGAGTTAATAAAATCAGGAATAAGACGTTTTGCTAAAAATATGATTTTGCAATATAAGGAAGAATTAAAAACGGTTCCTGTACATTTTGCTGGGTCTATAGCGTTTTTCTGTCAAAAAGAAATCAAAGCAGTCGCTGACGAGCTAAATTTTAAAGTTGGAAATTTTGAAAGAAGGCCAATTGAAGGTTTAGTTGCCTTTCATACCAATAATATTAAATAAATGGAGATAGCTATAATTGCACACGATGGTAAAAAAGCTGAAATGGTTCAGTTTTTAAATGAACATAAAAAGATTTTACTTCAAAAAGAAATCTCTTTAATATCTACAGGAACTACTGGTAAAAAAGTTAAAAAAGCAGGTTTTGAAGTGTTAAGGATGTTATCTGGACCAATGGGTGGAGACGCACAAATAGCAGCTAGAGTAGCAGAGGGTAAATGTCATATGGTATTGTTTTTTAGAGATCCTCTAGAAAAACATCCACATGAGCCAGATGTATTAATGTTAATGCGTCTTTGTGATGTGCACGATGTACCTTTAGCTACAAACTTAGCAACTGCAGAGCTTTTAATTAAAGCTATTTAACAGCAATCATACTAATTTCTACATTAACAAACTTAGGTAAGTTAGCAACTTCTACTGTCTCTCTTGCAGGAGCAGTTTCATCTTTAAAATAAGTACCATAAACTTCATTTATTTGTGCAAAGTTATGCATGTCACTTATAAATATTGACGTTTTTATAACGTGCTCAAAAGTCATGTCTGCAGCTTCTAATACTGCTTTCATGTTTTCCATGACTTGTTTTGTTTCTGTTTTAATATCATCCATGACAAGCTCTCCTGTCTCAGGATGTAAAGCTATTTGCCCAGAAGTGTATAAAGTATTGCCACTTAAAACTGCTTGATTGTAAGGTCCAATTGGAGCAGGTGCTTTTGATGTTGTAATTATTTTTTTCATAAAAGTAAAAGTGATGTATTAGCTAAAAGTTAGTTTATAAACCTTCATCAGGTTTACGACGTTGCTCGTATTTTAAATCTTGTAATATACTAGACTTGATTCCTATAAAGAAATTCCAACGGTTATAAGTACCAAAAGGAACCCAAGTAAAATTCATTCGCCAGCTTAAAAGATCTCTTTGAAAACGTAATTGCGTTAAACCAAATCCTTTATTTTTAAAATCATAACTTGATGATCCTCCAATAGACCAACGTGGTGCAATATCTAAATCTCCTGAGAACATTAACGAGTGTGATGATATTTCGTTTTGTCGTGCATTATTGGAGTAGTTTATGGCATAGGCTAATCTAAAATTCCAAGGAATTCCATAGTTGTAAAGCTCACTTGGTTCTTCCTCTTTATCTTCATCTTTATCATCATCTAAAAATCTAGAGTCCGCAAAATCTTGCGAGACACCAAATAAATCATCATCACGACCACCACTTAATAAGCGTTCGTTTCTTGAATTTTCATTTTCATCTCTAGAAGCACTTAATCCTTTACTATCAAAAGAATAACCCATGGTTAGGTTAGCACTTGTCATTCTAAATAAACTTCCGTTATTATCAATGTTGTACGTATTGATTCTAACATTATTATTATCTAAGGCGTAAGGATCTAAAGTGGCACCAAAGTTTATATTCATTTTATTATTAAACAGTTGTGTTCCTCCTGTAACTCTAATCGGACTCCAGTTTAAAGAGTCACCAGCAACGTTGTAAGAGGTTGAAAAGTTTAGGTTGTTAAGTAATATTATCTTTTTTGGTTCGACAACTGTAGAGTCCTTATCGCGCACCTTAGCTTCAAAGTTATTTGAAACTCCAATTCCAATAGAACTAGAGTAGGTGTTGTTAGGTGTTCCAAAAAGATTGTTTTCAAAACGTGTATATTCTGATTGTGTAGTACCATCAGCATCTATAACTTCTACTGTATCGTAATAATTATCAAATGCAGGATTAATGTTATAACTTATAGATGGTCTGATTACGTGTCTTATTGCTTGTAGTTTTTTACCTTCTTTTTTCTTATCAAAGTTAAACATACCATAAATCGTTGTTCCTAAACTCGTAGAAAAATTATAAGTTCTAAAGCTATCAAAGCCATTAATATCTTCTGTTACAATTTCTTCTTCATCTGCATCATAATATTTGTTAACAGTGTTTAATGTCCAAACTTCGTTAAAGTTTGCACTCGCACTCATACTAAAATATTTAAATACTTTAAAGTTAGTTGATAGTGGAATAGTGTGTTGTGCGCCAATTTTAGCGTCATCAAACATTTCACTTTTAAAGAAAAATTCGTCTGTAGTGGTAATTCTATTTTCTGCTCTTAAATTATATTGGACATTTATATTTTCTAACATCCCTTTTTTTGTACCTTCTTTAGGTGCAAACGGGAAAATACGACCAATACTACCTTGAAAAGTTGGTAAGGTCATGTTAATAGCTCCTGTTTGAGTGTTTTGAGAATGCGATGCAGTCAAGTTTATATTAACCTGAGGCTCACCCAGAAATGTTTTGGAATAAGCAATAGAAGACGCTAGCGTATTATTTTGTGTACTAGGTAAGTTGATTTGGTTTATAGATTGTTGGTAATAATTTTGACTACCTAAGTTAACGTTAGCCGAGAATCTAGCGTTTGGATTAGCTTTTGCATCTTGTTGATGTGACCAACGTAAGTTATAAATAGTTGTTTTTGCATAATCCGGAAAACCACGTTCACTGGTAATTAAGTTTTCATATCTAAAGGCTAGATTACCTCTAAATTTATAACGTCTTGCGTATTTGTTTTCTACTCTTAAACCATAACTACCATTGGTATAATAATCACCTAATAAGGCTAAATCAAAATAATCACTAATAGCAAAATAATACCCACCATTTTGTAAAAAGTACCCACGATTACCATCCTCTCCAAAACTAGGAAAAATAACACCTGACGTTTGCTTTTTGGTTAAAGGAAAAAAGGCAAAAGGTAATCCTATAGGTGTTGGTACATCATAAATAAATAAGTTTGTTAGTCCAGTAATAACTTTACTACCTGGCACTAATTTACCTGTTCTAATTAAAAAGTAGTATTCTGGATCTTCTAAATCTTCAGCAGTTGTAAACTTTGCGTTTTTTAAATAATAAACCGAGTCATTTACTTTTTTGGTAGTTTCTGTTATTAATGTACCACCATTTTGTTCGGTAACCGAATTATATATTAACCCTTGTTTAGTAACCGTATTAAATACAATAGAATCTGGTTCTATTACATTTTCGCCTTGTTTAAATACAGGTCGCTGTTTGTAAAGTTTAGTAGAATCGTCAATAATACCTTTGGCATAAATTAAATCTTTATCAAAATCTAAAATAATATGACCAGCAGTCACTTCCATATCTTCATAAAGCACTTCAGCTTCGTTATAAAGATGCATTTTGGATTCCTTTTTCTTATAAGACATGTAATCCGTAGCTTTATAGGAAACAGTACTAGATAGTAAAGGTTTGACTTTTATGGTGTCTACAGTAGTGCTATCACTAGCTTTTTCTGACAGTAAAGGAATATCTTTGTCAGTTTTTGTAGTGTCAATTATTGTATTGACTTGTAATTCGGTTGTTTTTACTGCAGGTAAATCAACGCCCTTTTTAGGGATTTCTCCTTGCGCAAAGCCTAGAGTGTTAATAAACACTGTAAAACTCAAAGTAAAAAGTATGTTAAGACTATGTGTACGCAACGCTTTTAAATGTATTTTTGTAAAAGTATGGCTTGGTATTTGAATTGACAAAACTACATATATTTTTTTGTGAATGTTTTAATATTCGTTAAAATTTATAAATCATACTAAACGCAAAATAAATTGGTTATAACATCTATGCAAACGAACATTTTTAAACTTATAGTATCCTTTATAATAGTATTAACATTTAATAGCTTTCAAACTAGTCTTGCACAAGGTAGTAATGGTAAGTTTATTGTTGTTTTAGATGCTGGACATGGAGGTAAAGATCCAGGAAAACATGCTAAAACAGGTTTGAAAGAAAAAGATATTGCCTTAAATATTGTGTTAAGTGTTGGAAAAATCTTGGAAAAAAATCCTGACATAAAAGTGGTGTATACTAGAAAAACGGATGTTTTTGTAGATTTATTTAAAAGAGGAAAGATAGCTAATGATGCCAATGCAGACCTTTTTGTATCCATACACTGTAATGCTCATAATACGCAAGCTTCAGGATCCGAAACTTATGTTTTAGGAATACATCGTAATAAAACTAATTTTGAAGTTGCTAAAGCAGAAAACGAAGTAGTTTACTTAGAAGAAAATTATAAAGAAAACTATAATGGTTTTGATCCAAACTCACCAGAATCTTTTATTGGGTTATCTTTAATGCAAGAAGAATATTTAGATCAAAGTATAAAATTGGCCTCTTTAATTCAAAGTTCTTTCACTAATAAATTGAAAAGAAAAAACAGAGGAGTAAAGCAAGCTGGATTTATAGTTTTACATCAAACGGTTATGCCAAGTGTATTAGTAGAGACTGGTTTTATTACTAATACAGCGGAAGGTGCTTATTTAAACTCGGCTAAAGGACAAAAAGATTTATCTAAATCTATATCTGATGCAATTTTGGATTATAAAACCGAAATTGATAAAAATGTAGGTAGTATTGTAATGGAAGCACCTATTGTGGACACTATTTCAACAGAAGAAAAAACAATTAAAAATACCGTTTTTAAAATTCAAATAGCAGCAAGCTCAAAATCTTTAGAGCCTAAAGCCTATAATTTTAAAGGATTGCAAGATATTTCTAGAGAAAAATCAGGAGGTCTTTATAAATATTATTACGGTTATACTTCGGACTATAATAAGATTCAAAAACTACAAATAGAAGCTAAAAATAAAGGTTATAAGGACGCTTATATTGTTGCTTTTAAAGATGGTAAACAAATCAAACTTTCAGAAGCATTAAAAACCGAGTCTAATTAGACCCATTCTTTTATAATTATTTTCTAATTTTGTTACCAATCTAAATTTCATATCTTGAAACTATCACTAGAAGTTAAAACAGCCATATTAGTTATTCTTGGAATAATATTTTTCATTTTTGGATTTAGTTATCTAAAAGGGAATAATATATTTGATTCTAACAATACATATTATACAGAGTTTGATTATAACTCATTAGCAGTATCTGCTCCAGTAACTATAAAAGGGAATACGGTAGGTAAGGTTAAAGAAATCAAATATGATTTTGAAACCGGTAAAACAAGAGTCGCTTTCTCGGTAGACAAACAATTACAGTTTTCTAAAAACAGTAAAATTAGCATGTACCAAACAGGTTTAATGGGTGGTAATGCATTAGCAATAAAACCTGCAGAAGACAATCAAATGGCTAAGGATGGCGATTTAATCCAATCAGACGTAGAGGAAGGTTTAGTAACTAGCCTTACCAGTGATTTCTCTCAATTAAGCACTAACCTTGACGGAACGTTAAAAACGGTAGATACATTAATGGGTAATCTTAATGGTTTAATTGCAGACAAATCTGAAAATGGATTACAAAATACGTTAGCCGAATTAAATGCTACCTTAAAATCTTACAAAGGATTAGCGTATTCGATTAACTCTGTAGTTAAAAAAAATGACGAAAACATAACTACAATGGTGGATAACTTTAATCAAACTAGTGGCAATCTAAACCAGATGAGCCAAAAGTTAAACCAAGTAGATATAGCAAAAACGGTTGAAGATTTGCAAGCAACCTTAGCAAGCGTAAATACCATGATGGCAAACGTTAAAAACGGAGAAGGATCACTGGGTAAACTACTTAAAGACGATGGCTTGTATACAAACCTAGAAGGTGCAGCATTACAAATGGAGCAACTTTTAGAGGACATGAAACTAAACCCTAAACGTTACGTACACTTTTCATTATTTGGTAAAAAGCCAAAACAATACGATGCAGAAGGAAACGATCTTAAAGATTAACACAAAATAAAACTAACTAAACTAACCCTATGGAATACATACCTAACATAATTTTTGCAATAATACTTTTTGCAGGTATTGGCTACTTTGCAAACAATGTAAAAAAATTAGTCAGAAACATAAAACTAGGTAAAGACGTTGACGTATCAGACAATAAACCACAACGTTGGAAAAACATGGCATACATTGCTTTAGGACAAAGCAAAATGGTTAAACGTCCTATTTCTGGATTTTTACATGTTATTGTTTACGTAGGATTTGTAATAATAAACATCGAAGTTTTAGAAATTATAATCGATGGTTTATTTGGTACACACAGGATTGGTCATAGCTTACTTCCAGAAGCACTTTACGGTTTTTTAATAGGAAGTTTTGAGATATTGGCAGTACTAGTATTAGTAGCAGTTGTTATCTTTTGGACGCGACGTAACGTTATTAAACTAAAACGTTTCATGAAGTCAGAGATGAAGGGTTGGCCTAAATCTGATGGTAATATTATATTGTATTTTGAAGTCGTATTAATGTGTCTATTTTTAGTGATGAATGCAACAGACACAGTCTTTCAAGACTATAATTCTGGTAACGTAATCAGTCAATTTATAGCACCATTATTTAGTGGATTATCAGAAGCAGCATTACATACTTTAGAGCGTGCAGCATGGTGGATTCACATAGTAGGTATTTTAGTATTTTTAAACTACCTATATTTTTCTAAGCATTTACATATCCTTTTGGCATTTCCAAATACATATTACGGTAAGCTTACACCAAAAGGACAATTTAAAAACAATGCAACAGTAACTAAAGAGGTTAAGTTAATGATGGATCCAAACGTAGATCCATTTGCAGCACCTGCAGAAGGTACAGAAGCAGCAATGCCAGAAAAATTTGGAGCAAGTGACGTACAAGATTTATCATGGGTAAACCTTTTAAATGCCTACACGTGTACAGAATGTGGACGTTGTACAAGTGAGTGTCCAGCAAACCTAACAGGTAAAAAGCTATCACCACGTAAAATAATGATGGATACCAGAGACCGTCTGGAAGAAGTAGGTAAAAATATAGATGCCAATAAAGGGACGTTTGTAGACGACGGTAAACAATTATTAGGCGACTATATTACAACCGAAGAGCTTTGGGCTTGTACAAGTTGTAACGCCTGTGTAGAGGCTTGTCCAGTTAGTATTGATCCATTAAACATTATCATGGAAATGCGTCAATACTTAGTAATGGAGCAAAGTGCTGCACCAACCGAGTTAAATAACATGATGACCAATATAGAAAACAATGGTGCACCTTGGCCTTACAACCAAATGGACCGTTTAAACTGGAAAGACGAGTAGTATAATTTGGGCGTTACCACAAGGGTCGCGCTATCCATTATATCTTTTTTTGCCATATATGGCAGCAAAAAAAGGATGTCATTACTATCGCTAACGCAAACCACAACATGAGTTTTATATTAAAAATACCATCAAAAACAAGACTAATAGTTGGCATTATAGCTACAACTTTAGCTGTGTTATCATTCTTAATTTTAGATAAATATAAGGTTGGTTTTTTAGGTGGATTAATATCAGGAATGCTTTTAGGGATGGGTATTGGTTTAATAGTAACATATAAAAAAACACAACGTATATAATTGAAGTATAGAATTTTAATATTACTAATCAGTAGCTTTAGTTTAACACAACTAAACGCACAAGATTATAAAAAAGATTCACTTCAATTTAAAATTATAACACAAATAAAATACAAGTCTGGAGCAGTACAAGACATAAAACTTAAAAAAGTATTATGCGACTATTGTACAGACAAACAAACAAAACAATTAGGGTTGCAAGCACTAAAGTTAGCAAGCTTAGAGCAAAACGATCCAAAAAATAAAAAGGAAAACGGAATTAAGATTTTATCCATTTACATAAGATTAGCTAAAACCGATTTTTCAGCAATTAAATAAAACAGATTATGAGCGAACAACTTATAGTGCCAACTATGGCAGAAATGATGAGCCAAGGTAAAACTCCAGATATTTTATTCTGGGTTGGATCAGCAGGAAGTTATGACGACAGAGCTAAAAAAATCACCAAAGCTTTTGTAAAAATATTAAACAAAGCAAAAGTAAATTTTGCAGTATTAGGTACAGAAGAGAGCTCAACAGGTGATATCGCAAAACGTGCAGGAAACGAGTTTTTGTTTCAAATGCAAGCCATGATGAATATTGAGCTGCTTAACTCATATAACGTAAAACGTATTGTAACCTGCGATCCGCATTCATTTAATTGTTTAAAAAACGAATATCCAGAATTAGGAGGTAATTACGAGGTGTTACACCACACACAATTTATCAAACAATTAATAGACAATAAAGTTATTCAAATAGAGAATAGCAACTTTAATGGTAAACGTATCACGTTTCATGATCCATGTTATTTAGGTCGTGCAAATTCAGAATATTTAGCACCAAGAGACGTGTTATCTGTATTAAACGCAAATTTAATCGAGATGAAACGAAACAAATCTACAGCATTATGTTGTGGTGCAGGAGGTGCGCAGATGTTTAAAGAGCCAGAAAAAGGAGATAAAGATATTAATGAGTTAAGAACAGAAGATGCTTTAGAGACTAATCCAGATATAATCGCTACGGGTTGTCCTTACTGTATGACCATGATGTCTGATGGTGTAAAAGTTAAAGAAAAAGAAAACACAATTAAGGTTATGGATATTGCCGAGCTAATTGCTAACGCACAGGACCTATAATGGATATCAAAAAAATTATACTTACAGGTTTAATCTCAGGAATTGTGTTTGCTTTATTAATGGCTGGATGGGATTATTATAAAGAGGTGCCTTTTTCGGTTTTAAAATTTGTAATTCATTTTGTGTTATTTGCATTGTTTAATGGCTACATGTCCTACAGAACAGAAAAAAAGAAATTAAATAATAAGTAGCATTTAGTCGCTTTTTAATAGCAGTTTAATAATGACCAACGAGATATTTCTTCTAAACATATCAGGACCAGATAAACCAGGTTTAACCTCCAGTTTAACTAATGTTTTATCGCAATATGGTGCTAAAATTTTAGATATAGGTCAGGCTAATATACACGATACGTTGTCATTGGGTTTTATGTTTGAGATAGAATCTGGTAACAACTCAGCAGCAGTTTTAAAAGATCTATTATTTAAAGCTTATGAGTTAGGTGTCAAAGCTAAATTCACACCAATATCTTTAGAGGATTACGAAAAATGGGTAGGTCTACAAGGTAAGGATAGATATATTATTACCATTTTAGGAGAAAAACTAACAGCAGAACAAATATCTGAGGTAACTAAAGTGATTTCAGAAAAAAACCTAAATATTGATGCTATTAAGCGATTAACTGGACGTACTTCATTAATTAAAGAAGAAGAATACCCAAGAGCATCCATACAACTATCCATTAGAGGTAAAATTGAAAACAAAGCAGAGTTTACAGAAAAATTTATGCAAATTTCTCATGATTTGGATGTAGATATAGCGTTTCAAGAAGATAACATTTATAGACGTAACAGACGTTTGGTGTGTTTTGATATGGACTCAACATTAATACAAACCGAAGTTATTGATGAGCTAGCAGAGCTAGCAGGAGTAGGAGCAGAAGTAAAGGCAATTACAGAGTCTGCTATGCAAGGCGAAATTGATTTCAACGAAAGTTTTAAACAACGCATGCAATTATTAAAAGGGTTAAGTGAAGACGTATTACATGACGTAGCAATCAACTTGCCAATTACTAAAGGTGCAAGACGTTTAATAGATACTTTAAAAAAATACGGTTTTAAAACAGCAATTTTGTCTGGTGGTTTTACTTACTTTGGACACTATTTGCAAAAAGAATTAGGTATTGATTATGTATACGCTAATCAATTAGAAATAAAAGATGGTTTACTTACTGGTGGCTATCTTGGAGAGATTGTAGATGGTAATAAAAAAGCCGAATATTTACAAGATATAGCTAATAAAGAAGGCATCGATATTAGTCAAACCATTGCAGTTGGAGATGGAGCCAATGACTTACCAATGCTCAACCTAGCAGGATTAGGTATTGCATTTCATGCCAAACCAAAAGTAAAAAATAATGCCCAAAGTGCTATTTCTAGTATAGGATTAGATGGTGTATTATATTTATTAGGATACCACGACAGACATATAGATTTAATAGAATAACGATAAAAAACATGTTAGTAGATTTTAACACATTACCAGAAACATCAAGAGTATGGATTTATCAGTCTAATCGCTCATTTTCGGATACCGAATTAGAAGAGATTAAAGCTAAGTTAGATATTTTTATCGAAAGTTGGACTGCTCATGGTAGCGACTTAAAAGCTGGCTATGATATTAGATATAAGCGTTTTATAATTTTAGCTTTAGACCAAGAGATAAATAAAGCAACAGGATGTAGTATTGATGCTTCTGTCACATTTATTCAACAACTAGAGAAACTGTATAATGTAGACTTGTTAGACAAAATGAATGTGTCTTATAAGCAAGGCGAATTTGTAGCACATAAGACCTTAACCGATTTTAGAAAAATGGCTAAACAAAAAGCGGTTTCAAAAAACACAATTGTATTTAATAACTTAGTTACTAACATTGAAGAGTTAAACGAAAGTTGGGAAGTACCAGCTAGCGAAAGTTGGCACAACAGATTTTTAAATTAATCATTACTTTTATTTCTTAAGGTATCTTATTTTTATAACTATTTTACTTACTTAAATTTGTTAATTATAGTTTAATTATTAGTTAATTAGTATTTAAATCTTTTTTTTAAAATTAAGGTTAAAGTAACATATGTTACACAATTAGCAATTAATTATCACGTTATTTATAGGTAAATTTATATTAACTAGTTATGTCTAAAATCAAAGTTATTTTATTTGTTACCCTATTATTCTCAATACAATCTTTTGCTCAAGATTGGCATACTGATATAGATAAGGCAAAAAGTTTGGCTAATAAAAATAATCAAAATATAATATTAGTTTTTCAAGGTTCTGATTGGTGTGCGCCTTGTATTAAATTGGATAAGGAAATTTGGAGTACTTTACAGTTTCAAAATTTAGCTAAAAATCACTTTGTAATGCTCAAGGCAGATTTTCCTAAAAGAAAACAAAATAAATTACCTCTAGATTTACAAGCACATAATAATAAGCTTGCAGAAAAATACAACCCAAACGGTTATTTCCCTTTCATACTTGTATTAAACGCTAAAGGCAATGTGTTAGGTAGTTTAGGTTATGAAAAATCAACTCCTGAAGACTTTTACAAAAAACTAATAGCTTTTGAAAACTAATATTTTAATAGTCGTATTATTATTTTGTGTTTTGGGTTTTAGCCAAGACACTTATAATAAGAAACTTAAATTAATGGGAAGTAGTTTTGGTATTACAGTAGTAGCAGACTCCCAAAAGCAAGCAGACACTTTTATTAATATAGCAATTTCTGAAATTTCTAGAATAGAAAAATTAATATCGTCTTGGGACCCAAATTCACAAACGTCTTTAATTAATAAAAATTCAGGAATCAAAGCAGTAAAAGTTGATTTGGAGTTATTTAATTTAATAAATAGAGCTTTAAAAATCTCTAAATTAACCAATGGTGCTTTTGACATTAGTTACGCATCTATGGACCAAATATGGAAGTTTGATGGTACAATGACTGAAATGCCATCCAAAGAAGCTATCAAAAAATCAGTGGATAAGGTTGGTTATCAAAATATAATATTAGATAAAGATCAACAAACAGTTTTTTTAAAATTAGAAGGCATGAAAATTGGTTTTGGAGCTATAGGTAAAGGTTATGCTGCAGACAAAGCAAAAGCATTGCTAATATCAAAAGGTGTAATCTCTGGAATTATTAATGCTTCTGGTGATTTAAATACTTGGGGAAAACAACCTAATGGAGATGATTGGAAAGTTGCCATAATAAATCCACTAAATAAAGAAAAAATTTTCTCGTGGTTACCAGTTAATAATAGCGCAGTTGTCACTTCTGGTAATTATGAAAAATATGTAAAATTTAATAACATCTTATACACGCACATTATAGATCCAAGAACAGGGTATCCTGCAACAGGCATTTTAAGTGTTACTATTTTTACTAAAACAGCAGAATTGGCAGATGCATTAGCGACTTCAATATTTGTTATGGGAAAAGACACAGGTTTAGATTTTGTAAATCAATTAAAAGGAGTAGAGTGCATTATTATTGATGAAAACAATACCATTATTACCTCTAAAAACATAGAATTAAATAACTTGAAACATGATTAAAAAAGCAATTATTTTAGTTACTCTTATTTTTTCGTTTAGCTCGTGTGTAGTAGTAAAAGAATATGAGAAAGTAAATTTAAGTGATCCAGATATGTCATTAACACAAAAAAAAATTGATCGTTTTGAAACAGCCTTTCAAGTCTATCGTGAAGGTGCTTCAGGTGCTAATGGAGGTAAGTCAGGTGGTGGATGTGGTTGTAATTAATAAGCAAAAAATGAAAAATAATATAATAATTATAATGTTTTTGTGCTTTGGAAGTGCATGGTCTCAACAAGATTCTACATTAGTTTACAAAAAACGTGTTTTAGAAACAACTGAGGTTGATTTTTTATCAAGTTATTACAGTCAAGACGGTAATAATGCCTCAGTTACAGGAGGTATAGGTACTGAAGAATTGACAGATGCAACAGCAACCATAGTTGTTAGTATGCCTCTAAATGAAGATGACGTTTTAACTATAGATGCAGGAATTTCAGCATATACTTCAGCATCGTCAAGTAATACAGATCCCTTTGACGATTCAGATGGTGCAACACCTTGGTCAACTTCGTCAGGTGCTTCAGCTAGTGATGTTTGGGCAAATATTAATGCAGATTACTCTCATAGTTCTGACGATAGAAATACTATTTGGAATGCCGATCTATCTTTGGCTTCTGAGTATGATTACTTTTCATTAGGTTTTGGTGGTGGATTGACTAAACTTTTTAATGAAAAAAATACAACAATAGGTGTAAGTGCTAAAGTGTATTTAGATACATGGAATCCTGTTTACCCAATAGAGTTAAGATCTTTTGAAGATAATAATAGAAATCTAACACAGGGTTTATTTAGTAATTTAAATATAATTGATCAAAACGGAAACACATCATTAGCGTATAATCCAGTTAATTATAAATCCATTCAGGATAAGGGTAGAAACACCTATTCTTTATCATTAAGTTTTTCTCAAATCCTTAGTAAAAACGCACAATTTTCTGTCTTTTTGGATCTTGTTAATCAACAAGGCTGGTTAGCAAATCCACTACAACGTGTATATTTTTCAGATGTAGACAATTATTACGTAGGTAATGCAGCTAGTATTCCTAATTACACATCATCAGGTAATACTGATGTATTTCAATTAGCAGATGATATAGAGCGGTTACCAGACAGTAGAATAAAAATTCCTGTAGGATTTCGCTTTAATTATTATTTAAATGAAGTTTTTACCGTTAGAACTTATTATAGATATTATTTTGATGATTGGGGAATTAAATCAAATACAGCTAGTATAGAAGTCCCAATAAAGATTTCGCAAAAATTTACATTATATCCATCGTTTAGATATTATGATCAAACCGAAGCAGACTACTTTGCACCTTATGAGCAAAACCTATCTACAGAACAGTTTTACACATCAGATTATGATTTATCTAAATTTAATGCCAACCAGTATGGTTTTGGTATAAGTTATACAGATATTTTTAGTTCTGCACATATCTGGGAATTCGGATTAAAAAGTATAGATTTTAAGTACAATAATTATCAACGTAATACAGGACTAAGTGCTAATTATTTTGGATTAGGTTTTAAATTTGTTATGGATTAACGGTTTATAATTAGGTAATAAATCTATCTTAAAGTCCTTTAATAATAGGGATAAATATACTAATTTGGCATAGTTTTTAGTTGTACATTAAAGTGTAACTATAATAGTCAATTTTAGTATATGCAATATTTAAAATCCCTCGTCTTATTTTTATGTTTTACTTGTGTCATGGTTGCACAGGATACGCCTAACCCTTTATTAGATAAAAACCCTGTAGCCCAACAACAATGGGTGGATAGTCTGTATAATAGTATGTCTTTAGAAGAAAAAATTGGACAACTATATATGGTTCAGGTGTTTTCAAGTCAATCACCACAAGAAAAAATTAATATTGTAAATCTAATTAGAGACAACAAAATTGGAGGATTAATTTACTCAAAAGGTGGTCCTGTTAGACAAGCAAAACTAAATAATGAGTTGCAAGCTGCTGCTAAAGTACCATTGTTAATTGGTATGGATGCAGAATGGGGTTTGAGCATGCGTTTAGATTCTACTTACGCATTTCCTTGGAATATGACGCTTGGTGCTGTTAAAAACAATCAGTTAATAGAGCAAACTGGACGTCAGTTAGGTGAACATTGTAAGCGAATTGGTGTACATTTTAATTTTGCTCCTGTTGTAGATATTAACACTAATCCAAATAATCCTATTATTGGTAACAGATCTTTTGGAGAAGATAGAGATAACGTTACAGATAAGGCATTAGCCTTTATGAAAGGGATGCAGAGTACTGGTGTTTTAGCAAACGCAAAACATTTTCCTGGTCATGGAGATACGGAAGCAGATTCGCATAAAACACTACCAACAGTTAGTTTTGACGAAAAACGTATTGATTCGGTTGAGTTATATCCTTATAAAAAGTTAATAAAGGAGGGTTTGTCTAGTGTTATGGTAGCTCACCTTAATATACCAAGTCTAGAACCTAGAGATGGATACCCTTCAACGTTATCAGAAAACATAGTGACGTCTATTTTAAAAGAGCGTTTAGGTTTTAAAGGCTTAATTTTTACAGATGCATTAACCATGAAAGGAGCTTCTAATTTTAGTGCTCCTGGAGATATCGATTTAGCAGCTTTTAAAGCTGGTAATGACGTTATGCTTATGTCTGGAGATGTTCCTACTGCTATAAATAAATTTATTGAGGCTTATAATGCAAATGAAATTACAGAAGCGCGATTAGCACATTCTGTTAAAAAGATTTTAATGGCTAAATACAAAGTAGGGTTAAATGACTACAAGCCAATTGGAACGTATAACTTAGTTTCTGATTTAAACAGAATTAAAGATGATGCGTTGTATGAAATACTAATGGAAAATGCAATTACCATAGCAAGAGATACAACTAATCAGTTACCTTTTAGAAATCTTGAAACTAAAAAAATCGCTTATGTTAGCTTAGGAGATGATTCCGGAAGTACGTTTTATCAAGAGTTAAAAAAATACACTAAAGTTCATGAAATTGCTGCGGATAATTTAGATGAGCTTATTACAAAGCTTCAATCTTATAATACCGTTATCGTTGGTTTTCATAAGTCCAATGACAGTCCATGGAAAGATTATAAATTTACAAATAAAGAGCTAGTTTGGTTGCAAGAAATAGCTAGAACTAATAATGTTATTCTAGATATATTTGCTAAGCCATACGCCTTATTAGATTTAAGTACAGTAACAAATATAGAAAGCGTTATTGTGAGTTATCAAAATAGTAAAATAGCTCAAGAAAAATCGGCTCAATTAATATTTGGAGCTATTCCTGCAAAAGGAAACTTACCAGTTTCTGCGGGTGAGTTTTTTAACGTTGGTGATGGTAAGCAAGCCAATTCTTTAGAGCGTTTGGGGTATTCAATACCAGAGCGAGTTGGCATGTCTAGTTATGCACTTAAAAAAATTGACTCGATTGCCAACTATGCAGTCAATGGTAAAATGACACCAGGAATACAATTAGTTATTGCTAGAAAAGGTAAAGTGATTTATAATAAAACCTTTGGTAAACATACTTATGAAGGTTCGACTAAAGTAGAATCTGATGATATTTATGACATTGCGTCTTTAACTAAAATTGTAGCTACATTACCATTATTAATGGAGTTAGAAGAGCAAGGTATTGTGTCTTTAGATACTAAACTTTCAGAGATTATACCGTCTTATAAAAATTCAAATAAAAAAAATGTGACTTTAAAAAAGATGTTGTCACATTACGCCCAATTAAAACCATGGATTCCTTTTTATTATAAAACTTTAGATCCAGAAACTAGCAAACCTTCGGCTAAATATTATAGAAAAACTAGAAGTAAGGGATTTACAGTAAAGGTTGCTCCAGAACTTTACATGAGAGATGACTATAAAGATTCCATTAATACTATTATTAAAGATACAGAGCTATTATCACGATTAAAATATCGCTATAGTGATTTGCCTTATTATATTTTAAAGCAATATATAGAATCTCATTATAGTAAACGTTTAGATGAGTTAACTACAGATCATTTTTATAAATCATTAGGTGCTAATAATACAATGTATAATCCTTACGATAAAATTAGTGACACTAAAATTGTACCTTCAGAGAATGATGATTATTACCGTTACCAAACTGTACAAGGTTACGTGCACGATATGGGAGCTGCAATGCAAGATGGTGTTGGTGGTCATGCAGGCGTATTTAGTAATGCTAATGATATTGCTAAGATTATGCAGTTGTATTTACAAAAAGGATTTTATGGTGGTAAACGTTATTTTAAAAATGAAACCTTAGATAAGTTTAATACCTGTTATTATTGCGAAAGTAACAATAGAAGAGGTATTGGATTTGATAAGCCACAATTAGGAGACGCTGGACCAACTTGCGGTTGTGTAAGTATGACTAGCTTTGGTCATTCAGGATTTACAGGGACTTATGCTTGGGCAGATCCGGAACAAGAAATTGTGTATGTATTTATGGCTAATAGGACCTATCCAACGTCTAAAGGACCAAATACATTATTAAGAGAAGATATTAGAACCAATATTCAGGCAGCAATTTACGAAGCTATTATAGATTAAATTGTAAAGTTATCTGAATTATATAGACCAAGTTATAAAACTATAAAGATTACATGAAAATAGGAATTGTTTGTTATCCAACATTTGGAGGAAGTGGAGTAGTAGCAACAGAGTTAGGATTGGAGTTGTCAAAACGTGGTCACGAGATTCACTTTATTACATATAATCAACCTGTTAGACTTGAGTTATTAGGTAATAATGTTCATTTTCATGAAGTTAATGTACCTGAATATCCTTTGTTTCACTATCAACCTTATGAGTTAGCATTATCTAGTAAATTGGTAGATATGGTTAAGCTTCATCAAATAGAAGTTTTACACGTACATTATGCAATACCACATGCATACGCAGCTTACATGGCTCAAAAAATGTTAAGAGAAGATGATATTTATTTACCTATCGTAACCACATTACATGGAACAGATATTACATTAGTAGGTAGTCATCCGTTTTATAAACCAGCTGTTACATTTAGTATTAATAAATCAGATGCTGTAACTGCAGTATCACAGAGCTTAAAAGATGATACATTGCGTTTATTTGATATTAAAAATGAAATAAACGTAGTCACTAATTTTATAGATATTAATAAGTTTAGTCATAATTTTACAGACTGTCAACGCGGAATGATGGCTAACGATAATGAAAAAATTATTACACATATTAGTAATATGCGAGAAGTAAAGCGTATTCCTGATGTGATTAATATTTTTAATAATATTCAAAAAGAAATTCCTGCTAAATTAATGATGGTAGGTGAAGGTCCAGAAAAAGAACCTGCTGAGCGTTTATGCGAAAAATTAGGTATAAGCGATAGGGTTGTATTTTTTGGAAATAGTAATGAAATTGATAGGATACTTTGCTTCTCCGATTTGTTTTTATTACCAAGTAAAACCGAAAGTTTTGGATTATCAGCTTTAGAAGCGATGGCTTCAGGAGTACCTGTAATATCTAGTAATACAGGAGGTATTCCAGAAGTAAATAAAGAAGGTTTTTCTGGTTATTTAAGTAATGTTGGTGATGTAGAAAGTATGAGTAAAAACGCTATAAAAATACTTAAAGACGATTCAGTTTTAAAACAGTTTAAAGCAAATGCTAAGGAGCAGGCTAAAACTTTTGATATTCATCAGATTGTACCACAATATGAAGCTATCTATCAAAAAACACTAAACAAGTGTAAGGTTTTAAAATAATAGTACAAAAAAAACCACCGTAATAGGTGGTTTTTTTTATTTAAATATAGTGTTGATTTAAAATCTATAACGGATTCCTAATGCGATATCAAAATCTAAATCATCTCTGTAATCTCCAAAGCCTAATTCTGGTCTAAAGTCTAAAGATAATTGTAACGGAATATCAAAATTGTATTCAATTCCAATATCTCCAGCAGCAAAAACAAAAGTTTCATCATCTATAGCGCTGTTGTCAAAACTATAAGATCCAACACCACCACCAACTCCAGCGTACCAATTAAAGTCACCATCTAATACCCAAACCCATTGGTATAAACCAGCAAGTTTAAAACCGTCATAAGCACTACCAGAACGCCATCCTAAATCTACTTCTAATCGGTTATTATCACCTAAAGCACGTTGGTAAGACACTTCTGCTCCAAACCCGTCGCTATCTCCTAAACGTAAACCAATAGCGTTATCAGAAATATCCTGAGCGTAAGTAATTGTTGCAAATCCAAAAATTGCAAAAGCAAATAAAAAGTATTTTTTCATGTTAATTAATTTATTAGTTAATGTATGTACGTTTAAAATCCAATTAAGGATTATAACGCTCTAATATATTATCAAGTTAACTTATTTTTTGTTAAAAATATAAAATTTATTAACAAAAAAAAGACTGATAAACAGGTGTTTATCAGTCTTTAGTAAACTAAAACTAACTAACTATTATTCTCTATTTTACTACAGAAACATCAATTCTTCTATTTTTAGCACGTCCTTCTGCAGTTGCATTGTCAGCTATAGGATCAATAGATCCCATCCCTTGTGTATTTATACGTCCCGAAGCGACTCCCATTTCAACTAATGTATTTTTAACAGATAATGCTCTACTAGCCGATAAACTTTTGTTTCCTTCTACAGATCCAGTATTGTCTGTGTGACCTCTAAATAAGATATTTACTTTAGGGTAAGCTTTCATAATTGCTGCTACATTTTCAATTTGATTCATAGAATTAGCATCTAAAGAAGAAGATCCTGTATTAAAATATAATCTATCAAAAGCGTAGTATTTACCAGCTTCCATTTTACCGTCTTTGATATAACTTAAAAAGTTATCTTCAAATCCGCCTTCAGGTATATTTAATTTTGTTCCATTAGGTAAATCAGAGCTAAAAAAGTTGCCGATAGCTTCACCAAAAGCGTTGACTACATTTCCAGAAGCATCAACTATTCCTCCAGCAACATTACCAATTGTTTTTCCAGCTGCATCAACAGCATTACCTGCTGCGTCTACAGTTTTACCAATAGCGTTACCAGCTGCATCCACAACATTACCAGCAGCATCAACTGTGTTATCAATCGCGTTACCAGTAGCATCTACAACGTTTCCTGCAGCATCAGTTACTCCATTGGCAGTATTTTTAATTGCTCCTGTAGTTTCATTAGCTGCATCTTTTACATTATCCATTATAGATTTTTCACTATCACATCCTTTTATTAAAAAGAAAGCTAGTAACAATCCGATAATACCGATTGCCCAAGGTAAAATCTTTTTTAGTAAAGATCCTCCCGACTTTACAGCATTATTAGCTGTGTTAGCAGCAGCTCCTGAAACTTTGCTTGCTCCACTAAAAGCAGCTTTACCTGCATTACCAGCTAACCCTGCAGCTCCTCCTACAACTTTACCTGCACCACCAATAACGGATTTTCCCGCATCTCCAGCTATTCCTGCAGCACCACCAATAATTTTACCAGCACCATCAACAGCAGCTTTTCCTGTGTTGCCAGCAAACCCTAAAGCACCACTAGCTAAGCTTCCTAATTTATCAGAAATTCCTGAAAATGAACTTAGACCTAATAATGATGCTAATCCAGCAGGAGCAAACTTATCAAGAAAACTACCTTGATTTGATAATAAACCTACAAAGCTTCCTAAATCCATCCCTGAAGCTTTTTGCTTTCCTAAGACTCCTCCTAAAACAGATCCTGCAACATTTAAAATAGATGAAGACGAATCTTTACCCATTCCAGATACAGAGCTTACCAAGTCTATAACTCCTGAAGCTTTTTCTCCTAATATATTTTTTACAAAATCTAATCCTTTATTTAAAAACCCTTCCGATTGTGCGCCACCAACTCCTATTGTACTTGCTAAGTTGTCAACAGTACTTCCGTCTCCTAACATGCTAAAAATAGATTTAGCACCTTCAGGCGAAGAGGCTTTATCCATTATTCCTCCCAACAAAGCAGGCGCTGCAGCCATAAGTCCTTTTTGGATGGTGTCCTTTTGTTCTCCTCCTAAAAGTGAAGAAACGTTACCAAGTACATCATCAGATAATTGATCTTTAAATAGATTTAATAGATTTGTTGCCATTTATTTATTGTTTTAAGTTAATAATTACTAATACAAAGATATTTTTCTAATAAGCTTTAGTATTTTTGTTAGATAACTTAATAACGGTTATCGATAAAGTGTATCATTAATACGCTAAAACACCGTTTTTTTTAACTTAATTTTAGTTTTATTTAGCTTTATGGATTTAAAGAGTCTAAAAAACAGCTTGTTAGGTGATTTGTTTTATGATGATTTAACTAAATCTATTTATGCTACAGACGCTTCGGTTTACAGAATACTACCCATAGCTGTAGCTTACCCAAAAAATAGTGACGATTTAAAATTGCTTATACAGTTTGCTACACAAAATAAAACAGCATTAATACCTAGGACTGCAGGTACATCTTTAGCAGGACAATGTGTTGGAGAAGGTATAATAGTAGATGTATCCAAATATTTTAATGCTATTGTTTCTTTTGACAAAAAAAACAAAACAGTAACTGTGCAACCTGGAGTGGTTCGCGACCAGTTAAATAATTATCTAAAGCCTTTTGGATTATTTTTTGGTCCAAATACATCAACCTCAAATCGTTGCATGATTGGTGGAATGGTGGGTAATAATTCGTCAGGTACGACATCAATAAAATATGGAGTTACCAGAGATAAAGTGCTTGAGTTACAAACGGTGTTAAGTGATAGTAGCGTGGTTACTTTTAAAGGACTTACTAAAGCTAATATCAAAGAAAAATTAAAACTTGATACTTTAGAAGGTCAAATATATAGACAACTACAAAGCAATTTATTTAATGATAACGCTAAAGCGGAAATAATAAAGCACTTTCCAAAACCAGAAATCCATAGACGTAATACAGGTTATGCAATTGATGAATTAGTCAAAGATGAAACGTTTAACATTTGTAAATTACTTGCAGGAAGCGAAGGTACCTTAGCTTTTACTACGCAAATAACATTACAATTAGACGACTTACCTCTGGCAAATAGGATTATGGTTGCTATGCATTTTAATTCTATTAAAGAGTGTTTAAATGCTGTACAACCAGTAATGGAGCATGATTTATATACTTGCGAAATGATGGATAAAACCATTTTAGATTTAACCAAGTTTAATAAAACGCAACAAGACAATCGGTTTTTTATTCAAGGTGATCCCGAAGCAATTCTTATGTGTGAGGTTAGAGGAGTAACATTAGAGCAAGTAAAACAACAAGCTAATGACTTAATTAATATTTCTAAATCAAATACAGCAAGCTATGCTTACCCTATATTAATAGAAGACCAAATTGATAAGGCTAATAATCTAAGAAGTGCAGGTTTGGGCTTAATGGGTAATATGATTGGTGATAAAAAAGCAGTAGCTTGTATAGAGGATACTGCTGTTGCATTACCTGATTTAGCTAATTATATAGCAGATTTTACAGCCTTAATGGCTAGTTACAATCAAAAAGCAGTTTATTATGCACATGCAGGAGCAGGAGAATTGCATTTGCGTCCAATTTTAGATTTAAAACAATCCGATGACGTTAAGCTTTTTAGGCAAATTACAACAGATGTAGCGCATTTAGTTAAAAAGTATAATGGATCCTTTAGTGGAGAGCATGGTGATGGTATTGTTAGAGGTGAGTTTGTTGAGCTTATGATTGGTAGTAATAACTATCAATTATTAAGAGAGATAAAATCAAGTTTTGATCCTAATAATATTTTTAATCCAGGAAAGATTGTGGATGCTTATCCTATGGATAAAAACTTGAGATACCAACCAGATAAAGAGGTGCCAGAAATTACAACTCTTTTAGATTTTTCTAAGTCGCAAGGTATTTTAAGAGAAGCAGAAAAATGTAATGGTTCTGGTGATTGCAGAAAACTACCTGAGTTTGGTGGTACTATGTGTCCTAGTTACAGAGCAACTAAAAACGAAAAAGATACAACAAGAGCAAGAGCAAATGCACTATGTGAATATTTAACAAATTCTGATAAAAAAAATAAGTTTAATCACACAGAATTAAAGTCTGTTTTTGATTTATGTTTAAGTTGTAAAGCATGTGCAAGTGAGTGTCCAAGTAGTGTAGATGTTGCTAGTTTAAAAGCAGAGTTTTTGTATCAATATCAAAAGGAAAATGGCGTTTCAATTAGGACTAAATTATTTGCATTTAATAATCAATTAAATCAATTTGGTAGGCCAGTAAAAGGGATTACTAATTTTATGTTTTCTAATAAGATTACTGCATCATTAATTAAAAAAAGTCTAGGAATTGCTAAACAAAGAAGTTTGCCTTTATTGTCAAGTAATACTTTAGGTAGTATATTTCAATCATCTAAAAACAAGTCTTTTGTATATAAAAAAATAAAAACAGTTTATTTGTTTAATGACGAGTTTACTAATCAATTAGATGCTAACATTGGTGAAGATGCTATTCAACTATTATATGCTTTAAACTATGATGTTAAACTAATCAGTAACGCGGAATCAGGACGTGCTTTTATATCTAAAGGTTTATTGGATCAGGCTAAAAAAGTAGCCGAAAAAAACGTTAGTTTATTCAAAAATATAATTACTGAAAATTCGCCTTTAATAGGTATTGAACCTTCAGCGATTTTAACTTTTAAAGATGAATATCCAAGACTAGTTGAGGACAAAATTTCTGCGGAAGCAATAGCCAAAAACACATTTTTAATTGAAGCCTTTTTATCTAACGAAATTGCTATTGGAAACATTACTTCAGATCAATTTACATCCGAAGCAGAAGTGATTAAATTTCATGGTCATTGCCATCAAAAGGCACAATCAAACCAAATCCATAGTTTTAATGTTTTAAATCTTCCAAAAAATTATAAAGTAACCATAATACCTAGTGGTTGCTGTGGTATGGCTGGTAGTTTTGGTTACGAAAAAGAGCATTATGAGATAAGTATGCAAGTAGGTGAACAAACATTATTTCCTGCTGTAAGAAAAGCACCTGAAACTACTATAATTAGCGCTAATGGTACAAGTTGTAGGCATCAAATAAAAGATGGTACACAACGCGTTGCATACCATCCAGTTACTATATTAAAAAAGGCTTTGCTATAGTTATTCTGATACATTATAATCCGATAAAACTTGTGTATTAGTAATAGAAAGTGAGGTTTGTAAAGCGCCTAAATCTGCACCTAATTGATTTAATAATGCGGCAGTTTCAGTATTTAGCTGATAATTAGTATTAGCTTCTGCTTTAATTAAACCTACATTTTCAGCATAAAAACTATTAACAGATAGTACTTGTTGAGTGTCTAAAATTGAAATGGTTTGAGCTACTAAAATGGTAACTTCAGTGGTTACAGATAACTCTAAACTAATATTAGAAGACGTCACTGTATTATAGGTTACACCATTTACATCTAGGCTATTTAAGTTTTGTAATTGTTTACTTTTTAAAGTGTAATTTATGGTAACAGGATACCCTTCTAAATCTTGTGTAAAGGATCCAGTTTGTATAGATAATTGCGTTCCGTTATTTGCTTGTGTATTGTATAATAATGCATTGTCAAGTTCAATTTGAAAATCAAAACCATCAATAGGTAAAGCTACCGTTCCGTTAGCAGCTAAAGTCGTTTGGGTTCTAGATAATTCGCCACTAGTCAATATACCACTCATGGTTCCGTTAGCGATTCCGCCTTGGTTAACAGATAATGTGTAACCGTTTGAGGATTGGCTTTCAACCATTAATTCATCTTCACTTGGTGTATCTAAGCCAGTATTATTGTCGGTATTTACAACATTATAATCCCAAGAATTTAATGTGTTTAAAGGAAAAAAATCGCCTTCAAATTGTTGTTGTGACGTTGCAGGACTATCATCGGTAGAGTCGCTAGAGCAGCCAACTAAAATAATACTTAAAATTATTAAAGATGTAAATTTAGAAAAAGTCATAGGTCTGTAATTTTTAACAAATTAACACAAACTATAACAAACACCAAAATTAACGCTTATTTAGATGTTTTAAAAGGCTTCATAATAGTTATAGCTGCAATCAATTCTTGCTCTGACATCTCTTTAATGTCTTCATCAGCAAAAAAAGCAGATAATTTATCCTCACTATATCTATATAATTTCCAACGTTTAAATTGATACTCCAAAGCTGTAAAATTTTCTACCCAATCTCCAGAGTTTAAATAGTTTGTGGTGCCTTTTTTAGTTTCAACTATTTCATTTTTTGGTTGGTGGATATGACCACAAATAACGTAATCATACCCATTTTCTATGGCTAAGTCTGTCGCTGTTTTTTCAAAATTACTAATAAAGCGTACAGCACCTTTGACACTACTTTTTATTTTTTTAGATAACGAATAACGTTCTTTACCTAAAGTTACCAATATCCAATTAAAGACTTTATTAATTAATATTAAAAGGTCATAACCGTAAGCGCCTAATTTAGCTAACCATTTGGCACTTTGTATGGACGCATCAAAAACATCACCATGAAAAAACCATGCTTTTTTACCGTCTAATTCTAGTACCAATTTGTTTACAATGGATATATTTCCAATCTCTGAGTCTGTAAATTTTCTCAGCATTTCATCATGATTACCAGTTATATAAGTCACTTTGGTACCTTTTGCAGCTAAAGAGACTATCTTTTTTATAACTTGCATGTGTGATTTAGGAAAATAACGTTTGCTAAACTGCCAGATATCTATAATATCACCATTTAGTATTAAATGTTTAGGATCAACGCTACTTAAGTAAGTCAACAATTGTTTAGCATGACAACCATAAGTACCTAAATGGACATCTGATATGACTACAACTTCAACTTTTCTTTTTAATTTCAATACGGTTTACTTTCTTGATTACTAATGCAAATATCAAATTGTAGTGTTAATCTAACATTATTGCATAATTATCTAATTATAAGCTAATTGTTAAGATATCATTACCAATTTTTATAAGTTGAAATTATATTGGTTTTGTTTGACTATTATTTATGATTACATTAGCGTAAATTAAATTATTTATGGCAGGTAATAGCTTCGGAAACTTATTTAAACTCACCACTTTTGGAGAATCTCATGGTGTAGCTATTGGAGGAATTATTGATGGATGTCCTCCAGGAATTGAAATAGATTTGGAGGCTATCCAAATGGAAATGAATAGACGTAAACCAGGTCAGTCTGCTATTGTAACTCAGCGTAAAGAGCCAGATGAAGTTAAATTTTTGTCAGGAATTTTTGAAGGCGTTACAACAGGTACGCCAATTGGATTTATTATCGAAAATTCTAATCAAAAATCTCATGACTATTCACACATCAAAGATAGTTATAGGCCAAGTCACGCAGATTATGTCTACGAAAAAAAATATGGTTTAAGAGATTATAGAGGAGGAGGTCGTAGTTCTGCCAGAGAAACTGCTAGTCGTGTCGTTGCAGGCGCAATTGCTAAGCAAGTTTTAAAAAATGTAAAAATTAATGCTTTTACGTCTTCAGTTGGAGACATATTTATAGACAAACCGTATCAAGATTTAGATTTCACTAAAATTGAAAGCAATGCTGTGCGTTGTCCAGATTCAGCTATAGCTGAAAAAATGATTACACGTATTAAACAAATCCGTAAAGAAGGTGATACCATTGGAGGTACAGTAACTTGTGTGCTTCAAAATGTACCAATAGGTTTAGGCGAACCTGTTTTTGATAAACTGCATGCCGAATTAGGTAAAGCAATGTTATCCATTAATGCTGTTAAAGGTTTTGAATTTGGTAGTGGATTTTGTGGTGCTAAAATGAAAGGTAGCGAGCATAATGACTTATTTAATATTGACGGAAGTACAAAAACTAACCTATCTGGAGGTATACAAGGTGGTATTAGTAACGGAATGGATATTTATTTTAGAGTTGCATTTAAACCTGTGGCTACTTTAATACAAAAATATGAAACCATTAATAGAGATGGTGAAATAGTAGAAATGCAAGGAAAAGGAAGACATGATCCTTGTGTGGTACCAAGAGCTGTACCTATTGTGGAAGCTATGGCAGCTTTAGTATTAGCGGATTATTTATTGATCAATAAGACGTATTCTTAAATAAAATAAAGTCTAATAACTTAGTTTATAATATTTAAATGGACCCTCAAATTTATTATACTGCTTTAAATACCTTTGATCCCGAAAGTAAAACGGGATTTAGTTGGGTAGATTTTATGGCTTATTCTGATTTGACACATCTAACAGAATTAGTATCTTTAGATGGTAACTTAAATAGGTTGTCTTTTATGCCTGATTTAGATTCGGTAAAGGATTGGGATCATATTATTACACATCATGGCATGGTCATGTTTTATTTTAATGATTTAAACTATGTGCTTGAAAAAGTAAAAGAGTTGCATTATTTTAATTTGTTAGCAATAGTCAAACAACCTAATAGTGAAAAAGCGAACTTAACAACACATTTTGATTTTGTAGGCTATGACTTAATTGACGTTACAGGAGATACTAGTGCTTTATCAAATGCAGGAGGTTTTGATGCTACATTTTTACCTTCAGATTTAAATGATTATGGTTTAATAACGGACTATGATAAAGCAAAAACAATACAAACACAATTACCATTAAACAATCCAAATCAAGAACATACAACGTGTCATCTTTACGAAGTTTGGAGACATAAAACAATAGGAAGAAAAGCTAATTTAATAACTTAAAAAAAGTACTTTTTAAAAGGAACAACTACCAAAAGATATGAAAAAACTTGCATTACACTGGAAAATTATAATAGGAATGATATTAGGTATCATTTTTGGATTTTTAATGAATAGCGTTGATGGAGGTAGAGGTTTTGTTGGAGATTGGATAGCACCTTTTGGAACTATTTTTATTAATTTATTAAAATTGATTGCTGTTCCGTTAATATTAGCGTCACTAATAAAAGGAATTTCTGACCTAAAAGATATTTCTAAAATTAAATCTATGGGCTTACGTACCATAGGTATTTATATTGGGACAACTGTTATAGCTATAGTTATTGGTTTAAGTATAGTTAATATTATTAAGCCAGGCGAAGGAATGCCTCAAGACACAATCGAGAACATCAAAACAGCATACCAAGGTAATGCAGATGTTATGATAGGCAAAGCCAAAGTGACTAAAGAAGCTGGTCCATTACAACCATTAGTAGATATTTTTCCTAGTAATATATTTAATTCGTTTGCAGAGCCAGCGATGTTACAAGTTATATTCTTTGCTTTATTTGTGGGTATATGCTTACTATTAATTCCGGAGAAAAAAGCCAAACCATTAATTGATTTCTTTGATTCTTTAAATGAAGTGGTTATGAAAATGGTAGATTTAATTATGTTGTTTGCTCCTTATGCAGTATTTGCACTAATGGCAAATGTAATTATCGCATTTGATGATACCACCATATTGGTTAAACTATTGGGTTATGCTGCATGCGTAGTATTTGGTTTATTTTTAATGATTTGCTTCTACCTAATGCTAGTCAAAGTAGTTACTAAAAAATCACCTTTATGGTTTTTAAAACAATTTAGTCCAGCGCAATTATTAGCATTTTCTACATCAAGTAGTGCTGCTACATTACCTGTAACTATGGAGCGTGTAGAGGAGCATTTAGGTGTTGATAAAGAAGTCGCAGGATTTGTTTTACCAGTAGGAGCAACGGTTAATATGGATGGTACAAGTTTATACCAAGGTATTGCTGCTGTATTTATTATGCAAGTTATTTGGCCTGAAGGACTAACTTTTACAAATCAATTAGTTATTGTAGGTACCGCTTTATTAGCTTCTATTGGTAGTGCTGCAGTACCAAGTGCTGGTATGGTTATGTTAGTCATTGTATTAGAAGCTATCGGATTTCCTGCAGAATTACTACCTATTGGGTTAGCTTTAATTTTTGCGGTTGACAGACCATTAGATATGTGCAGAACGGTAGTTAATGTAACAGGAGATGCGACTGTATCTATGTTAGTAGCTAAGTCCTTAGGTAAATTACATGATAATCCTAAGGCTAAAGAATGGGATGATAATTATGAAAATGTAAAATAAACTACTAATTTTAATACGTTTAATGGTTTAATACATATAAATAAAAAAGTAATTATGGATGGATTTGATACTATTGTTTCGGTAGATTGGTTGAAGGCTAACATTAATCATGACCAGCTAATCGTATTGGATGCGTCTATACCAAAAGTAGGAAGTCAGTCTTTAAAACCGAATCAAAAGTATATTCCAAAAGCCCGTTTTTTTGATATAAAAAACGCTTTTAGTGATGTTAACGCAACATTTCCTAATACAATACCCTCAGAGATACAATTTGAAACAGAAGCCCAAAAACTTGGAATTAATAATACTAGTTTTATTGTGGTTTATGACGCTTTAGGCATCTATTCTAGTCCAAGAGCTTGGTGGCTTTTTAAAACGTTTGGACATAATAATGTAGCGGTTTTAGATGGTGGTTTGCCAGAATGGGAAGCTAGCGGTTATGTTACAGAACATAAATATAAAACAGATTTTAAATCTGGCAATTTTACAGCTAAATACAACCCAAATAATGTAGTATACTTTGAGTCGATTGAAGCTATTAGTAAAGATCCAGATTTTACAATTATTGATGCTAGATCTAATGATAGATTTACTAGTAAAGTAAAAGAACCTAGAGCAGGTTTACGATCTGGCACAATACCAAACTCGATAAATTTACCGCACGATGCTATTTTAGAGGGTTACAAGCTTAAGTCTATAGATGAGTTGCGTCTGATTTTTGAAACTATTTTAAAGCAGAATCAACACATAGTATTTAGTTGTGGCTCTGGTATTACAGCATCTGTTTTAAGCTTAGCAGCAACAATTATAGGTTATAATAATAGTGTTTACGATGGATCGTGGACAGAATACGGAACTTTAAAATCTTCAATAATGAAACAACCTAATACATGGACTAAGGACGAATTGTTAGCCTATATTTTAATATTTATAGCACATTCAGATTTAGACGAAACTAAAAAAGAAAAAAATTATATTCTTTCTAGAGTTAATAAAGACGTTTATAATCGTGTACACGAAAAATTTGAAGAAGATAACGACTATCAAAGTATTCAAAATATAATTGAAGCAGTTAAAACTCATGATTATTATCGCAATGATTTTGCAGATCTATTTGCAGATATAAAACTTATGGCTTTTGCAGATGGTGAAATGGATCAAATGGAGAAAGCTGCTTATAATTTATTAAAAAAAATACTAAAAGCTTAGTTTAGCAACTTTTGATTAAGATTTAGGGTAAAATTAAAAAGCCTCAAAACAGTTTTTTTGTCCTAAGTATAATACTATGCTAATTTAAGGTTAGACATTCCTTAAACTAAAACGCAATCTATTCCTAACTAACAGAAGTTAGGCTTGAGTTAACATAACTGTTTTGAGGCTATAACCAACCTCATACTCAAAGTTAAGAGACTAGCTAGTGTTATAAAATTGTAATTGAGTAAACAGGTGTTTTTAATGAGGGAAGTATAACTTTGGATGAGTCAAAGCTTATTAATTTAAAAATTTAGCTTTTAATTCTGGAGTAGGAATCATACAAGCTTCTTTTTTGCCATACCATCTATAACGGTTTTTAGCTACAAAGTCGTACACCCAATTTCTAATAAATGTAGGCACTATAAAAAAAACACCTAACATATTTATCGGAAATCCCAAGTGTGTGGCTATTACTAAAGCAGCAGTAGATTTAACCTTTAAGCCTTTAGTATTGGAATAGAGTAATATAGAGTCTGTTTTGCTTGTATCCAAGTTATATTTCTGGATAATGGACTGACCAATATTACTTTGTAAAGGAGCAAATAGATACTTGTTTTTTGTATCGTGTTTTATAACAAATTGTATTGATGTGTTGCAAAGGTTGCATACACCATCAAAAAGAATAAGCGATTTGTCGTTTGGTAAATTTTGCATATCACAAAAATAAATTAATATATTTACAAAAATCAATTATATGAGAACTTTACAACAATGGTTTGATAGTTATGCTGTCAGTCATCAAAATCCGACAAACATTTCTATACATTTTATATGTGTGCCAGCTATATTTTTTAGTGTTGTTGGTTTGTTTATGTCTATACCTAGTGGATTTTTAAATAATATTTTACCGCATCCTATCATTGCTAATTGGGCATTTGTTTTATTAGTTATAACCTTGGTGTTATTTTATTTTAGACTGTCTGTAAAGGTTGGAATACAAATGTTGTTGTTTTCGGCTTTTTGTCTTGTACATAATTATGTTATTGCGCAATATGTTCCTTTAGTTTACTTCTCTTTAGCGTTATTTATTATAGCTTGGATTGGTCAATTTTATGGTCATAAGGTAGAAGGTCAAAAACCTAGTTTTATTGATGATTTACAGTTTTTATTAGTTGGACCAGCTTGGGTTATGTACAAACTATTTGGTAAGTAGTATATTTAAGTAATCACAACACATGAGTTCGAGTGCTTCGACGTAGGAGGAGTATATCTAGAACTTTTACTTTTATTATTTTAATGTACTTCTCGATACAATTTGCTCGTGCCTCACAAATCACTCGAAGTGACGATGTGTGTTTTTAGTTGTACTTAGCAGTATTTGAGTAATCGCATCATGTCAGTTCGAGTGGTTCGACGTAGGAGGAGTGTATCGAGAACTTTTACTTTTATTAATTTTATATGCTTCTCGATACAATTTGCTCGTTCCTCACAAATCACTCGAAGTGACGATATGGCTTTTTGAGTTGTAAGTTAATTAGATAAGCAAATTACATTCTAATTTAGAGTAATCACAATACGTCAGTTCGAGTGCTTCGACATAGGAGAAGTGTATCGAGAACTTTTACTTTATAGTTTTTTATGCTTCTCGATACAATTTGCTCGTGCCTCACAAATCACTTGAAGTGACGATGTGGTGTATTGTTATAATACTATTATTTCTTTTTAACAGCCTCAACAAGCTCTAATACATCAACATTGACGTTAGTGGTAAACATACCATAGTTCACAATTGCTTTGCCTTTTTCAAACTTATCAATAGTACCAACAGCGCGACCATCATTCATCCTAACGCGATCACCAACTTTTAAGATTGCTTTTGGTGCTACAGGTTTGTTTTTTTCTTTTTCTTTAGCGTCTTTCTTCTTTTTACGGATGACTTCTACTGTTTTTTCGGCTTCCTGTTTAACTTGTTTCTCTTTAGCTTTTTCGGCTTTAGCTTGTTTTGCAGTTATTTTTTTTCGTTTAGAGTTTTCAATTTGTACTAATCTAAATAACTCTGACATTAACTCTTTTTTCTTCTTATCGTTAAAAAATTTCTCTGCAATATCATTCATTTTCTGACCTAAATAAATCAGTCGTTGATTGCTGTCATATAACTCTTGATAGTTTTCTAGTTTTTTCTGAACTTTAGCATTGATTTCTTCTAATTTATCAGCTTCAGATTGTTTTTTCTTTTCATTAACCTTTAGCGATTCGCTTGTTTTTTCAAGCTTAGCACGTTGTTTTTGCAGCTTAGCTATCGTTGCATCAAAGCGGACTTTACTGCGTTCAATTTTCTTTTTAGAACGATTAATTAAGCTATACGGAATTCCATTTTTTTGTGCGACTTCAAACGTAAAACTACTACCTGCTTGACCTAATGCTAATTTGTACATTGGTTCCAAGGTACGCTCGTCAAACATCATGTTAGCGTTTATCATTTCTTCCTTTTCATTAGCCAACATTTTTAGGTTAGCGTAATGTGTGGTAATAATTCCGTAGGCTTTTCTAGCATAAAATTCTTCCAAAAAAGTTTCAGCTAAAGCACCTCCTAATTCTGGATCAGATCCAGTACCAAATTCGTCAATTAAAAACAGCGTATTCTTGTTAATTTTCTTCAAGAAATAATTCATCTGTTTTAAACGGTAGCTATAGGTACTTAAATGATTCTCGATGGATTGATTATCTCCAATATCGCTAACAATACGATCAAATAAAAAGGCTTTGCTACGCTCATGCACAGGAATTAAAAAACCGGATTGCAACATGACTTGCAGTAAACCAACGGTTTTTAATGTAATGGATTTACCTCCAGCATTTGGACCCGAAATCACAATAATGCGACTGTCTTCTTTAAGTCCAATGGTTTGCGGAAACGTTTTTTCTTTTTTCTCTAAATTGTTTAAATAGAGTAGTGGATGGTAGGCATCACGCAAGTATAACGCTCTGTCTTCGCTAATTTCTGGTAAAATAGCGTTCATGGATTTAGCATATTTCGCTTTCGCGGAAATCACATCCATTTCGGTTAAAAAGGTTTGATATAACTCTAATAACGGTAAGTAATGACGAATGTAATTGGTCACTTCTTTTAGGATACGCACGACTTCTTCGCTTTCTTCGTATTCTAAATTATTAAGTTCTCTGGTGTGTTGTAACGTGGTTTCAGGCTCAATATAAACAATACTTCCTGTTTTACTTCCACCCATAATGGCACCTTTAACTTTACGTCTATACATAGCTTTTACTGCTAGTACGCGTTTGTTGTCCACCACAGACTCTCTAATATCATCTAGATATTCTAGATTGTGATATTGGTTTAAAGCAGAGGTAAAGCTAGAGTTAATTTTACCTTTTAACTTATTTATTTGTTGTCTAATGTTTTGTAATAAAGCCGAAGCGTTATCCTTTACGTCTCCAAAACGATCCACAACGCTATCCACCTTTTCAATTATAGCAGTGGTGACTTCAATTTGTGTGCTAAATTGTTGTAAACCTGGATAATAGGTGTCAAACTTTTTTAAAAATTTGACAATATCGTTAGCGGTTAAGGATATAGAAATTAGTTTTTTAAGACTATGGGTTTCTAAATAGGTATTTTCTATTTTTAATAATTGCAGCTCTTTAGTAATGGTGTCAAAACCATGATTTGGAATGCGATTATCATTATAGTAAGACGATAGATACTCGTTAGTTAACTGTAATGCGTTAAGTAGCGTTTCTTTGTCTTTATATGGTAAAATACTTAGTGCTTTTTGGTTACCTAAAGCAGTAACGCAATACTCGCTTACTTGCTTTAAAACGGTAGAAAACTCTAAATCTTGTAATGTCTTTTCGTGAATGTTTATCATCTATATTATTTTTCGTGACAACGAAAAACTGGTAATAAGCGTTAATTATTCTTTTTTTAGCATTACAAATTTACGGAATTGCGTTGGGATTTTAAATTATAGTTTAAATAGTTGTTTATCATTTTAAGATTTGATTAATAAATATCTAGTACAAGAAACACTTTAACTTGCGATTGGTTAGTTCTTTTTATTTTTAAAATAATTATAATACAGTTTAGCTACCATTCTAGATGACGCTAAACCTATAATAAAAACAGGAATATATCTTTTTTGAAAAACACTTTCTGTAAATAAGTCTGTTACACTTAAAGTAATTAAAATTACAGATACCATCCATAATAAAGTAAATACTATCAGGTTAGTTTTTGTCGGATTTTGAAGGATATTTTTTTTGGTCATTTTGGCTATTTCAGGTCACTATTTTAACTTAATCATTTCTTGTTTTATTATAACGTCTCCAGAGTCAGTTTGACATATAATTTTATTGTCGTTAATCTCAATGATTTCAATAACATATTTAACACCAATAATAGGTTGCATTTTAGGATCGTTAACTTTAGTATAAACCATTTGGTATTTACAATCCGAAAGCCAAGTCACAGTGCTTGTCATTTCTAAATTTAGTTTTGGGTAAGTATCTATTTGTATCGAGTCTGTCCTGATAGTTAGTAAGTCTGCGTAATCTGGATCTGTGTAAGTAAATGTTCCGTTTTTAAATGCTGAACAGTTTAACTCTTGACTAAAACAATTGGTTGTTATTTGAAACAATACTATAAAAATTATTTTTTGCATATTAAGTGAAATTGGGTTTTAACTGTTTACTGTTTTTGTAACCACAATCTAATGGCTTTACGTAAAGAAACTTCAGGTTTTGGTAACGGAATGGTTTGTCCAAATTGTTTACTTCGGTTAAATTTTGAATAGTTTGTTTTGTGTTTTTTCCAAACTTCTGGGTATAACTCCAAGAACTTATTAAAAAAACTTTGTTCGTTAATTTTACCTTCTAATTTAGAAAGTACGTCTTTAAATATTTGTTCTTGATCTATAATCATTGGGTTGTTGTATTGAGCAAATTATAGCGCTTTTGGTTAGCTTACGGTAACTTGAATTGGTTAGGTAGCTAAATTAAGTAAATTTAAATTGATACTTGTTTAGAGGTTTATTAGTTATTTGGGGTAGGAGTTAGCAAAGTTTTAAGTTAATTAGTTTCTTTTGTTAACTCATTAATTATAGTAATTTTCTCTACGATATATTCAATAACTTGTTTCGGTTGTAGTTCGGAAGATTTAAAACCATAAATATCATTCTCACAACTAGAACAATATTCGTTTGTAGCGTTGTTAGTTTTACTACATTCACAAATCCAGACTTCTTTTTCTTTAGATGACAGTATTTGTTTTTTTAAGGATTTTGTGCCTCGTTTTGGAAATGAATTATTTATAGATTCTGTTATACGATTAAAACCCTCAATATCGTTATAATCATAATGAGATTTATCAAAAGTAGCTATACTTAAACCAATTTTATTTTTTGAAATATTTTCATTTTGTATAAGTTCTATGGTGAGATCAAAATCTAAGAGAAACAACTCTTTTATTATAGTTTTAATTTCGTTTATAGTAGTGTTATCATCATTTTTTAAAATGAAATTATATAAAATTTTATGTTTGTTTTCATCTGAAAGATTGTCAATATAAATTTTTAATTTTTCTGTAAATTCATTGATCTTGTTTTCAGGATAATTACTATTCAGGAAATAAGATAATTTGGTTAGCAAAAATGGGAAGACTTCAATCATTTGATTAGAAGTAATGAACTGCCAAGTATCATTATTAAAATTTAAAGTATCTTCTTTAGCTTTTTTTATAATCAAATTCTTCTGTCTTAAATCATTTATTTCATCCACAGAAATTTTTTCAGCAATTGTTTTTTGTTTTATTTCGTTACCATTTTCATGTTTGGATATAACAGCAGTACCAATAGCTGTAATCATAAACATTGATTTGCCTTTACCTGATATTTCATCAATATCAATTTTTAAGCCAAGTACACAATTCCCACCAACTTCATAACAAGAGTATTTGATTTTTGTTATAGCATCCTCATAAATTGAATTTAGTCTTTTTTGATAAGAACTAGATTTGCCACCAAATACATCTGTTAAACCACCTAAAAAATCACTAAACACATTTGTTCCTAAGACTATATGTGCAGATACTGGTTGAATATGTTTAACTACTTTCATTCCTACAATTGAAGCGGTTGTAGTCACTATGATGTCTTTTGGTTTAGCCATGTTTTTTTAGGTTTAATTAATATTTAATAAGCTTAGGAAATGAATTATTTGTTCGGTGTTTTTAATTATTATAAGTTTGTGAAACCATTTACTTTAGACTTAAAATTTTTATGAATTAATTGTCTAATGCTTTATTATTTCCTCGATAAATGCAATTAATGATTCAATTGTATCAATATTTTTAGTTGATTTTTCAAAAATTTCAAAATTGAAATTTTTTTCTATTTCTTTTTTTATTTGAGAAGGGTTTCTCGAGCACACATAAATTTTTCTACTACTTTTGTTAAATGAATGTTTAATTAACTTTTTAAGATGCGGTTCTGATTTCATTGAATTTCCAAAAATTATTAATTTATCAGAATTTTCCATTGATTTTTTTATTTCAATAAAATATCGGCTTAGAACAGAATCTCTACTAATTAATTCTTCTTTAAGATTTGGATTGTTAAAAATTATTACAGGATCAAAATTTTGTGTGTTTTTTGAGGTTTTATATGTAATTCCATGTTTTTTTTCGAATTTATATGAGCCATGTATATGAAATCTACGAATTTTATTTTTTAAGTTTTTATCATATAATTTTAAATAATTTGGAAGTTCAGGAATTGATCCAAAACCATCAACACCTATAAAACCATGTTGAGAACCTCCTTTAGTGAATAAAGCATCAATTATACCATCGTAGTTAGTATTATATATATCACAATTTGTAATGTTGTTATTATTTATAAGTTTTTCAAAAGAATCTCCAAAATCTGGAAAAAATCGTTTCAAATCTTTGTAGCCTTCTGAATTTTCATGAATTCTAAACTCTTCTGCTATTTCTCTAATCTTATCAATTAATAAGATGTTAAACGTTTTTTTTATTTCGTCTATTTTTTGTTTTCCCATTATTTGTTCAAATAATTGTATACTTGAAAAAAAGTCTAAAACTGCATAAATCATTTTTATTAATTCTTCATCACTGACATGTTGATAATGATTTTTTAATTCATTAAAGAGAGAGTCAAATTTTTTCCATAAAGAGGATATTTCACGAATTTTGCTTCCAATTTCACTTTTTGATGTAGAAATACTTGAAGGGATATTTTCTGTTGTGGTTTGGGTTATAATTGATTCAATTAGATAATTAAATCCATTTCCAATTATGAACGATATTTTCATTTTGTTTGTTTTTATCTCTTAATAATTGATGCAGTAAACTTTCTTAAGTTATAATAGACCACATATAGTTTCATAATCACTAAAACGAAGCTACAAGTATCTAATTTAGCTTGCAATACGTACAACTACGTATTTTTAGTTTCGGTTGTGTTGTAAATTTAGATTAAGTTTTGGTGGTATTTTTACGGTATTCCGTAATCATATTAAATGTTATAAACATTAAAAGCACAAACTAAGGGTTTGTGCTTTTTGTAAAGTGATTATAACTGTTGCTATAATGTAAACTGTTTAGGTCTGGTTTTATAGTTTCGGTAGTAGGTAAGTGGCTTATGGCAGTATTTCCGCGAAAGCGTTATACTATTAACTTGTGTTTAGGCTATTATAAAATTGTAGAGTAGTCCAACGCTTATGGCTATTCCAAAACTAAGTAGTGTACCTATTAAAATATATTCGGTTAATTTACGGTCTTTGGCTTTGGATAAATCGCCAAACCTAAACACGGATTTTGCTGCTATTAATAGTCCTATGGCACTCCATTGATTGATGATTATAAAGCCAAACACAAATAATCGCTCTAGTATACCAATGTATTTTCCTGCTTTTTCTAAAGAGTCGTTTGCATCGTCCTCGTCTAGGATCCATTTGCTCATGACTAAGCGCATGATTACGGATGCGATACTAGTTATAGCTATTAAGGATAGTAGTAATGCTAAAACGTTTTTAGAGTATAATGTGTTGATGTCAAAGCTGTATTGCGTGTAAGTTAATGCGACTATTGCAATGACTATTAGGTGTGCTATTTGATCTAATATAAATAGTAGTCTTGGGTTTATTTTTTTGGTTAGATTAAGTTTGATGACATCTATTATGTAATGAGAGACGACTATGCTGACTATTCCTATCCAATAGTTGGCATTAAATTGTAGTAAAATTAGTAATGCTAAGGCGTGGATTAGCACATGAAAATATAGGTATTTGGACTTGTGCTTTTTTATGGTTTTGTCTTTTACCCATTGGTCTGGTTGCAGGACAAAATCGCCAATTGCGTGTGCTAGGACTAATTTTAGGACTAATAACATCATAATTTTTGTAATTGTTGTTGGTAGTAGGTGTTTAGTTGCATGACCTCATCATAGCCACCACGTTTTAGGGCTTCGCTGATATTACTTTGGGATTTGCCTAATAGTGTAGCTATTTCTTTTTGGTTTTTTGTAGGATGCTCCAAAACCGTTACAATAACATTGGCAACTGTGCTGCTCCAGTTATTTGCGGTTAATAAGGCTAGATTTAGCATAATGTTTAAGGGTTGGTCCCAATCTGGTTGATTTGTGTTTATGGCTAGTGTTTGCTTTTTTAGGTTTTCAAAAGCTAAACCAGAGTTAACGTAAGCAGGACCATTGGATTCGGCTATTTTTTTAGCCTTATGGGTTTGCTGTCCTAAACCAATTGCGATTCTGACATCGTATAATTTACTTTCTTTAATGGCTGCTTTTATATGTATAGCAGCTAATAATGCAACTTGTGGTGTGGTGATTAATTGAAAACTGTCTCCTCTAAAAATTTCCCAATCGTGTGGCTCTTGACCATATTGATCAAGCGTTTTTTTTAAAGTATCCAACCATTGCAAGACATTACCTTGTCTAGAATTTATAATATCTCCTGTTAACACTGCTATCATAGTACTACTATTTTTTATAAAGATATCTGTTTTTAAGACGATATACAAATATATCTGCTTATAATACGATAATTTAAAATATCTGCTTTAAAACAGATAATTAATTATATCTGATTATTAAAGCGATTACATGTAGCTAGTCACTGTCATGACTACTAAAGTAAAGATAATTAGGATGATAAATAATGGCATTATAAATTTTAGCCATTTATTAAATCCTACTTTAACCACAGCTAAAGAGGCTAAAATTAAACCTGTTGGGTTAATAAAATAAAATAATCCCATACCAAATTGGTAAGCATTAACCACAATCTCTCTACCAATACCAACACTATCCGCTAAAGGTGACATGATTGGCATAGTTAGTACAGCCATACCAGAACTACTAGGTATAAAAAAGGATAAACCTGCATAAATAGCAGTTAAGGCACTAGCAAAAACACCTTTATTCATACCTTGTGTCATTCCGCTAGCATAATGTAATAAGGTGTCACTAATTAAGCCATCTGCCATAATAACGGTTACACCACGTGCAATACCAATAATTAAGGCAACACCTAATAAATCTCCTGCACCTTTTACAAAGGTGTCTATAAAATCGGTTTCTTTAATCTTAGCAATAATACCAATTATGATAGATCCCACTAAAAAAGTAGAAGTCATTTCCACAAACCACCACTCTAAAGCAACAACACCATAAATCATGATTATAAAGCAAAGCGCAAATACAATTAAGGATAATCTTAATCTAGTAGTAAAGGCTACCGTTTTTGAGTTATTTTGTGTAAATAAGGCAGCAATTTGCTGTTGTTGGTCATAAATAATAGATTTTGTAGGATCTTTTTGGACACGTTTACCATATCTAATAATATAAATTAAAGCAATAGTCAGACAGGCAAACAACATAAAAAGACGAATCCATAATCCTGTGGTCCAACTAATTCCAGCCGAATCACTAGCAATAATAGTACTAAACGGATTAATTGTTGAGCACATGGTACCAATCGAGCTTCCTAAAAAGATACAAGCAATACCAACCATAGCATCATATTTTGCTGCTAAAAACACAGGAATTAGAATAGGGAAGAAGGCGATAGTCTCTTCAGCAAAACCAAACGTTGTTCCGCCAGCAGCTACCAAAACAGTAACTAATATAATAAGGATAAACTCGCGACCTTTTAAAGCATTTGCCAACCATCCAATACCAGCATCAAAAGCTCCTGTACTATTAATAATACCAATTAATCCTCCAATAATTAAAACTAGAAAAATAATGTCTGAAGCCTCAATAATACCCTTAACTGGCGATTTTACAAAGTCGTAAAAACTTTGTGGTTTGGCTTCCAGCTGTTGGTAGGTATTTGGAATATTAATAGGTTTATAAATGTCGCCATTTGTAAATTTTTCTAACGGAATTTTAATATTTAAAGTCTCCAACGTTTCCTGAGTAGCAGGTAAGGTAACAGATTGCTCTGTACTAACTCTAGTAAACTGATTAGATGTTTTATCGTAACCCAAGGTTTGGTATTTACCAGCAGGAACTAACCAAGTTAATAGCGTTACTAATCCTGCAATAATTAGTAAAATGGTTTGTGCAGAAGGAAATTTAAGTGTTTTCATGTATTATTTATTCAACTTTTTGAAAATCAAACACTATTTCAAATAAATTAAAACAGTTTTTAAGATTACTAAAAGTTACGCTTTAAATGGTTATTTAATATTTTGAATATTGGTTTAGTGTTATTAAAGATAGTATTATTTTTAGCATACTATTACAAGTCAACGCTACAAAAATAAACAACATATGAACGTCGCTATCCATGAAAGTTGGAAAAATTATTTACAAACCGAATTTGATAAACCTTATTTTAAAGATTTAACTCAATTTGTAGACAATCAATATAAAACTGAAACTTGTTTTCCACCAGAAGATTTAATATTTAATGCTTTTAACACCTGTACTTTAAAGGCTTTAAAAGTCGTTATTATTGGTCAAGATCCTTACCACAATTACAACCAAGCTAACGGATTGTCGTTTAGTGTTAAAGATGATGTAAAACATCCACCATCTTTAGTAAACATTTTTAAAGAAATTGAAACAGATTTAGGTAAACCTTATCCGTCAAGCGGAAATTTAGAGCCTTGGGCTAAACAAGGCGTGTTTTTGCTAAATGCCACATTAACCGTTAGAGCACATGAAGCAGGTAGCCATCAAAACAAAGGTTGGGAAACCTTTACAGATGCTGTAATAAAAACTATTAGCAAGCAAAAAGAAAATGTTGTGTTTTTACTTTGGGGAGGATTTGCTAAGAAAAAAGCGAAGTTAATAGATGGTACAAAACATCATATATTAACCTCTGGACATCCATCACCATTAAGTGCTAATCGTGGGTATTGGTTTGGAAATAAACATTTTAGTCAGACTAACAGTTTGTTAATATCTGATGGGTTAGATTTGATAAATTGGTAGATTTATAATTGTTGTAGTTTTTTGAAACTGCTTCGCGTTGTATGTCAAACACTCCGATTTTATTTCATAAAACCACCTCTCTTTGGCTAAAGTGAGGAGCTGTGTAAGATTGTGCTAATGTCTTTGAGATAAAGTATAAATAAAAACGCCTCATTTTAAATGAGGCGTTTTTATAATTTATACATCTGCGACTAAATCTTCATACTTCCATTTTTCAGGAATAATATTTAATGCAAACAATTCGTCTTGTACTTTTTGTACTGTTTTTTTAGAAATATTTTCTTGCGACCATTCTGTTAAGCCTAACCATTCTTGCACGTCTTCCAATTCCTGCTCGTAGCGGTTTGCAATCATACGATCAATACTTGGTATATCTTTAAACTCTTGGGTTGTAGCATTAACAATGTCTAAAATAGCCTTCACATCGTCTTTATTGGTTTTCAAAAATTCTTCTCTAACAGCTATAACAAAACAAGGCCAAGGTGAAGGACAGTTGTCAACACGTCTAAATGTACCATTATCTACTAATGGTTTTGTGGTAAATTTTTCCCACATAAAGTAATCTGCTTTACCTTGGGTTAGTCCCTCAACAGCACCTTCAAGGTTTTTTATAACTTCAAAATCTAAATCTTTTTCTAAATCCCAACCGTTATTTTCTGCATTAATGTATGCCATTAAATGCGATCCAGAACCATATCTGCTTATAGCAGCTTTGGTTCCTTTTAAATCTTCAATCTTATTATAGTCAGTGTTTGCAGCAACATGAATTCCCCATATTAATGGTGTTTTTACAAAAACTTGTACAATTTTAGACTTATTACCATCAATAATATCTTTAATAATCCCTTCTGTTAGGATTACTGCCATATCGATGTCACCATCTCTTAAGCCTTTACACATGGCTCCAGTGCCTCCAAAATAGTCTTTCCAACGTAAGTTGATATCTTGCTCTTTAAATTCGCCATTTTTTAAACCTAAATACCAAGCTAGATTAAAATGTTCTGGTACACCACCAATATTAATTTGTTTCATCTTAACTAACTATTTTATCTAACGTATATGTAATTAACTGATCTACTATTTTTTTAGGATCTTTACTAAATTCTCCAGTAGCACGATTGGCTATAATAGCATTCATGGATACAGCACGATGACCCAATAATTTAGATAAACCGTAAATTCCGGCAGTTTCCATTTCTAAATTAGTTATAGGTTGATTGTTAAAATTAAAACTAGCAAGTTTATCGTTTAAATCGTTATCCTGAATGGATAATCTTAATACACGACCTTGTGGTCCATAAAAACCAACATTTGTTGCTGTAAAGCCTTTAGTGGTTTGATCAGATTCTAATTTTGCAGCTAAGTCTTTATCTACTGCTACGATATAGGGTTTTGATTTTTCCGAAGCCCAATTTGTATGCGCAACTAAGGCATCTGCTACATCAGTTTGTTGTATGTGTTTACTATTATAAAAATGAAGTAGACTATCAAATCCACAAGCTTTTTCGCTTATTACAAAGGTATCAATAGCAATGTCTTTTTGAATAGAACCAGAGGTGCCAATACGAATTATATCTAAAGACTTGTGCGTTTTATTTATGGTTCTGGTTTTTAAATCTATATTAACCAAAGCATCTAATTCATTAAACACAATATCGATATTATCAGTTCCAATTCCAGTTGATATAACGGTTATACGTTTACCTTTGTACATTCCTGTTTGAGTATGAAACTCTCTTTTACGGGTTGTAAACTCAACCGAATCAAAGTATTTTGTTACTCCAGAAACACGATCAGGATCACCTACAGTAATAATCGTATCTGCAATATGTTCTGGTTTTAAATTAAGATGGTAAACACTACCATCAGGATTTAAAATTAATTCTGATTCTTGTATAGCCATTTATATGGTATGTATTAATTTATTTTCTGTTTTATTGTATTGGTAGTCCGCTTTATTAACGCCTCCAAATCTAAAATTGGTATCAATTATTTTAAAGAAGTTTTTTTGATGCTCTAATGCTAAATGCCCATTTCTATTAAGTATCAATGTCTCTTCAGTTTCATCATAAAATAGGTGTAACCTATCAATCATGCGTTCTAATTGTAAATCTCCAAAACCATAATAGCCTTGATAATGTATACAGTATCCAAGTAGGTGATGGCGTGATTTAATTTTGTATTCTTTGATTAATTTTAAAGTATTGTACTCTAAGGTATTTAAACCGCTTCTTGTATCCGGAAAACGACGTAAATGTGCTTTTAAGCAATTGCTTAAATATTTAAAACTAGAAGGTCTAACAATTAACTCTTTTAATAAATTATGGTCTTCTTCACAATATATTCGCCATGCTTTTTGTGCAGTTGCAATATCATCAACATTTAATTTGATTTTGTTTTCAAACTCTTTTAATAGTTGTTTTTCAGATAATTGTGCAAGTCCTTTTAAGTCTTTTTCGCCTTCAATACGACCGCTACAAACTAAATATAAAGGTAACTTTATTCCTTTTTGTTTAATTAAACTAATAGCAGCTATTAAGTTAATATGACAAAATAAGTCATATTCAAACCATAAAATAATTTGGCTGTAGTTAGAGACATCGTTTAGTTTATTAAACTCAGTCTTGATTCTATCTACATCATACTCGACATCATAGGTGTTTTCTAGAAACGTTTGTCTAATTTCAAAAAAATTAGGTGTGTCAAAGTCTTTTAGGGTAGGACCTTCACACAGCATTTCGTGCCAAGTCAACATGTCGCCTTCAAAATTTAATTTTTTAAGGACATCTGTAACATTAGATCCATTGGTGATATGTAGACTAGTTTGACTCATTTTAACCTCCAACTCGTTTAACATTAAAACCTTTATCTTTAAGAATAGCCATTATTTTATCGCGATAATCACCTTGGATAATAATTTTATCATCTTTAAAACTTCCACCAACACTTAAAGTTTGTTTTAGCTCTTTGGCCAAAAGTTTAAAATCTTCTGTAACTCCAGTATACCCTTCCAAAATTGTAATAGGTTTCCCTTTACGTTTTTCGTATTTACAAAGTATTGGGTCATCTTGTAGCCAGATATCACTAATGTCTTCTTGTTCTTCGATATTTTCCGACACGTGATCTGGAAAAAGATTTTTTAATTGATCTTTTAAATCCATTGTAGTAGTATTCCGTTTACAGATATGTAGACTTTAGTCAATGATTATTAACTAAAGTCTAATGCCTGTTAACTTATTTTTTAAGCCCAAGTTCTCTTAAACGTTCGTCTAAAAATTCTCCAGCAGTAATATCTTCAAATTGTTTTGGATTAGCATCATCTACACAACTATCTAAAACATCTAGTTTCATTTCGCTAATAGGATGCATGAAAAAAGGAATTGAATAACGTGAAGTTCCCCAAAGTTCTCTTGGTGGATTAATTACTCGGTGTATTGTAGATTTTAATTTGTTGTTGGTATGTCTAGATAACATATCACCAACATTAATCATTAATTCGTCTGGTTCTGCAATAGCATCAATCCATTCACCTTTATGGTTTTGCACTTGTAATCCACGACCTTGTGCACCCATTAATAATGTGATTAAATTAATATCACCATGTGCAGCAGCACGTACAGCATTATCAGGCTCTTGTGTAATAGGAGGATAGTGGATAGGTCGTAAAATTGAGTTTCCGTTGTGGATATAATTATCAAAATACGTTTCTTCTAAACCTAAGTATAACGCTAAAGCACGTAACACGTATTTAGCAGTTTCTTCTAATTTTTGGTAGGCTTTTTTACCGACTTCATTAAAATGAGCCAACTCATTAACCGTAACATTTTCAGGATATTCCTTTGCACGTTCAGCATCATCTTCAACATATTGTCCAAAATGCCAAAACTCTTTTAAATCACCTTCTTTTTTACCTTTTGCACTTTCTTTTCCAAAAGACACGTAACCACGTTGTCCTCCAATTCCAGGGATTTCGTAGTTGTGTTTGGTCTCTAATGGTAAAGAGAAAAAGTTTTTTATTTCTTTATATAAATCGTCAACTAAGGCTTCATCAAGTAAATGCCCTTTTAAGGCTACAAACCCAATTTCTTCATAGGCTTTCCCTATCTCAGCAACAAATTTTTGTTTTCTAACAGGATCTCCAGATGTAAAATCCTTTAAATTAACGCTAGGTATGCTATTCATCTTTATTATTTTATAAGTGTAATATATACAAATGTAGCGAAAACATTGGAAAAATGGTAGTCATATTTTTTTTAAAGTGCTCATTTATTTTTAAGCAATTATTCTATATTTGACAAACGCTATTTATGAAAACAGCAGTATTAGAAAAAACCATAATGACTTTTGATAAAAAAACTCTAGATAACACTACGCTTTTAAACCTTTATAAGCGTATGCTAAAACCAAGATTAATAGAAGAAAAAATGCTAATTTTATTACGTCAAGGTAAGGTTAGTAAATGGTTTTCTGGTATTGGTCAAGAAGCTATATCTGTTGGCGTAACCTCGGTTTTGGATCAGGAAGAATACATCTTACCAATGCACAGGAATTTAGGTGTTTTTACGACTAGAGACATTCCATTACACAGATTATTTTCACAGTGGCAAGGAAAAGCTAATGGTTTTACTAAAGGTCGTGACAGAAGCTTTCATTTTGGAACACAAGAATTTAATATAGTGGGAATGATTAGCCATTTAGGACCTCAATTTGGCGTTGCAGATGGGATTGCATTAGCATCAAAACTTAAAAATAAAAATCAAGTTACTGCTGTATTTACAGGAGAAGGCGGAACAAGTGAAGGAGATATACACGAAGCGTTAAACGTAGCTTCTGTATGGCAATTACCAGTATTGTTTTGTATAGAAAATAATGGATACGGTTTATCCACACCAACTACAGAGCAATATAATTGTAAAGATTTAGCAGACAGAGCTATTGGTTACGGTATGGAAAGCCATATAATTGATGGTAATAATATCTTAGAAGTTTACACAAAATTAAATGATATTGTAACAAGTATGCGTAAAAATCCGCGTCCTGTTTTAATCGAGTTTAAAACTTTTAGAATGCGTGGACACGAGGAGGCTAGTGGTACCAAATATGTGCCACAAGACTTAATGGATCAATGGGCAGCTAAAGATCCTATCCAGAATTTTGAAGAGTATTTAGTACAACAAGCGCTTTTAAATGACACAATTATTGCGGATTTAAAAGAAGAAATAATTAAAGAAATTAATGATAATTTAGATATCGCTTACGCGGAAACTCCAATCACACCTATTGAAAGTGATGAATTAAATGATGTGTTTCAAAACTTTGAATATCAAGAATTTAAAGAAAACAGTAATACTGAAGAATTACGATTAATTGATGCTATATCTGAAGGATTAAAACAATCCATGGAGCGTCACGATGATTTAGTAATTATGGGTCAAGATGTTGCCGAATATGGTGGTGTTTTTAAAATAACTGATGGTTTTGTAGCGCAATTTGGAAAAGACAGAGTACGTAATACTCCAATTTGTGAATCTGCTATTATCGAAACTGCAATGGGCTTAAGTATTGCGGGAATTAAAAGTGTGGTGGAGTTACAGTTTAGTGACTTTGTGACCTCAGGTTTTAATCCTGTAGTTAATTATTTAGCAAAATCACATTACCGTTGGAACCAAAATGCAGATGTAGTTTTAAGAATGCCATGTGGCGCAGGCGTTGCAGCAGGACCATTTCATAGTCAAACAAATGAAGCTTGGTTTACAAAAACACCTGGTTTAAAAGTGGTGTATCCAGCGTTTCCGTATGATGCTAAAGGACTTTTAGCTACAGCCATTAACGATCCAAATCCTGTCTTGTTTTTTGAACATAAAGCATTATATAGAAGTATTAGACAACAGGTTCCAACCGATTATTTTACAATTCCGTTTGGTAAAGCTGCAACCTTACAATCAGGAAACGATGTTACTGTAATAGCTTATGGTGCAGCAGTACATTGGGCTTTAAATACACTAGAAAAACATCCAAATATCAAAGCAGATGTTATTGATTTAAGAACTTTACAACCTTTAGATACTGATACTATTTACGCGTCAGTTAAAAAGACAGGTAGAGCTATTATATTACAAGAAGACTCGTTATTTGGAGGAATAGCAAGTGATATATCTGCATTAATAATGGAGCATTGTTTTGAGCAATTAGACGCTCCTGTTAAGCGAGTCGCTAGTTTAGATACACCAATACCATTTATAAATCAATTAGAAGATCAATACCTTTCTAGAGATAAATTTGAAGGTGAATTACTAAAATTATTAGAGTATTAATATATTTTTAGCATTTAGGTATGATTTTTGGTTTATTTTCGACTAATAATAGATAATAATACCATGAAATTTTACATTTCTTTTTTTATTCTTTTTAGCATCTCACTATTCGGTTATGCCCAAATAGATAGTGAGAGTAATGGTTTTGCCATTCCTGCAATAGAATCTGAAGACCCTAAAGATGATCCAGAATTAATTATAGAGCCTGCTCCAGAAGCAGAAACGGTCAAACCTGATGCTGCAAATAACAATGAAATTATTGCGCCTAAGGAGGTGCAAACTGCTGTTAAACCTAAAAAAGAGTTCTCGATGATTGAAGAGGATAATAACTTTAGAAATCCAGCAGAATTGTTTAATAAGCAATTAAAAAAACAACTTAAGTTTAAGGAAGACGACGAAAAATCTAATAATGGAAGCTTAGTTAATCAATTTTTAGGAGAGTATAAAACAACAGCTAAAGTCGTTAACATAATCTACAGAGATCATCAATATCCTGATGGCGATGCTATACGTGTCTTTTTAAATGATGATATTATGGTACCAAGTGTGACATTAACTTCAGGGTTTAATGGCTTATTAATATCTTTAGATGAAGGTATTAATAAAATAGACTTCCAGGCTTTAAACCAAGGGACTTCTGGACCAAATACAGCAGAGTTTCAGGTATTGGATAAAGATGGGAATGTTATTGTTTCAAACCAATGGAATCTGGCAACAGGTGTTAAAGCATCCATTGTTGTTGTTAAAGAAGAGGGTAGTGTGCTTAAGTTAAAATCTCAGGTAGAAGACAAATCTGAAGCTGATCCAAATCCAAAAAATGACGAATAACTTAATTAGGTACTAGACCTAAACTATTAAATAATTTAGCTTTTGTAGCATAAAATTTATTGTTTAATTGTATTGCTTTTACTTGAGATTCAATCAATTTATTTTCTCTACTATTTATTAAAAACACTGAACTTTCACCAAAGCTAAATTTACGTTCTTCTGCGCTAAGCAACGTTTTGTAATCTGCAACTATTGTTTTAATTAATTGGTTTTGAGTCTTGTAAGACTCTAATTCTTGCGTAATAGCTTCAATTTTATTTTTTATCTGAAGTTGGGTGTCTGCAAATGTAAATTGGGCATCTTGTAATTTTAGTTTAGATAATTTTAAATCACCACGTTCCTTTCTTAAAAATAAAGGAAATGCAACATTTATCGTTGCTTTATATGATGCAGCATTAAACGTATTTACTTGATCTGGAGTTTCTGACAAAAAATTATATTGAGCATCAATAACTGGTAAAAGTTTATTCGCTTTTAATCGTCTATCTACATCTAAACCATCTATTTTACTTGCTAAAGCTAATAATTTTGGATGATTATCTAAATTGTAACTTTGGATAGTGTTGATACCTAAAACTAGGTCAACATCTTCTTCTAAAGTATTGATAGGACTTACGGTTTGATTAATATCAACAGGCGTATTGTTTAACCAAATAAAGTTAGAAGCCTCCAAACGCGATTTTAATAATTTTACTTTTGCTTGTTCAAGTTCAAGCATTCTGTTTTTAACTACAATACCAGCTTCTAAACTATCAATACCTGCTTTGTCTCCTGCTAAAACGCTTGAACGCACACCATTAAATCTTATGCTAGCATTAGCTAAAAAACGCTCGTAAATTTTAGTTTCATTATAAGTTTGTAACCAATCAAAATAAGCTATTGATGCGTCATAAAGGACTTGATTTACTTGTAAATTACGTTCTGCTTGAGTTTGCTCTTTAAAAAACTTAGCTTTTTTAACGTCAGCCATTCTCTTGTTTATCAATAACCCTTGTCCTAAAGAAAATCCAATTCCTGCGCTAAATAATCCATCTTCAGGGACTGTATTTTCTGGGTTTAGATAATAACCTGTGTTTTCCTCAAAGTTAGCTTTAAGTTCTATTCCGTACCAAGTTGGGACTTTAAATGTTGCATTTAAACGCTCATAATACTCGGTGTTTTTATAATCTTTTTCATTAAAATCGGCTTCAAGCTTTGGGTCAAAACCACCTCGTGCTTTCATTAAAGAAGCTTGACCACTTTCAAGTAATAAATCGGCTTGTTTAGCAACAGGATGATATTGCTTAACATAGCCTAAAAATTCGGTATAACTTAAACTATCCAACGTTTGAGACTGCAGTACAAATGGGATAATAATTGTTATGTATAAAATAACTTTTTTCATATTTATTTTTTGTCTGCTTTTGCTGTTTTATTATCAGTTGGTTGATAATAGTTAGGAGGGAAGCCATTTAATTGCCTCCATAATTCAAACCAAATTGGCACATCTTCTAATAATCCAATAGCTCTGGCACCAGAACCAACGCGAATAGCTTCAGGCCATTTATGCTCGTTTTCAACAGGAGCTAAAAGCACTCTAAATTTCCCGTTAGGACTTATAAAACGCTCTATTGCTACTACTTTCGCACCATATGTTCCGTAGGACACGTTAGGCCAACCACTAAATATAATTGCAGGCCAACCGTCAAACTGAACCCTAAAAACTTCGCCTTCGTGTACTAAAGGTAAATCTATTGGGTTTATAAACGTCTCAATAGCAATATCAAAATTTGAAGGAGATATACCTACCAATTGTTCGCCTTCTTTAAATGTTTCACCAATACCAGCTTTAATAGCTTTGTTTATGTAGCCATCTTGAGGAGCTTTAATGTAATACATATCATTACGCATCGAGTAATTAGTAAAATCGTTTTCTAATTTTGTGACTTGTGCTTCTGCATCAAAACCGCTTGATTCTGCAGTAAATTTATCGCTTTGTGCTTTTGATATTTTATCAGAATACTCAGCACTAATACGATTTAACTCTACTTTAGCGTTAATAATCTCGTTTTGAGCAGCTAGATATTTGTTTTCTTGCGAAATTAATTTTGCCTGAGTTTCTTGCAATTTTAAACGTTTTTCTTCTACGTCTGTAACTGCTTTTAAACCTTCGGTTTGCAATTGCTGTGTACGTTCAAATTGCTTTTGTGCGATGCCTAAATTGGTTTTAGAAGCTTCAAAATCTATACTATCACTTTTTACTTTTAATTTAGATTGTAACAACTTGTTTTCGGCTTGTTCAAGTTTTAATTTTCTTTCATTGGCTAAAGCCGATATTTGGTTGTTTAAAGCATTGACTTTACCAACATAAGATTGTACTGACGATGATTTAGCTTTTATTTGCTGACTTGTTCTTTCAACCAAGTTAGGATCAAAATATTCATTTTTTATTTCCGAAATAAATAAAATCGTATCACCTTTAGCTACAAAGTCCCCTTCTTTAACAAACCATTTTTCAATACGTCCAGGAATAGGTGATTGTATGGTTTGAGGACGCTGGTCAGGCGTTAAAGTGGTAACTAAACCTGAGGCTGTTATATTTTGGGTCCAAGGAAGAAACAAAATAATGATACCAATTACTCCAAAAATGATAAGTAAACGATTAAAATGCTTGTAATGTCTTCTGGTTAATGCTCTTTGCACCGAAGTATATCGACTGATGTCAACATTTTTATTGACGCTATTTGTTGAAATATTTAACATGCTATTTTGTGTTAATTATTTGACCTTTTTCTAAAATGATAACTTTGTCTAATTTAGAATGCCAAATGTTATTTTGACTAACTACTATAAGTGTCCAAGGATGTTCTGGTTGACTTAAAAAATTGACTAGTTGTTGTGCTTCTTTAGCTTCAAATTGATCAAGAGGCTCTTTTAGCATTAGTAATTTAGGGTTTTTAACGATGCTTCTAGCTAACATAATTTTTTTAGATATGGTAAAGGATACGCCTTTACCTTCTGGATAAATCATTGTATTTAAACCATTAGGTAACTGTTTTACAAAATCTTTTAATCCTACATTTTGAATAGCCCAATCTAATTGCTGACTTGTAATGTCTGTATCTCCAAACGTAATGTTTTGTAAAAGTGTACCTTCAAAAGGTGTTTCTTCTACTAAAGTTTGACCAATATGTTGTCTGTAACTATTAATATTTAAACTAGTCAGCGATTTATCACAGACATAAACGCTTCCATTTGTTGGACTAATTACTCCAGCTATTAATTTTAACAAACTAGATTTACCAGAACCACTATTACCTTGGATTAAGATGCGGTCTTTTGCATTAATTTTTAGAGAAACATCTTGCAAAATTGGCTTTTTTCTGTCCTTAACACTGTAAGACACATTATCTAATTCTATATTAAAGTCATTATGTTTTACATTTAAAATTTCGCCATCCTGAGGTTCTAATTCTTTATCAACGACTTTACCTAATTTTTCAATAGAAGTCAAAACATCATAAAAGGTTTCTAGTCCTAATATTAGTTTTTCAACAGAATTAATAACTAATAGGATAATAATTTCAGCAGCAACAAATTGACCAATATTCATTTGTTGGTTAAGTACTAAAGCACCACCAATCATTAATAATCCTGCAGTTACTAGAACTTTAAATCCAATTAACTGAATGAATTGTATGACCAATATCTTAAAATGACTCTCACGAGCTTCTAAATAATTAGTAACTAATTTGTCATTTTTATTAAGTGCTAAGCTTGTTTTTCCTGATAATTTAAAGCTTACAATAGATCTAGCAATCTCTTGAAGCCAATGCGCTACTTTGTATTTATGATTAGATTCATCAATACTTGTTCTTAACCCTTTTTCTGCAGTAAATTTAAATACTACATAAATTAGGATTAATAATAAAGCACCATAAATTATAAAAAAGGGATGGTAAAAGGATAATAACATTAATCCAAATACAATTTGTAAAACTGCAGCAGGAAAGTCTATCATTACTTTGGCAATACCTTTTTGCACATTTATTGTGTCAAAAAAACGATTAGCTAATTCTGGTGGGTAATAACCATTTAATTCGCTCATTTTCATTTTAGGAAAACGGTAAGCAAACTCAAAAGACGCTCTTGTAAAAATTTTTTGTTGAATATTTTCTATAATTCTTATTTGCATTAATTGTAGTACACCAACAAAAACAACACCTAAAGTCACTAATACGACTAATACTATCCATGATGTGCTAACTTGAGCTGCCTGTAATAAATTAATAATAGCTTGTATTCCAAGCGGTAACGATAAGTTTACTAATCCTGCAAAAATGGCATAGAAAAAGACTTGTCTGACGTCTTTTTTGTCTAATTTAAGTAGGCTAATAAAGCGTTGCCAAGCGGTTAATATTTTTTTACTCATTTGTTGAGATGTTAAGGGTTTTGAAAACTAAATCTTTAAAATAGTTAGTTGGATCGTCTGATTTTTTAAGATCAGATATAGTAGTAAAATGGTCTTTTAAAAAATGCTGATGCAATGCACCATCAATAACAGTACTTGATAAACTAAAGGCATACGAATAATCCTTATCAATGGTTAATACCATATCATGTAGTCGTGTAACCAGTCTTTTGTATACTAGAAAGTAACCTTCCTTATTTTCGTTATCGACCTCTTTAGTTAGGTATGATTTAGAGTATTCGTTAATTACAATACGTTTTAAAAGTACCTCATCGATATGAGAGAAATTAGAGTCTAAAGTTGCTGATTGTGCAAGGACCTCAATAGCTTTTTCAATTTTTTGTTTTGGATTTGCAATACTGTTAGTAGCAAAAACCAATTGATATTCTAACCAGCTCCAATACCAAGAGGTAAGGTAGATTAGTAGTTTGTGTTTGCTTTCAAAATAACGATAAATGCTACTCTCGTTAGAGCCAATTTTAGTACCTAATTTTTTAAACGTAAATAAATCAAATCCAATCTCATCAATTAGTTGGATACTGTTTTCAACAATACGTTTACCTAAATCAGAAGATTCTGGATCTTTAAGGTAAATTTTATCGTTTATATTAATTTTTAGATTTGAAAGTAAACTATGCATAAATAATTATTTGATTGCAAAGATAATAGTAATACTATTACAAATGAAATCACATTAACTATTTATTAACTTTTTCTAAAAATTATAAAAGTAATTTACTTAAAAGTACTGTTGCTAGGCAATTCAAAAAGTTCTAAATCAAAGTAAGGTACAGCAGCAAGGAAGTGGTCAAAAAGGTCGCTCATAACATACTCATAACTTTCCCAACGTTTATCTTTACTAAAACAGTAAATCTCTAGAGGCACACCTTGAGAGGTAGGTTGTAATTGTCTTGCCATTAATAACATGTTATTATTAATAGCAGAATGCTGCTCTAAATACGTCTGTATAAATTTTCTAAAAACACCAATATTGGTCATATTGCGACCATTAATTAATGAAGATTTATCTATACCATGAGATGTATTAAAATTATTAATCTTGTCTTGCATGGTACTTAGATAAGTGGATATGATTTCAATCTCTTTTAAACGTTCAATATCTTCATTGTTTAAATATTTGATAGACGTTTGCTTGATTAACATGTGTCGTTTGATACGTCTACCATCAGAGTTTGTCATTCCTCTCCAGTTTTTAAACGAGTCTGATATTAAAGCATACGTTGGTATAGTGGTAATAGTGTTATCAAAATTTTGAACCTTAACCGTTGCTAAATTAATTTCAATAACATCTCCATCTGCACCAAATTTTTCAAAAGTAATCCAGTCACCAATACGAACCATATCATTTATAGACACTTGTATACTTGCTACAAAACCTAAAATGGTATCCTTAAATATTAATAATATAATAGCAGTAGCAGCACCAAAACCAGTGATAAACTTCCATAGAGAATCTCCTCCAACCAGAACAGCCATAGCCAATCCAGCACCAAGTATCCATGCAAATATCATAAAAACTTGTATGTAACTATCTATTGGTTTATCCCTTAAACTAGGTAAAGTTTTAAAGTAATTTTTTAAAGTATTAAGTATACTTCTTACAATCCAAAGCCCTAAAACAATTCCTGCCACTTGCATACATTTTTCAAAAAGCAAATGCAGATTAGCAAAATCATTAAATACTAACGGAATACTTTTTATTGCAGTATATAAAGCTGGAATATGCGCTATATTTCTAGGGACACGATTAGTAATTAATAAGTCGTCAAAATTTGATTTTGTTCGTGATGCAATTTTAGCCGAAATCAACCTTAAAACCTTTCTAACTAATAGATCTAAAATTAAAATAAAGATTAGTGTTAAAATCAATAACACCAACATATTTAAGTACTTAGATGTAACTCTAGTTAGTCCTAAATCTCTAAAATAATCGTAAAAAAAATGTGCGTATTGTATCATGAAATATGTTAATATTTAAAACAAAAGTACTATGTTTTTAACAATTACTCTTGCTATAAAAACTAAAGATACGTTAAAGTAGTTGGTTTAGATTTTTAATAGCCAAAACATCTGCAACTTGCATATTGTCAAGAGTGATATTTCCGACTCTAACACGCACCAAACGTAGGGTTGGACAATTTACAGCACTAGTCATTTTGCGGACTTGTCTAAATTTTCCTTCCGTTAAAGTTACTGACACCCATGATGTTGGACCATGTCTAGCATCTCTTATTTTTTTGGAACGTTCCGGTAAATCAGGTAATTCTTTTAATTTTGTGACTTTACAAGGTTTTGTAATATATTTTTTACCGTTAAATCCTATTTCTACACCTTCGGATAATTGTTGTATCGCTTTCGCGGAAATGTCGCCATCTACTAACGCATAGTATTCTTTTTCAATTCCGGATTGGTTAATATGGTCACTTAGTTTACCGTCTGTGGTAAGTAGGAGTAGACCTTCACTTTTTTCGTCCAAACGACCAATAGGCATAATGCCTTCCGGAAAATCACCCAATTCTCCTAAAAATCGCTTTTTCTGTTCTTTAGCAGCATTGCTAGAAAACTGACTTAGCATTCTATAAGGTTTGTATATTTTAAAGTGTCTATGCTTAGTGTCCATATAAAATTTTGAAAACTAAATCCTTTGTAAGTTGTTGTCCATTAGCTTTTTCGCGAATTAAATCATAACTAAATCTAAAATCACAGCCCGATTTATAATCACTACAACCATAAGCTGTTTTTCCTTTAATAATCGTTCCTTTTTTACATTTTGGACACAGATTAGTTTCGGAATTTGAACTTGCTTTAGCAGACTTTTTTTGCTTAGGTTCTAATTTAAGTTTAAAATTGTCATCAAAACGCAACAAACCTTCAACAGTTGCACCTTCGACTTTAAAACCTTTTAAATTAACGGTAGATCCTTTGTCCAATAAACGTTTGTATTGGTTTTCGGATATATTCTTTTCACCAAAACTAAAAGGTAATACAAAATCACATGTTTTACCATAATTGGTACACCCATAAGCCTTTTTTCCTTTTAAAATTTGTCCTTGTTTGCATTTAGGACAGGCTTTACCAACAATACCTTTAGTACCAGTTTTGGTTTTAGATTTTGATTTGGTGGATTTTTCTGATTTATTGTTAGTGTAGCTTATTTTAGCTTCAAGTTTTTCGCTTCGCACTTCATAGACTAATTGATCTACCATATGCTTCATGTTTTTAATAAAAGCAGCAGCCGAATATTCGCCTTTTTCAATATCCTTTAATTGTTTTTCCCAAAGACCAGTCAACTCGGCAGATTTAAGCAAATCATTACTAATAATATCTATTAATTGGATGCCTGTAACGGTTGGTAATACTTGTTTTTTATTTCGTTTTATGTACTTACGTCTAAACAGTGTTTCAATAATATTTGCTCGTGTGGATGGTCTACCAATACCATTTTCTTTCATTAAATCACGCAACTCGTCATCGTCCACTTGCTTACCTGCAGTTTCCATAGCACGAAGTAGTGTTGCCTCTGTAAACTGATTAGGTGGTTTGGTTTGCTTTTCTAAAAAACTTGGTTCATGTGGTCCTTTTTCACCTTTAACAAAAGTAGGTAATAAACCTTGCTCTTTTGTTGTGCTATTTTTTGTTTCAAATACAACACGCCATCCTTTTTCAAGGATTTCTTTACCAGTGGTTTTAAAGTTTACGGTTTCGGCTTTTCCTATGACTGTGGTGTTAGCCACTTTACAATCGTCGTAAAACACAGCAATAAAACGTCGTGTAATAATATCATATACCTGTTGTTGATTATATTGTAAATTACTTTGTACACCAGTAGGGATTATGGCATGGTGATCTGTAACCTTAGCATCATCAAAAACTTTTTTAGATTTTTTAATTTTTTTAGCTAAAACAGGAGCTGTTAAAGTCGCGTATTGTGTTAGGTTTTTTAAAATACCTGGTACTTTTGGATAAATATCGTTGGGTAAGTAGGTTGTATCTACTCTAGGATAGGTAACCACCTTCATTTCATACAGTTTTTGTACAATTTTAAGGGTTTCGTCTGCAGAAAATCCAAATTTGGTATTACAGTACACTTGTAATCCTGTTAAGTCAAATAATTTTGGCGCATATTCATTACCTTTTTTCTTGGTAATAGAGACGATTTGAAAGTCATGTGCTTTTACAATATTAGCTAACTTTTCTCCATCTTCCATTTTTAAAAAACGACCTTCCTCATAGCTAAACAAGGTATCGCGATACATGGTTTGCAGTTCCCAATAGGGTTGAGGCTTAAAGTTTTCAATTTCTTTCCAACGGTTTACAACCATTGCTAAAGTTGGTGTTTGCACACGTCCTACACTTAATACTTGCTTGTAGCCACCATATTTAACCGTATATAGTCTTGTAGCATTCATACCAAGTAGCCAGTCTCCAATAGCACGCGAAAAACCTGCATAATATAGATTATCGTATTTTTTGCTTGGTTCTAGTTTTTCAAAACCTTCTTTTATTGCTTCGGTCGTTAGAGAGCTAATCCATAAACGCTGTACTTCGCCTTTATACTTAGCTTGATCAATAACCCAACGTTGGATTAATTCTCCTTCTGTTCCTGCATCACCACAATTTATTACCACATCTGCTTTGTCAAAAAGGCTTTTAACAATTTTAAATTGCTTTTGTATCCCAGAATCTTTGGTGACTTTAGTTTCAAATTTTTCTGGTAGCATTGGTAAGTTGTTTAAATCCCAACTTTTCCAATAAGGTTTATAATCATTTGGTTCTTTTAAGGTACAAAGGTGACCAAAAGTATAGGTTACTGCATAGCCATTACCTTCATAATAACCATCACGTTTAGAGTTGGCACCTAATACTTGAGCTATTTCTCTAGCTACAGATGGTTTTTCGGCAATACAGACTTTCATTTTATAAGGTCTATTAGTTATTAAAGCGCAAAGGATTAGTTTGTTGCGCTAATATATTAAAGCGTCAAAATTAGGCTTTAATTTTTAGTTTTTAAAGTCGCAAAATAAGTGAATAAGTTAACTAAATAAAAGGGTTTTGTTAGTAGTTATTAACTATTGATTAAGCCTTTTGGTTGTTGCTAAAATTTCAGAATAATTAGACTCTCCAAACTTACTAGTAAATTCGCCATCTTTTGAAATGACTAAATAGCTAGAGCAAGGATAATGGTATTCAAAAAATAAAGATTCTATTAAACCATCTGGATCTTGATGCCATTTAGATAGATCATAATTATTTGATAATCCGTCTATACTTTTATATAGATAAATAGGTTTGATTTGTACTAAATTGTATAATTTAACCTCAAAATCTTGTTGTGCTTTTACTCTTGTTTGTTTTGTTGCTGACCCACTAGAATTGCAAGGATCTTTTCCTGGATAATAAATAATTACAATAGGTTTGTCGCTAGCAATATTAATATCTAATTTATTGTTTAATTGTTTTATTATAGTTGCTTTATCTGATATTACACCATGTTTTTGACCAGCTACTAATCGTTTATCAAATTTTGTTTTATTAGACACATAAGCCCATGATAAATCTTGATTTTTTAATAGTTGATTGTAAAATTTAGATTGACTTATTCTATTATTTTCCTGATCGTATAAACGGGATTTTCGATAGGTAACTTGTGTTGTTTCGCTACTTCCGTTTTGATTTGTTTTACATGATGCTAGCAGCAGTAAGGAAAGAGTAAAGAATACTAGTTTTTTCATTTTTTAAAATTTCAATTAAAACATTAAAGACCTACAATGTAATAAAATTAAAAGACTATTTAATAAGTGCGCGTGATTAATAAAAAGTTATGAAGATTACGTAAAACAATTAATTATTTTCATTGTTAAACACTTTATTTTTCATCCATTTAAATCTAGAAAGCATTTTAGATTTATGAGTAAGCAAATGTGCAAAAAACAGTGTTGTTATTAATGCAATAAAAGCTAATGTGCCTAAAGCACCACCATAACCTTTAAAAAAAGCGCTTTTATTTATGTAAACTATACTAAATAAAAGGCCAGCAAAAGCTAACAACAAATAGTTGTTTTTACCTTTTGGAGAAGCCATTCCAATAAATGAGGCTCCAATAAATACTAACGGAATATTTTGAGTGAGATACACATTTAATACATTAGGAAAGCAGTAAAAAAACAAACCAATTGTTAAAGATAGTAAGGCAGACGCCCTGACTGGACCTTGTTTTAACTGTTCACTTACGTAAAACGTTACAGTAGCTCCTAAAACACTAGCTAATATTATAGGTATAATATTCATAAATATAACCAGTGTATTAATGATACAATAATGACACCTGCAAAAGCTAAAGCACCAAGTTTACCTCCAATTCCAAGAAACAAGTTTTTAGACAGCATATATAACAATCCAGTAATGCAACCTGCAGCAATTACAAAACTTATAGATGGTGTTATTTGTGCGCTAGACATACCAACAAAAGCACCACAATATATTACTGTTGGTAGTTTTTTTAGATAATTAGATTGGCTATTTATTTTTGGTACAAATGAGGCTAAAACACCAATAATTCCTGCTGCCAATACACTACCCAAACCAAGATATATATTAATTATATAACACAATAATGCACCTATAGGAACCCAAATTACAACAGACAACCTCTCATAATTATACTTATGATGATGTAAATCTAAATAGCGATAACCAAAAAAGGTAGATAGGATAACTACTATAATTGCAGTGCTAATTAATACATTATTTGCTGTGTATTGTTCTTTAATTATCATGGATAAAAAAATAATCTGAATAAGTAATAACAGAGCAACTGTTAAAAGTCTGATGTATTTGTGTGTTTTCAAAAAAATAAGAAACCGAATTAATTACTAATATTAGTTAGGGAAAAAGATTTAAGGCTACAAAACTACTCTAATAAATTAAATTACCATGCGACCACAAAGCATTTTGTTATTTGACCGTTAGGAAACTTTAGCCATAGTAAAGGTGAATATTTTTCGGATTGATATATGGTTAATTGTGGCTTTATTTGATCTAGAGTCAACCAATTAACATGACTATTCACGTCTAATAACCAATCGGTTTTTTGAGGCTTATAAAATTTACAATCCTTAAACAGCATTAGATCTTTATACTTAAAATAAAAGCCATAAATACAGTTATTGTTTAACGTTTTAAAAGTAATGTTACTTCCATAAGGTACAAAAATTTGCGCCTTAAAATATATTTGCTGTTTTATGGAATCGACATCTAATTGTAATTTATCTAAGTAAGGTTTTGTAGCAGTATTATATAGTAGTGGTAGTTGTTTTAATTTAAGTTTATTTAATTTTTCAATTAAACTATCTCGACGCATAGGTCCAATTAAACAGTCTATTTCAGTGCTCCCTAAACTGGCATCATATAGATAGTATTTAAATTGAATTTCTAAATGAATTGGTTCCGAATTATTTAATATTAAGCAGTCCAATTCGCCAATAGTCTGGTTCACATTTTCCTGTATTTGGATGTTTTCTGACAAAACAGAAATGTCATCAAATTGCTTTAACTCCTCAAACACAAATTGTTCTACACGTTGTCCTAACCTAATATTAGGTCTAACCTTTCTATTAAAAACAAAAGGCCTATCTAATTGCTTAACAAAAGGTTGCATAGTATTTATTTCAGAAAAAAATAAATGTGGTGTATTAAAAAAGCCACTAAATTGGGCCTGAAAATTATCGGTTTTATCGCTCATATTGTTATGTAAAAATAGGTATAATAATTTTTTTTGAAGAATAGTCGTTGAAACCCTTTAAATCGTTGTATTTTTGCACATCTTAAAATTTAAAAATTGCAATTAATTAATGTCTACTAAAACTCTAGAATTACAAGAACGTACAGAAGGAAAAAGTCTTTATAGTTACCAAAAAGGAGCAATCGATAAGATTTTTAAATGTTTTGAAGAAGCGCCTGAAGATTATCATCTATTATATCAACTACCTACAGGTGGTGGAAAAACGGTTATTTTCTCTGAAATTGTAAGACAATACTTAAAACACCACAAAAAACAAGTGTTAGTAATGACACATAGGATAGAATTATGTAAGCAAACATCAAATATGCTTTCAGAATTTGGTGTAAGTAATAAAATTGTAGATAGTAAAGCAGATTTAAGTGATCAAGGTGATTTTAATTGCTTTGTAGCAATGGTTGAGACACTTAATAATCGTTTAACAGATAATAAGCTAGATATTTCAGACATTGGACTAGTAATTATTGATGAGGCACATTACAATAGTTTTACTAAGTTATTTAAGTTTTTTGAAAAATCGTTTATTCTTGGTGTAACTGCGACACCTTTAAGTAGCAATATTAACCTTCCAATGAAGGATAATTATAACGAGCTAATCGTTGGAGAAACCATCCAATCATTAATTGAAAACGAATTTTTAGCGCGTGCCGAAATATTTTCATACAACGTTGGATTAACCTCTTTAGTGGTTGGAGCTAATGGTGATTATACCGTAAAATCATCAGAAGATTTATATACCAATACTGATATGCTAACTAAGCTGATACAAGCTTATGAAGAGCGTTGTAAAGGTAAAAAAACATTAATATTTAATAATGGTATTAATACCTCATTACACGTATATGATACCTTTAGACGTGCTGGATATCCAGTAGCACATTTAGATAATAACAATACTAAAAAAGAGCGTAAAGCCATCTTAAAATGGTTTAAAGAAACGCCTGATGCCATCTTAACTTCTGTAAGTATCTTAACCACTGGTTTTGATGAGCCAACAGTAGATTGTATCATGCTTAACAGAGCAACCAAGTCCTTAACATTGTACTATCAAATGATTGGTCGTGGATCACGTATATTAAAAAACAAAAATAAGTTTATAGTTATCGATTTAGGTAACAATTTACACAGATTTGGACCTTGGGGAAGTGATTTAGATTGGCATAAAATTTTCCGTTCTCCAAATTATTATTTAGATGGTATTTTAAGTGATGAAGAACTTGAAAACAATTTTAGATATGAAATGCCAGAAGATTTGCGCGAGCAATTTAAAAAATCTGACCATGTGTATTTTGATATTAAAAAATGCTACATTGATAGTATTAGAGCAGGAGAAAGCTCTAAAGTTGTATTAGAGCGCTCCATCCAACATCATGCACATATTTGTACAGAAAATAGTGAGGATTTATGGGATGCATTAGCTTTAGCTAAATTATTGGGTGACGATATAGATTACCGTATTTCTAGATATACTAAGTGTATAAGTAAAAGCACGTTTAACTTTGTAGAATGGTTAAAAGACGATTATCGTAAAAAATTAAACGCCTATTTACGTACTAATTTTGATGAGATTTTTGAAGAAATCAATGGTTTTCCACCAGAAGATTAAATCTTAAATGTAACAGTATTCAGTCGCAGTTTGCAGTTGCTTACTTTTGTAAAAACATATTAATAACACAGACTAATTACTATTTAATTATGACTTTTAAAGACCTTGGTTTAGATAAAAACTATATAAAATCTCTTAAGGAATTAGGGATTAAATCGCCAACCGAAATTCAGGCACAAGCGATTCCTATGTTATTAAAATCATCAACCGATTTTATTGGTTTAGCACAAACAGGAACAGGTAAGACAGCTGCTTTTGGACTGCCATTACTACATAAAATTAATCCTAAAAAAGATGCAGTCCAAGCGTTAATAATTGCGCCTACTAGAGAATTGGTTCAGCAAATTAAAAAACAACTATTTAAATTCACCAAGTATAACAACTCTAAAATATTTTTGGAAGGTGTATATGGTGGCGAAAAAATAGACATTCAGTTACGTAACGTTGCTAGAACCACACACATTATAGTGGCTACTCCAGGTCGATTAGTAGATTTAATGACGCGTGAGGCTGTAGATTTATCTCAAGTTAAAACAATTGTTTTAGACGAAGCAGATGAAATGCTAAGCATGGGTTTTAAAAATGATTTAACGACTATTTTAAAAGGCGTTACAGGTCAAAAAAACACATGGTTATTTAGTGCTACAATGTCTAACGATTTAAAAGATATTGTTAAGCGTTACATAGCTGACGAAGCTATACGATTAGAGATAGATAGAAGTAGTGTAGTAAACCAAAACATATCTCATTATTTTGTTGAAACGACGTTGCACGAAAAATCGTCTACATTAATTAGACTTTTAGAAGACAGAGAAAACCAACGTGGAATAATTTTTACAAAAACAAAAGCTGGTGCACAAGCACTAAGACATCAATTAGAAACCGAAGGATTTAACGTTGGTGCTTTGGAAGGTGACATGCAACAAAAAGAGCGTGATAAAGTCATGCGTGCTTTTAAAAATACAACCTTACAATTATTAATTTCTACAGATGTATCTGCTAGAGGTATTGATGTTAATGATTTAGCATTTGTAATTCATCATCAATTACCAGAACATACTGAATATTATACACACAGAAGTGGTCGTACAGCACGTGCTGGTAAAAAAGGAGAATCTATTGCATTAATTTTAGGTAATGAGCATAGTGATCTTAAAAAAGTAGAAACCACATTAGGTATTAAATTTAAACAACTATCTGTTTAATTATAAAATTAAAAAAAGCGACTTAATTAAGTCGCTTTTTTTGTATATACATTTTAGCATTAATTAATGCGTATTCATTTTTCCTTTACGTTTGGCTAATTGTCTTTCTAATTGATTGACAACTTCACTAACACTTTTGTGTAAAGTCTCTTTGCTTTCTTCAGCAAATAATCTAGGACCAGGAGCACTAAGTCTAATACCTGCAATTTTACCAGATTTATCATCATTAGTATTTTCTAATTTAAAAAATACATCAGCACGTACTATAAATTCATATTTATTAAAAAGTTTTTGGATTTTTTCAGTGGTAAATTCCTCTAAAGCCTCACTTGCTTTTACCTTGTCATATTCAAAATTGATATCCATATATTTAGATTTTAAGATTACTTAAAGATAATTAAATTCAATTTCATTTCCATTTAATTTATTAAAAATTTAAGACAAAAAATTATTGATTATCTTTAAACCACAATCAAAAAAACTTTAAATAATGCGTACAATTAAAATTGCTTTACTGCTAATGTCCTTAACAGTAATCTCTTGCAAAGATTCAGGTACCACTGAAACTACAAAAACCGAAGATTTTAAAATCAATTATGAAAAATTCACTCTAAAAAATGGTTTGGAAGTAATCCTTCATGAAGACCATTCTGACCCAATTGTAGCTGTTGCTACCTTAATGCATGTAGGTTCTAACCGAGAAAAACCAGGAAAAACAGGATTTGCTCACTTTTTTGAACATATGTCTTTTAACGACTCAGAGAATGTTCCTGTTGGAGCCAATCGTAAAATGATACCAGAATGGGGAGGAAGTCGTAATGGTGGAACTTCTAATGATTATACTGTGTATTATGAAGTTGTTCCAAAAGACGCCTTTGAAAAAATCATGTGGATTGATTCAGATCGTTTTGGTTATATGATTAACACTGTGACAGAAGCTGCTTTAGAGCGCGAAAAGCAAGTGGTTAAAAACGAAAAACGCCAACGTGTTGATAATGCAGCTTATGGTTATACAGATGAAATTATTAGAAAAAACCTATATCCTGAAGGACATCCTTACAGTTGGACAGTTATTGGTGCCTTACCAGATTTACAAGCAGCAACTATCGATGATGTTAAAGCCTTTTACCAACAATATTATGGTGCAAAAAATGCATCTTTAGTTATTGCTGGAGATATTGATGTTGCTGAAACTAAAAAATTAGTAGAACAATGGTTTGGCGAAATACCAAGTGGACCAGAAGTTGAAGAGCAAAATTTTGAACCTGTTGTATTAAACGAAACTAAGTCGTTATACTTTGAAGACAATTTTGCTAAACTACCAGAAATAAGACTAGTGTATCCTACATTTAAAAACTATCATGAAGACACTTATGCTTTGGATATTTTAGGTCAATTACTTAGCGGAAGCAAAAAATCACCTTTATATAATGTGATTGTTCAAGAACAAAAATTAGCACCTAACGTTGGCACTTACCAAAATAGTAGTGAATTAGCAGGCGAGTTTGTTTTTAGAGTACGTGCTAATGCAGGAACAGATTTAGATCAAGTTAAGTCTGCTATTGACGATGGTTTAAAACGCTTTGAAACTACAGGAGTTAATTCGGCAGATTTAAAACGCATTAAAGCTCAATTAGAAACAGATTTATATCAAGGTGTAAGTACTGCGTTAAATAAAGCATTTCAATTAGTTCAGGATAACGAGTTTAATGGTGATCCTAGTTTTATTACAGAACGTGCCAAATTAACTAATGCTGTTACAGAAGCAGATATTATGCGTGTGTACAATACTTACTTAAAAGGTAAACATGCTGTAATGACTAGCGTTGTACCTAAAGGGCAATTAGATTTAGCTGTAGCTGAAAGTAAAGAAGCAACGGTTTGGATTGAAGAGGTTAAACAAGACGTCGCTAACGAAGAGGTGAGTCAAGGTGAAGAAGCGGTTTACGAGAAAACACCTAGTAAATTTGATAGAAGCGAACCTGATTTTGGTAAACTTCCGGTATTTAAAGCACCTGCAATTTGGAAAGGTGAGTTAGAAAACGGAATGGCTTTATATGGTATAGAAAATAACGAAGTACCTTTAGTGCAGTTTGATATTACAATTCCTGGTGGACAATTATTAGATCCAAAAGGAAAAGAAGGTGTGTCTAATTTATTTAGCGATTTGATGATGCAAGGGACAAAAACAAAAACTGCTGCGGATTTAGAAGAGGCTATTGGTTTATTAGGTGCTAATATTAATATGTATAGTGCAAATGAGGATTTTCATATTACGGGATCGTGTTTAACTAAAAATTTAGACGAAACTATAAAACTAGTTAAAGAGATTATTTTAGAACCTCGTTGGGATGCTAGTGAGTTTAGTAGATTAAAACAAGCATTAGAAACCAGTTTAAAGGGTAGCGAAGCTAACCCAAATGCAATTGCATCTAATGTATTTGACCAATTAATGTATGGTAAGGATAACCGTTTTGGAATTAATAGTTCTGGAACCTTACAAAGTACCAAGGACATTACAATGGAGGATTTAAAAGCTTATTATAAAAATTTATCTCCTAAAAAGGCATCATTCCATATTGCTGGAGCGATTAACAAAACGCAAACCATAGCTGCTTTAAGTCCTTTAAAAGCATGGGAAGGAGAGACTATAAATGTACCAACATTAGCGGTTCAATCAACTAATACAGGCGGAACACTATATTTTGTAGACGTTCCTGATGCTAAACAATCGGTATTATATATTGGTAAATTAGCGTTATCTGGAAAAGACGAAAACGCTAACAATCTTGATTTTGCAAACGAAATCTTAGGTGGTGGATCAAGTGGTCGCTTATTTCAAACCCTAAGGATAGGTAAGGGTTATACTTATGGTGCGTATTCTGGTATTACAAATCGTGAAGCTGTTAGTCCTTTTGCTATTAGATCAAGTGTTCGTGCCAATGCAACTTTAAAGTCTCTAGAAATCATTAAAAACATGGTTAAAGACTATAAACAAAGCTTCACAGACACTGAAGTCGAGTTAACCAAAAACAAAATTCTTAAAGGTAATACTAGAGCTTATGAAAGTTTAGGTGCACAATTAGGTATTTTAAGACGTATTAGTAAATACAATAAAGACGACAATTTTTTAGACACAGATCAAGACGAATTATTATCTATGAATCTGGAAAACTACCAAGCAATTATAGACCAATATTTAAACGAGTCTGAAATGGTATATCTAGTAGTTGGTGACAAAGCTACTCAATTTGAGGAAGTTAAAAAATTAGCTAAACCTGTGGTGCAATTAGATATATACGGAAACAAAATATAACCACTCACTATATATAGTTCTTAAAAGCACAATGTAATCATTGTGCTTTTTTTTATGCTTTACAATTACTGTATATGTAAATATTGTAAAGGTCTAAGATAATTGTATAATGGATTTAGTAGTGTTTATATCCATCTTTGTAGTATAACAATTAGTAACCATTAAACACTAAAATTATGAAGCTAATAAGCATATTATTCAGTCTATTTTTTGCTTCCACAATAGTAGTAAACTCTAATGCTGTTAACACTATGGATCATAGAGGTATTACAAAACAAGTCGTTTATGATGGCTATGATGGAAGAATTTTTTACTTCACAGATATAAAAGATAACACAATTATTATTGAAGATATTAACGCAAGTAAAACCTTAAATAATTATAATCTAGAAGCCAATAAACACGTTGGTAAAGCCTTTAATTTAACTGTAAAACAAAGTACAGAGGATAACATCTACAGCGAAATTGAAGTCGTATCTATTAACCTAATAAATCAATAAATTATGAAAGCATTTAAAAACATAAAATTTGCCCTAATCGCATTTATCGCGTTTAGTTGTCAACACACAGTTAAAGGACAAACTCCAGAGGTTGTTAAACAAGCATTTGAAGCTAAGTATCCAAACGAAAATAATCCAGATTGGGAAGTTGATGCTAACGGAAATTATGAAGCTCAATTTAAACAAAATGGCGAAAAATATAGAGCAGATTTTAGTCCAAGCGGAAATTGGATTGAAACCGAATCGAGCATTAAAAAAGACGACTTGCCTAAAGCTATTAGAGACATTATTAAAAACGAATATGGTAGTGAAGACATTACCGAAGTAGAGCATGTTGATAGTGCGTCAAAAGGCGAATTTTATGACGTAGAGTTTAAGCAAAAAGGTAAAAATAAAGATGTCGAGTTTAGAGCAAACGGAACAATCATAAATTAGTATTGCCTTTAGTTAATAAAGCCCAACTAACCATGTTGGGCTTTTGTAGTTTTATAACCAAATACCATCATGACAACCACAAAAACATTTAAACTTTCAAGTTTACCAAAACTTTTGTTTACCACAGCTAAGTCTTGGTATAAAAGCGAACCCTTCCAACGTAGCGCAATCGTTGCGTATTACGCCATTTTATCCTTACCAGCTTTAATTATAATTATATTAAATTTAGTAGGATCTGTTTGGGGACGTGATATCGTACAAGGTGAATTGTTAGATGAAATCGCTAAAGCCATAGGTCCTGACACTGCCGAAACCATTCGATTAATGATAGTTGGTCGTGGTAATGAAACCACATCATTGTTTACAACAGTCGTTGGTATAGCAACCTTATTATATGGTGCAACAGGAGTCTTTTTTCAGCTTCAAGCTGCTTTTGACAAAATTTGGGATAATGAAGCGGATTATGCCAATGGATTTATAGCAACCCTAATTAGTCGTTTAAAAAGCTTTGGTTTTATATTAATTATTGGATTCTTACTGCTAACTAGTTTTTTACTAACTTCATTATTAAGTACGTTTAGCAATCAATTACAACGCTTTCTTCCAGATAATGTCGTAGAATACCTGTTTGCTTTTGATTTTATAATATCTATTGGATTTATATATGTATTATTTGCTGCTATGTTTAAGTTTTTACCATCTGCAACCATTTCATGGAAGTCGGTTAGGGTAGGTGCATTGTTAACCACGCTACTTTTCTTATTAGGTAAATATCTATTAGCTATATATTTTAATACCATGCAACCAGGATCCACTTATGGAGCAGCAGGTTCTATAATATTAATCATGCTTTGGGTGTCTTATACTAGCTTGATACTATTGTATGGAGCACATTTTACAAAAACCTATGCTAATACTTTTATTAGGGATTAATATTAGGTATTTAATATTTAACTCATGTGTCAATATTGTAAAGGACAACAATAATTGTGTAACAGGTAAAGCTACCTTTTTTCTGACCTTTGTTTAAAACAAATTCAAACCAATTAATTATAAAACGCTATACAAATAGCAACACGTTTTTGATTAATTATAAAACATAAAAAGCTGTGATTAAACCAAGAGAAAAAGCACCAGAATTACAAATCAAATTAGTAAACAATACAACATGGAAATTAAGCGATCAGTCGCCAGAAAATTTCACGTTAGTATTATTTTATAGAGGTAAACATTGTCCTGTTTGTAAAAGTCAGTTAGAAGAACTTCAAAAAAAGTTAGATAAATTTACAGATAGAGGCGTAAATGTTATTGCCATCAGTTCTGATACTGAAGACGTCGCAAAAGCAACACATAAAGAATGGGACATTTCAAATATTCCGTTAGGCTACGATTTTTCAATTGACGAAGCTAGAAAATGGGGATTATTTATTTCTTCAGGAATTAAAGAAGAACCAGAATTATTTACAGAGCCTGGATTATTTTTAATTACACCAGATCAAACCGTGTATTGGGAATCTATCCAATCTATGCCATTTGGAAGACCAGGTTTTAATGATGTCTTAGGTGGTATTGACTACATATTAAAAGCGGATTATCCTGCTAGAGGAGAAGCCTAAAACCTTAGGATTAAACAAAATTTGATCCTACAACACGATTAGCCTTTCATTAAAGGCATTTCAAAACACGCTTATTCATATTAAAGTCTGACTTGGACATTACTAAGCGTATCACTAACTTAAATATAAATTTACATGAGTAATACCACAGATAAAGGATTTACAACTATTAATCCAGCAACCGAAAAAACAATAAAACAATACGATTACATGACAGAAGACCAAGCCATTAAAGCTGTGGACAATTGTCATGAAGCTTTTTTAGAGTGGAAACTAAAACCGTTAGAAGAACGCGCAACCATTATAAAAGCAGTTGGTAAAGCATTAATGGATGTAAAGGACGAGTATGCCGAATTAATGACTCAAGAAATGGGTAAATTAGTTAGCCAAAGTCATGACGAGATCGAGCTTTGTGCTGGAATTTGCGAATACACAGCAACTGAAGGTATCAAACAACTACAAGACGAAGTACGTACCATGGAAAATGGAGGAAAAGGAATCATCCAACAAGCACCTTTAGGCGTTATTTATGGTATTCAACCATGGAATTTTCCATTATACCAAGCCATTCGTTATGCGATAGTAAATTTAATGGCAGGAAACGGAGTGTTATTAAAACATGCTAAAAACGTAACAGGATCTGCATTAAAGCTTAAAGACGTTTTTGAAAAAGCAGGATTACCTAAAAATCTTTTTACGGTTTTAATTATAGATCACGAAACATCTGATAAAATTATCGAACATAAAGCAGTTAGAGGTGTTACGCTAACAGGAAGCTCCAAAGCTGGTGAATACGTAGCACAAAAAGCAGCCAAAGCGTTAAAAAAGACAGTCTTGGAGTTGGGTAGTAATGATGCCTATTTAGTATTAGACGATGCAGATATTGATTTAGCAGTACAAACAAGCATACAAGGACGTACGTATAACAACGGAGAAACTTGTGTAGCAGCAAAACGTTTTGTGGTAGTAGACAAAGTGTACGACCAGTTTAAAGACGCGTTTGTTAAAGGAATGAAAGACATTAATTTTGGCGATCCTATGGACAAAGACTCAAAATTAGGACCCATGGCTAGAAAAGATTTAAGGGACAAAATTCACCAACAAGTAGAAGACAGTGTTACTAATGGAGCAACTATTTTATGTGGAGGTACCATTCCTGAAGTTACAGGATATTATTATCCTTCAACCGTTTTAGGTGACGTAAAACCAGGACAACCAGCATATAGTGAAGAGCTATTTGGACCTGTTGCTTCACTAATTAAAGCAAAAGATAACGAAGATGCTATGCGAATAGCTAACGACAGTCGTTTTGGACTTGGAGGCGGAATTTTTAGTAAAGACGAAGACAAAGCCATCCAATTAGCAAAAGACCATTTTGATACAGGAATGATAAACATTAACTCTTATGGATTAGCACATCCAAACATGCCATTTGGAGGAATTAAAGACTCTGGTTATGGACGTGAACATGGTGGATTTGGTATCAGAGAGTTTGTAAATTCTAAATCTATTATGTTGAATAATAGCAAATAAATTTTAATAGCGTAATAGCTGTCGTATATAAAAGATCAAGTTGAAAAGCTTGGTCTTTTTTTTGGTTTATGGTGTAATTTAAGATAGCATGAATCACTCTCATTTAAAAATTAGAAACAATTAGTTTAAAATTAAATTCAATCCTTTTTGTTTAAATCCCTATGTATTTTGTAGTTTTAATTTTTCTAAACAACTGTAATTATTGTAGTTCTTATTGTATCATAATTATAGTCTTTTTTAGTGGTTTATAAGTAGAAAAAATCTCTTTATAGTTCTATTTTAAGAGAAAAATTGAATTAAAATGAAAAACGAAAATCAAATAAAATGTCCTAATTGTGGGACTTCCATAGATGTTCAAGATATTTTATCACATCAATTAGAAGAGGAAATAAAACAAAAGTATCAGTCGCAAATTGCTGCGGAGAAAAAACGATACGAGAGTCAGCAAGAGCAACTTAAACAAGAGAAGTTAGATTTTGAACAAAAGAAAAAGCGTGAGAATGTGTTATTTCAAGAACGTCTAGAAAATCAGCTTAAAGAAGATAAAAAAGAAATTGAAGCAAAGCTAAAACTTAAATTAAAGGAAGAGCAATCGGACCAGTTTGCTGCGTTACAAAAAGAGTTAAACGAAAAATCTGAACAGGTCAAAGAGTTAAACCGCTCTAAAGCAGAAATTGAAAAGCTTAAAAGAGAAAAAAGCGAACTTAAAGAAGCTGCTGAGGCGGAAGCACAAAAAAAGCTTAACGAAATTCTAGTGGCTGAAAAAGAGAAGATTAAAAAATCTGAGGAAGACAAAAACGAATTGCGTTTTAAAGAAATGCAAAAGCAATTGGAAGACCAGAAAAAGCTAACTGAAGAAATGAAACGTAAGCAGGAGCAAGGCTCTATGCAACTACAAGGTGAAGTGCAAGAGTTAGCAATAGAGGAGTGGTTAGCAGCTCAGTTTCCGTTAGATACTATCGAGGAAATTAAAAAAGGTGCCAGAGGTGGAGATTGTATCCAAATTGTACATACTAGAACAGAACAAAACTGCGGTACTATTTACTACGAGAGTAAACGCACAAAAGATTTTCAGCCTAGCTGGATAGAAAAATTTAAAGCAGACATTAGAGATCGTGGAGCCAATATTGGTGTGTTAGTGACTGAGGTCATGCCATCAGATATGGACCGAATGGGTTTAAAGGATGGTATTTGGATTTGTAATTACGACGAGTTTAAAGGGTTGTGTGCTGTGTTAAGAGAAGGAATTTTACAAGTTAATAACGCTATTATCACACAAGAAAACAAAGGTGATAAAATGGATTTATTATATGATTACTTAACTAGTAACACCTTTAGAATGCAAATTGAAGCAATTGTGGAAGGTTTTACACAAATGAAGTCTGATTTAGAGAGTGAAAAACGATCGATGCAACGCATTTGGAAGCAAAGAGAGAAGCAAATCGAGAAAGTGGTGACCAATACCATAGATATGTATGGCTCTATTAAAGGTATTGCTGGAAATGCAATACAATCTGTAAAAGCTTTGGAATTGCCTGGTTTTGATGAAGATGACGATTAATTATTACGTTTTTTTACATAAATATTAATTTTTATTTCACTGAAAATCAAATAATAAATGAGAATTATAACTCATTATCTAATTAATGGCACTATACTTGCATAATATTAAGTATTAATAAATAAATTATATTACAATGAGTAGAGGTACAGTAAAGTTTTTCAACGACACAAAAGGATTTGGTTTTATTACTGAAGAAGGAGTAGACAAAGATCATTTTGTACACATTTCTGGATTAATCGATGAGATTAGAGAAGGTGATGAGGTTGAATTTGACTTACAAGAAGGAAACAAAGGATTAAACGCAGTTAACGTAAAAGTTATCTAAGATATATATTCAGTACAATTCAAGAAAAAGGTTGCCTAAAAAGGCAGCCTTTTTTTATGCGCAAAATTTAAGATCTATTAAAACTAGGGACTGAAAAGGTTTAGACATCTAATAGATTTATTTTGGCATAAAATTACAAACAAAAAAAGGTTGTCCAAATGGACAACCTTTTTTATTAATATATAAAGCGAAGCTTATTTTAAGCTTTCTAATAATTTTTCTGCAACTAACTCAGACGATGCTGGATTTTGTCCAGTAATTAAATTACCATCTTGAATAGCGTAAGCTGCCCAATCTTCTTTTTTAGAGTAGATTCCACCATTTTTACTTAACATGTCTTCCACTAAAAATGGAACAACCTGTGTTAAGCCAACAGCATCTTCTTCAGTATTTGTAAATCCTGTTACTTTTTTACCTTTAACTAATGGTTCTCCATCTGTTCCTTTTACATTTTTTAATGCAGCAGGAGCGTGGCATACAAATGCTACAGGCTTATCTTGAGTATTAAATTTTTCGATTAAAGCGATTGACGTTTTATCGTTTGCTAAATCCCATAATGGTCCATGACCACCTGGATAAAATACAGCATCAAAATCGTCAGCATTCATGTCTGATATTTTATGTGTATTAGCAATTAATGCTTGTGTTGCTTCGTCTTTATTGTAACGCTCAGTATCTGCAGTAGCAGCATCTGGTGAGTCACTACTTGGATCTATTGGAGCTGCACCTCCATTTGGAGTGGCAATAGTAATTTTAGCACCTTTGTCTAGTAATGTGTAATATGGATTTGCGAATTCTTCAACCCAAAATCCTGTTTTTTTCCCTGTATCTCCTAATTTATCGTGAGATGTTAATACAAATAATACGTTCATAGTTTTTTCTTTTTTAGTTTCTGTTTTTACTTCTAAAACGCTTTCAGAAGTTGTTTTATCCTTACAGCTAGTTGCTGTAACAATGGTTAGCGTTAAGGCTAATGTTTTTATTAAATTCATTTTAATACTACTGAGTATATTTAATAATAATAATAATATCAGTTTGAGTGCAGTTAAAAACCTTAGAATTTTTGCTGTTATAGCACTTTAACTACACCCAAAAATGATAATATGTTTAGTATGCCATTTTTACAATTTTTTCTGCATCTTCAGGCATTAAAGCTTGACGTTCGCCTAATTTCCAACCTCTAGCTTTAAAACGTTTAGCAACTTCTTCAGCAGTACCTTCATAATCTTTAGTATAGTCAGATAATTTAGTATCAATACCTAACTCATGGAAAAATGCTTCGGTTTTAGCAATAGCTTCATAGGCTTTATCGTCTGTACTACCTTCAGTAATATTCCAAACACGTTCTCCATATTGTGCTAATTTTTCTTTTTTAGCTTCAAAATTATATTTGTAATGACTTGGTGCAATTACAGCTAAGGTACGTGCGTGATCAATTCCGAATAAAGCTGTTAACTCGTGACCCATCATGTGGATTGCCCAATCTCCAGGTACTCCTTTTTGAATAAGTCCGTTTAATGCCATAGTGCAACTCCACATAAAGTTAGAGGCTGCTTGGTAATTTGTAGGATCTTTTAATACTGTTGGAGCTACCTCTACTAATGTTTGTAGTATACTTTCTGCAAAACGATCTTGTAATAAAGCTCCAATTGGATATGTCATATACTGTTCTAAAACGTGTGTGAAAGCATCTGTTAAACCATTTGCTAATTGACGTTCTGGAATAGACGTTATTACTTGTGGATCTAATATTGAAAACACTGGAAATAAACCAGGTCCTCCCATTGCTAATTTTTCTTTAGTTTCTTCACGTGTAATAACTGCTCCAGAATTCATTTCGGATCCTGTTGCTGGTAATGTTAACACAGTTCCAAAAGGCATTCCTTTTTCAGTTCTAACATTTTTAGTTAAGATATCCCAAGGTGTATCACCATCGTAAACAGCAGCTGCAGATAAAAATTTAGTTCCGTCAATTACAGAACCACCACCAACTGCTAGTAAATACGTAATGTCTTGATCTTTAATAACTTTTAAAGCGTCCATTAATGTTGCGTATTCTGGATTTGCAGGAATACCTCCAAACTCAGTAACATTAACATCTGCTAAAGCGGTTTTTACTTGATCGTAAATTCCGTTTTTCTTAATACTTCCTCCACCATAAAGTAATAATACTTTTGCATCTGCAGGAATTTCATTTTTTAATTGTTCTATTGTATCCTTTCCAAAAATAATTTTGGTTGGGTTTTTAAATTCAAAATTGTTCATCTTCTTTTTCTTTTGGTTATTATATTTTTACTATCATTTTTCCTTTGTTTTTACCTTCAAATAAATCGATAAAAGCTTGAGGAATATTATCGAAACCATCAACGATAGTTTCGGTATAGGTTAATTTGTTTTCAGATAACCAACCTGATAATCTTTGAATGGCTTCTGGGAACTTTTCGGCATAATTACTTACTATAAAACCTTGCATTAACGCACTGTTTTTAACTAAAAACGGTTGTACGCTTAATCCTGTAGGCAATTCAGTATTATTATATACCGAAATGGCACCACAAATAATGATTCTCGCGAATTGATTAATACTAAACATTACAGCATCCGAAATTGGTCCTCCAACATTATCAAAATACACATCAACTCCGTTTGGCGCAGCTTCTGCAATTGCAGATTTCATGTCTTTTGTGGTGTTGTAATTGATACCTTCATCAAAACCGAATTTACTTTTTAGCATATCGATTTTTTCATCTGTACCAGCAATTCCAATAACGCGTAAGCCTAATATTTTAGCTATTTGTCCAACAACACTACCAACAGCACCTGCAGCTCCTGAGACTACTATGGTTTCGCCTGCTTTAGGCTTTCCTATTTCGGTTAATCCTAAATAAGCAGTTAAACCTGTCATACCTAAAATACCTAAATAGGTACTTATTAAAGGTGCTTTTTCCGGATCTACTTTATTTAAACCTTCACCATTAGACACTTGTTGTGTTGACCAATTTAGCATGCCAGAAACATAATCTCCAACTTGGAATTTATCGTTTTTAGATTCTAAAACTTTGGCAACAACACCAGAATGTACAGGCTCATTTAATTTAAAAGGTGGCACGTAAGATTTTGCATCATTCATTCGTCCTCTTAAATAAGGATCTACCGAAACATACGCTACTTCTAATAAAATCTCACCATCAGCTATGGTTAATGTTTTATATTCTTCTACAAATTCAAAATTAGAAAGTGTAGGTTGTCCTTCAGGTCTGCTTTTTAATACTATCGTTTTCATATTCATTTTCATTTAAGTTTTATACTATTCAATAACGGTTACAATCTCATCCATAGGTCTTCTAACCTTAACAAGATTTACTAACCAATCTTCATCTTCTTTTCTGTAACCAATTGGTAATAATACAGCACTACGTAATCCTTTTTCGCGTAATCCTAAAATTTTGTCTACAGCATCTGGCTCAAAACCTTCTAAAGGCGTTGCGTCTACACCTTCAAAAGCTGCAGCAGTTAAAGCCTCTGTAAAAGCTATGTAAGCTTGTTTTGATGCGTGAATAAAGTTTTCTTCTGGATCTTTTTGAGGATACATACCTAATAACATTTGTCGGTAATTTTCCCAACCTTCGTTTTTAAAACCACGAATGTCATTAGTTAAATCAAACATATAATTAATACGCTCTGGCGTATAATGGTCCCAAGCAGCAAAAACTAACAGGTGAGAACAGTCTGTAATTACAGATTGATTCCAAGCTATTGGTTTAATTTGCTCTTTAATATCTTGGTTTTTTACCACAAATATTTCAAAAGGTTGCAATCCTGAAGATGTGGGAGCCAAGCGTGCAGCCTCTAAAATACGCTCTATTTTATCTTCTGCTACTTTTTCACCATTCATGGCTTTAGCTGCGTATCTCCAATTTAATTTATCTAATAATTCCATATATTTAATGTTTGTTTTAGTTGTTTTTAGTAATGCGTTGAATGGCATCTGATGCTATTATAGTATTAGCATGATTGGTGCTATTAGCTAGATTTAACATAGCTTGAGCAATAGTTTCTGGTTCAATAATTTTATATTTTTTTAAGGAACCTATAAATAGCGGTTTTAATGCTTCAAAAATTGAGATTCCTATTTTTTCAAGCGTACGTCTTTCTTCACGTTGGCCTCCAATTAATGAAGGTCTTAAAATAAAGGTTCGGTTGATGTCTTGATTTAGGACATCTTGCTCCATCTCGCCTTTAGTTTTATTGTAAAATATGTTGCTTTTTGCATTGGCACCCATTGCAGATATAACTACAAATGTATCTATGCCATTAGCTTTAGCGAGCTTTGCAGCAGAAACCGGAATCCCGTAATCTATTTTTTTGTAAAGTGATTTATCTGGTGTTTTACTTTTAGTTGTACCAATGCAACAAAACACTTGATGTGCGGTAAAATCGTCTTTAAAATCTTCTAGTTTTAATAGATCTCCAATGTATTGAGTTACCTTACTAGGTAAGCCTTCTATTTTAGATCGTGAAAACAATTTTATGCTGGAGTAATCTTTGTCTTCAATTAATTTTTGAAGTAAAAGACCTCCAGTTAAACCTGTAGCACCTAATATAATTGCTGTTTTTTTCATTTTAATTACAAACTTTTATGCTGTTCCAAGCAGATTGATAGGCTTCTTCTAAATGGGCTTTATCTAATTGAAAAACACCACGTTTTTGTGTAATCATTAAAAACGATAATGGATTTATAGCATAGGCGTACAGTAAATAATCAGATAAAGGTTTTATAATACCTTCTTGTCTTCCGCGTTCCCATAGGTCCAGCAGTGGTTGCAAGTGTTTTATACCTTCTTGTCTGCTTATCTCGTCAATCATTGGTGTGTTATCACATTGTGCCAAAAACATAGCGTTTTCACTTTCTTTTAATTTAAAATCTGCAATACGGTTCCAGATTAGTTTAAAGCCAGCTTCAATAGGCATATCTTTTTTATAAGTCTCAAAAGCATATTTTGTGTAGTCTGCTTTAACTTCGACGTAAGTCTTATTTACTAAATCTTGTTTATTTTCAAAATACAAATAGATTGTAGCAGGTGAGACGTTAGCCATTTTTGCTATTTTACTCATTGGTGTCGCATGAAAACCATTGTTGTTAACCAACTCGATTGTCGCCTTTACCAATGCGTTACGTTTATCTATACTTTTTTGAAGTTTTGCCATTTTTGTTCTAATTCTGATGCAAAGATATACAAAAATGAATGTTCATTCTTTTTTTTAACAAAGATTTAATTTATGATGATTTTATTACAAAACCATAAGATTAAATCATAGTGAACACTAGCGTAAACGTAAAGGCTTAAAGCTAATATAAATGATAGTGTAAATGAACAATAGTGCTAAATACCATGTGTTTACAACTAAATCTAGATAATCAATTTTACCATTTGCAAAACTTAGTATCATTAAGACTTGTGCACCATAAGGTAAGATTCCTTGAATAATACATGCAAAAACATCTAAAATAGAAGCTGTTTTTTTGTTGTCCAACTGATATTGATCGTTGATTGTTTTTGCGATTGGACCAGCTATTATAATAGAAACTGTATTATTAGCAATTGCCATATTAATTGTACCCACCAATGCTGCGATACCTAGTTGTGCAGAGCGTTTACTTTGAATTAAATTTTTAATTTTACTAAGAATATAGTTTATCCCTCCATTTTTTTCCACTAAAGCAGCTAATCCACCTGTTAATAGAGATAACAAAAAGATTTCAGTCATACTGGTGAAACCGTTGTATGCGATTTTAGTAGACTCTATTAATGTGAAATCTCCATAAATAATTCCTAAAAGTCCACCAGCAATAACGCCTAATAGCAATGTTACAAATACATTTATACCAATAACAGATAGTAGGATAACCAATAGATAAGGCGTGATTTTTATAATGGAGTAGGTGTAGGTTACAGCATCTGTCGGCACAGCTTTTAATCCAAAACCTTGTATAATTAAAATACCTATAGTGATTAAAGCCGCAGGCAAAGCGATTTTAATATTTTGCTTAAATTTGTCACTCATTTTACAGCCTAATGACTGTGTTGCTGCAATAGTTGTGTCTGATATTACGGAAAGATTATCTCCAAACATACTACCACCTAGTAATGCACCACATAATATCCCTAAATCTACATTGCTTTTATCTGCAAAACCAATAACAATTGGAGCTAATGCAACTATTGCACCAACAGATGTACCTGTAGATACAGATAAAAAACCTGCTATTATAAACACGCCAAAATAGATGTATTGTATAGCAATATAATCCAGTCCAAGATTTACAATAGCGTCTACACTTCCAGTAGCCTTGGTTATAGTTGCAAATGCACCAGCCAATAAATAGATTAGGCACATGGTTAATATTTTATCATCACCACAACCTTTAAGCAGCGTATTTATTTTAGAGGTTATGGATTGTTTAAACATTAAAAATGCCACAATTATACCGACTATAACAGCAATTGGAGCTGGTAATGCGTAAAAATCGTTTTGATAAATTCCAACACCTAAAAACGTAAATACAAATACGAATAATGGTATTAATGCTGAAAATTTTGGAGTAATTGTTTTTGAATTTGCCATGTTTCCTTTTCATTTTTAAAAGGAAATAGCAGCAAATAAAAGACATATGATTTAACATTTGTTCCAATTACTTGGCTTATCTATTTAGCACCTTGCTTGTTATTGCAGGTTGCTATCTCCTTTTATTGAGATTCTTGATAATTTATTTAAGTCGGCAAATGTATAGCATAAAGCCATACCAAAATATTAAAATACGTTAAAATTTGTAAAAATATAAACGATAAATTATGTTGAATACCTGATTAAAAACTACTGTTTTTACACGTCCGATTATATGAAGTGATTAGTTAAATAGAATTACATAATAGTTTTAAAAACAGACTTTTGCAATTAGAAATATTTACTAGAGATGTCATTGTCTTTGACAAGTTTAGTTTTCAAAATAAAGGTCATAAAAAGATAAAGCGACAAATAATGACAAAACAATATTAAAAAGGTGAAAATTTCGTTATACAGAAAATATTCATTGATTGGAGATAAGCCAAGGTTGAAAATTGTGGCAACACCTGAGGCTAACAAAATAGTACCAGTAGCGTAATTATCACTAATATATATCATAGCAAAAGTGATCGCATAAATAAATAAGCACAACGCACAAATAAACATGAATGTTATGTTATAATTCGGTATTTGATCAATCAATAAATCTACCACTGCATAAATAACATATCCAACTAAAAAAACGCCAAGTATAACAGATAATGATAGAAAAGATTTTAATTTACTTTTTATTAAATACTTTTTTAAAATCAAGGTAAAAAGTATAAGGTATCCTGAAGTTAATAAGCTTATAGCATTAAAATATTTATTATAATCGTAAAAACTTATAATATTAAGAATAAGAAAAGCTAATAAAGCTAGTAGAAATTTAGGATCGGCTTTCTTTTTAGTAATACTTAAATATTTAAAAATTAATATTAGAATAACTATAGGAGAGATATAAATTAAATCTTTTCTAGACGTAAGTGAGACACTCATAATCAATGCTGCTATTACAGCAATAAAAAAAAGGATGTCAAAAAAGAAGATTTAATTTTAAACATTACAAAATGTAATAGATTACATTCAAATATAATTAAATGATTATCAACATATACCTGTTTTGTTAATTTATAATCAGTCTAAAACTAAATAAATTTAAAGTTTAATATATATTTTAGATAAAATTTGATTTAAACAGCTTTAATTTGGCATCTTATTCTTTTATAATTTATAGGAAGAACTTATGATGACGAACAAAATGATTGGTATAGTTGGTGGTGTAGGTAGTTACGCTGGTATTGACTTAATTAAAAAGGTATACGATTTAACAGAAGCAACGTCGGATCAAGACCATTTACCAGTTTCAATGCTCTCTGTACCTCATAAAATTATTGACAGAACTAAATATCTTTTAGGTGAAACTGAAATAAATCCTGGTATTGCTATAGCAGAAATTATATCGTCTTTAATCGCTAGTGGATCGTCTATTATTGCTATTCCGTGTAATACAGCACACGCTAAACCGATTTTAAGCTTGATTGAAAAAAGTATACCAGAATCTTGTGTTTTAGTTAATTTAATTGAAGAAGTTGGACTCTATATTTCTACAAAACATCCAGAAATCACTAAAGTTGGTGTTTTAGGAACTACAGGAACTATTTTAGCAAAAGTCTATCCTGAAGTTCTAGCAAAATACAATATCGAAGTTATTCAACCTTCCGAAGATATTCAGGATTTATTTGTACATCCTTCCATATACGATACATCTTACGGAATTAAAGCATTTTCAAATCCGGTAAACGAAAAGGCGAAAGAAAACCTGAGTATGGCAGCGACCTATTTGTCTAGAAAAGGCGTACAAGCTGTTATTTTAGGGTGTACCGAAATTCCGTTAGCAATCCAATACCAAAAAATTGAAGACAGCTTAATTATTGATGCTACAACCGTTTTGGCTGCTGCTTTAATACGCGAATCTAAAAAAATGGAATTAATAGCTTAATTACTCGTTAAGCTCTAATAGTTGGTGCACAACTTCCACGTTTTAACAACATATACTCTCCATTATTTTTAAATTCTCGTATAGAAGTTCCTGCATAACGCTTAAACGTTTTAGATAAATGACTTACGTCTGTAAAACCAAGCTCGTCTGCAATTTGTGTTAATGTAAAATCGGAATTTAGCAATCGAATTTCTACAAGTTTCAGCTTCGCTTTAATAATATATTCTCGAAGAGACATATTTACTTGTTTCTTAAAATATTCACTTACATAAGTCGCAGACATCATAAAGACATCGGATAGATTTTCGACTTTAAGTAGCTCTGTTTTAGCAATATTTTCATTAATATAAGTCAACATTTTTGTAATTCTATCATCCGAATTATTTTTTGGAACTTCAAAATAACTTCCTTTTTTAATATTTCGAATTAACAACTCTAAAACACTCGTCATTAAACTAGTTACTAGGTTAACAGATTCTTCGCCATAATTTCTAGATTCTTGTAAAATCATAGTTACTAGGCTGTTTAAATGGTCTCTATCCATTTCATTCTTAATAATATCTCCTGGTAATTGGTTATAATTAGAGAGTATATAAGCAGCTTCTTTAAACCATTCGTTTCTATCAATTGTAATCCTATTTACATTCTTAAAAAACGAATCTGTAAATTTTAAAAACACAAAACGCGTCGGTTTTTCAATAGTAAAAGAGTGACATTTTAATGGTGGTAGCAAAAACATGCTATTTTTAGTATAAGTGTAATCGTTGTAATTTATACATTGTGTACCTTCACCTTCTTTAATTAAAACCAATTCAAAAAAGTTGTTTTTAACAGGACGCTGTTTCCATTCTGTTAATTCTATTTCTTGTATTTCAAAAGGTTTATATGCTTCTAATACTTGCATTATCTCGTGTTTTATTTAAAATATTCAAACAAATTTATATAAAAAAGAAATAACAACCTGATTTTTCATACTCATAACCTTTATTTATACATTAATATCCAATTAAGATACATTAAAAGGGTTTGTTTGACTAGTTTATTTTAAGTGAAATGACAGAAACGGTAAATTAGAAAACCATACAGTTATATATTAATTAATAGGGATTAGGATTTAAATTCTAATCACTATTTTTACATAAACACATCCAATTTGATTTTTAAATACATTAAAAAACATTCTATTTTATCTATTTCTGTAGGTATCATTTTTATTTGCACTTTAATTGTGTTTTTTGCTACCGAAGCAAGTTATTATGCAATTGAAACCGCTTCATTATGGGTTCGGAATTATTTTGGATATTTCTATTTATACTTAGGTTTTGGTTGTGTTGTAGCATTGTTATTAGTTGCATTTTCTAAATACGGAAACATAAAACTTGGCAAACCAAACACGAAACCAGAATACTCACTTTGGTCTTGGATTGCTATGTTGTATAGTGCAGGAATGGGATCTGGTATTTTATTAAGAGCTGTACAAGAACCTGTTTTTATGCAACAAAACCCACCTTTTAAATCTAATTTGTCTAACGATATTTTGGCCTTAGAATTCACTTTTTATCAATGGGGAATTACAGCTTGGGCATTTTACGGACTATTTGCAGTTATTGTTGGTTATGCTTTGCATGTTAAAAAAAAGAAAGTGAGAATTAGTGCCACAATCGAAGATCAAATTAAAAATAAACCTATAAAAAGTAGCGTAGATATTATCACTATTATAACCACTATTTTTGGACTAATAGCAGCAATTGGTTTGGGTACTACACAAATTAATGGAGGACTAAACCATGTGTTTAATGCTGGTTTTGGGTTAACTACAACTATAATTCTATGTGTTTTAATATCAACAATCGCTTGTTATTCCGCTTGGCAAGGTGTAAATAAGGGTATCAAAATATTTTCAAAATTAAATATTATAGTCACTCTAGTAATTTTATTATTTATCTTTTTTACTAGCAATACCAAAGAGATTTTAGTTTCCTTTGTAACTGCAACTTATCACTACATTATAGACTTTATTCCAATCAGTTTAGCATTGGGAGATTACAATCCTGGTTTAGAGTTTTTAACGGGTTGGACCTTTTATTACTGGGCATTTTGGTTGGCTTGGGCACCTTTTACAGGCATTTTTATTGCGCGTATTTCTAAAGGAAGAACAATAAGACAATTGCTATTAGGTGTTTTAATTATTCCGTCTATCGGAACCTTCTTTTGGTTTTCGGTTTTTGGAACTTCAGCATTCAATTTAATTAAAAATTGGGGAACATATAATAACGAATTTGGAAATGTATTCTCATCTATTTTTGTATTCTTCGAACATTATCCCTTTGCTACCGTTTTAAACATAACTTCTATATTTTTATTAATTAGTTTTTTAATCACTTCTGTCGATTCTGCTGTATTTGTGTTAAGCATGTTTACAGATAAAGGTTCTAAAAATCCTAACAAAGCACATCGCGTTATTTGGTCTATTTTCATTCTATTAGCCACTATCGCACTCATTCTTCTAGGTAACATTAAGTCTAATGTCAATGTTTTGGAGGCTGTGCAGCGATTATTAATTATAACGTCTTTACCATTTTCATTTTTTATCATTATCATGTTTGGCTTTTTTATACAGGATTTAAGAAAAGAAAGACCTAATAATGCAAATTTAAAAGAACATTAAAATGGACTTATTTAATCAAACAAATTTATTTTCAACAGAAGGAGTCCGCAAAACAGTATACGATTTACCAGGAGCTGATGTTACTTTATTCGAAAATTTCTTCAGCATAGAAGAAAGCAATACGCTATATAAAAGTTTACTAGAAAACACACCTTGGGAGCAAGAACAAATTGTTATTCATGGCAAATTAATTGATTATCCCAGATTAACCGCTTGGTTTGGCGATGTTGAAAAAGATATTACATATGCCGAAACTAAGAGTAAAATGCATTTGTGGAATAATGATTTACTTTTAATAAAAAACCGAATTGAAAAAGAAGTCGATATTAAATTTACACGTTGTTTACTCAATTATTATCGCGACGGAAAAGATAGTGTAGATTGGCATCAAGATTATAAAGGCGAGCAACGTAAAAATTCAGTAATCGCCTCAATAACCTTTGGAGCTACAAGACCTTTTCAGCTAAAACACGTATCTCGTAAAGATTTAAACCGTGTCGATATTCCGTTAGCTCATGGTAGTTTATTACTTATGCAAGCTGCTACTCAGCAATACTGGAAACACAAAATTCCTAAAACCAAAAAACCAATTCAGCCGAGAGTCAACTTAACTTTTAGATGGGTTGGCTAGATTTTAGCCTTGTATTAATAAAGGTTTAACGTTTATTTAATGTATGTATAAGTGTCATAAAACAGTGTTTTTTACTTGTTTTAGGAAAATTTTAAGAAAAAACCCTTAAAAAACCTTTTTTTGTACCTGCATTACCTTTTTTTGTACGCTAAAAAAAGGAGTATACGTAATTATATTTGCAATGTAATTATTAATCAACACATAAAAAATACATACAAATGAATTTAAAAGAAATTTTAAACTGGAGATACACAACTAAAGAATTTGACCCAACAAAAAAAATATCTGATGCAGATATGCAACTAATAGACAATTTAAGAATAGCTGTTTACAATGGTGATGCAAATCCTAAGCAATTAAACATATTTAATGATTTGCTTAATAAGTATACCAAAAATGGAATTGTAGTTTTAGCATGCACAGAGTTATCTGTTATTAATACCTCAAATTCTAAGTTAGTTTATGATATGGCTAGAATACAGATACAAGCAGCTATAAAATCGATTTAATAGCATTATTTTATTATAAACCACTTTTGTTTTTAAGAATATAAAATCAAAAAGACACCTAATAATATCCCAAATAAAGGAACAAGTTTTTTGCGTTTATTATGTTCTTTAAAAACAATACCTCCAATTACAACTGCAATTATAAGTTGACTTCTTTTTATAGCAGATAATAACATGATTAAGGCATCAGGATCTTGTAGTGCTTTAAAGTAAAAATAATCTGCTGCTTGTAATAAAATACCAACAGCAACAATAGTCCAACGCCATTTAAACGCTTGTCGTTTAGCTTTATACGGAAACCACGTAATAGATAATATAACTATTAAAATTAGTATGGTATACCAACAAAACCAAAATTGTAACGTTTGAGGGTTAAGGCTTAAACTCTGAATCAAAAATTTATCATATAAACCGCTAGAAGCACCTAAAAATGTTGCTCCGATAATAGCGAAAATCCATTTGTTTCTTTTAAATATAATACCTTCTTTTTTACCAATTCTAGAATAGAGGATTACAGAAAATATGATAAGAAAAAAACCTATCCATTGTAAAAACTTAGGCGTTTCGTTATAAATAATTATGGCTCCAATAAAAGTAAAAAAAGGACCTGCGGATCGGATTGGTGTGACAATAGTTATGGGTAAATGTTTTAACGCTTGATAGGCTAATATCCATGACGCAGCCATAATCATTGATTTGATAAATATAAAACCATGCGTTTGCCAAGGAATACTAGTAATATAAAATCCTAAGTTTTTGGTTTCCTCTGGAAAAAAAACAGAACCAATAAAAAACGGAAGTATAAATAAAAAGCCAGATCCAATGGTACCTAAAAGTACAGGAAAAACCTCATTACCTTGTACTGCATGCTTTTTACACAAATTATGTAATCCTAAAAAAAGAGCTGCTAATAAACCTAAATACATCCACATGCTGCGAATATAGTTTTTTAACAGATTTTGAAATACTAAAACTGATATTTTTAAACGTTTTACACCATCAAAAATTAAATTTTAATCAAAAAACTATATTTTAAATGTGATAAGATTTTTACTACAACGGACTTTTTTACTGTTCATCGTTTGAATGGAATTTCTTACTAATAATGACAACACTTTTTTTCGGTTTTATGACGAATTTAACTTTTATGCATTTACTAGTTAAGTACTAAAAACATTAGACTTAAACCATATTTAAACATAATTAATTAACGATTCTACACTCTAATTCAAAATCATTATTATTTCGATAATTGTGGGTTTTGACAGCTAATTATTTCATTAAAATTTTTGTCTTTTATTGATTTCAATTGTTGTTAATTTGCCGGCTTAATTAATTTTTAAAATAAAAAATAATTTGAATATGAAACAGTATTACAACATTTTATCATTAACACTTATACTAGTATTTAGTATGCAATTTTCTTTTGCACAAAACACAGAAAAGACTTGGTCTTTTGAAACTGGTTTTACTGCAATTGATGTTTATCCTGTCGGAGAAGATTTTCCTCAAGGAGATTATTTAGACGAATTTTTAAATCTAAACGATCATTGGAATTACGGTGTTTATGTTGGGATTACAAGAAACTTTAATAATAACTTATCACTTTCTGCTAGAGGTACTTTTAGCGAAATTAGCAAATGGGGTGATTTAGGTGCTGCAGATGAAAGTGTATTAGTGGATAACCTAAAATATTATGGTTTAGACGCTATGATCAATTATGCTTTTGGTAAAGGTAAATTACAACCTTTTTTAGCAGTTGGTGGTGGTTACACTTGGATTGAAGAAGGTCCATACAATACTTCTTTTGCTGCTAACGGATCAGACTTAGTTGGTGCTGGTACTGTAAATGGAGCTTTAGGATTACGTTATAACGTTACTAATAGATTTGGTATTAACTTACAGACAACATATAAGCACTCATTTGAGGACTATTTAACAAAGCATTGGGCACACAGTTTAGGTTTAGTTTATAGCTTAAATCAAGATACTATTAAGGAAGAAAACAGTGCTGACATGTCAGTTACAGATTCTAAAAATGACAAACGTTGGTCTTTTGAAACTGGTGTAAGTGCTATTGATGTTTATCCTGTTGGAGAAAATGCGCCACAAGGAGATTATTTTGACGAATTTTTTAACCTTAACGATCACTGGAATTTAGGTGTATATGTTGGTGTAACTAAAAATTTCAACAAAAACTTATCTATTACTGCAAGAGGTACTTTAAATGAGTTAACTAAATGGGGTGATTTAGGTAGTGCAGATGAAAGCGTTTTAGTAGACAACCTTAAGTATTACGGTTTAGATGGTATGATTAACTATGCATTTGGTAAAAACGATTTACAACCATTTTTAGCAGTTGGTGGTGGTTATACTTGGATTGAAGAAGGTCCTTATAATACATCTTATGCAGCAAACGGTTCAGATTTAGTTGGTGCAGGTACTGTTAATGGTGCTGTTGGTTTAAAATATAGCATCAATGATGATTTTGGATTAAACTTGCAAACCACTTACAAGCATGCGTTTAAAGACTACTTACCAAAACATTTTGCACATAGCTTAGGTATCGTGTATAAATTAGGAAATGGAAACGCTAAGGAAGAAGTAAATAACGATATTGATGGAGATGGTGTACCAAACGAGTATGATGTTTGTCCAGAAGTTGCAGGATTAGCTAGTCTTGGTGGATGTCCTGATACAGATGGTGATGGTGTTGCTGATAAAGACGATTTATGTCCTGAAGTAAAAGGTCGTGTTGAATTTGGTGGATGTCCTGATACTGATGGTGACGGTTTCCCTGATAATAAAGATAACTGTCCTGAGGTAAAAGGAACAGATAACGGTTGTCCTGTTGTTGTTAAAGACGTTAAGCCAGTTGCTAACCCTATTGAAGGCGAAAGAAAAGTGTATTTTGCTTATGATAGTGCAGAGCTTGATTTAAATGCTAAAATAATCTTAGATCAATTAACTACAGATATGACTAAAGATGCATCTTACAACGTGTCTATAGTTGGTCATGCAGACAACAAAGGTGGTGTTAACTATAACTACAACCTATCTGTAAAAAGAGCGCAAACTATTAAAGATTACTTAGTATCTAAAGGATTAGCTTCAGATGTTATTACGACTACAGGAGTAGGAGAGACGCAACCAGCAACTACTAATACAACTGCTGCTGGTAGAGCAGAAAACAGAAGAGGTGTATTAACTATTAAGATTAACTAATTAGTTAATCCATAAATTACAACTTATAAAAAAAGCTATCATAATTTTAATTATGATAGCTTTTTTGTTTTATAAAACTCAATGTTATTATAAATTATTCAAAAGTATGACGTTGTTCTGCTATAACAGATGCTTTAAGCAATTGGTTAAATGTTTTTATACTTTCAAAGTTTTTAGTAATTTGACTAGAAACAGCCACTCCAGAAATTCCCGTTTTTAAAATAGCTTCAATATCTGAAGTTGTAATTCCTCCAACACCAATAATTGGCGTTGTTGTATTTAAAACATCCATAATTGCAGTATAACCTTCTAAACCTAGAATTGGTCCTACATTGGCTTTAGTATCAGTAAATCTAAAAGGTCCCAAACTAATATAATCAACTTCTTTAGTGATTAAAGTTTCGCAGTCTTCTAAAGTATTAGCAGTACCTCCAATACTTTGCCAAGTATATAAGTGTTTTCTAGCAATAGTTGGACAAGTGTCTGAAGGTCCTAAATGGACTCCATCTGCTTTAATCGTTTTAGCTAATTTATAATGGTCATTTATAATTAATCTTGTCTGATAATGGGATGTTATTTTTATAACCGCTTCAGCCAATTTTAAAAACTTTTTTTCAGACACATTTTTATAACGTAATTGTACTAATTCTGCACCAGAAGTACATGCCTTTTGCACATTTTCTAAAATTTGTTTAGCAGTTTCGCCTTGTGTTATATAGTGTAGTTTAGGTATAATCATGTATTTAATACTTTCTTGTTACAACCGTGTTTTGGATATTAAAACACAAAAATACAACTATTATAAACACTTAAGTCTTTCTTGATGCGCACAACTATTATAATTTATTAAGAAGGCTTTAGCAAAAGTTTAATAGATACATACAACCTTAGCAGTACTATGTTATGTAACTTTGTAGTTGCAATATTTAAGGTCTAAAACAGACTTATAATAGCACACTTACAAACTATGAAAACTCAAAAAACATCATATTCTATTTTAGATTTAGCGTTAGTGTCTCAAGATCATTCACTAAAGCAAACCTATGATAATGCGTTACATTTAGCACAACAAGCGGAAGACTTTGGTTATAAAAGATATTGGTTGGCAGAACACCATAACTCGCCCAATATAGGTAGTAGTGCCACCTCAATTTTAATTGGTTATGTTGCACAAGGCACCAAAACAATAACTATTGGATCTGGAGGAATAATGTTACCAAATCATTCGCCATTAATAGTAGCAGAGCAGTTTGGTACATTAGCGACGTTATATCCTAACCGTATTGATTTAGGTTTAGGTAGAGCACCTGGAACAGATCGTGAAACAGCTGAAGCGATTAGGTCTGATTTTATGGAAGCTGCACACGCATTTCCTAATATGGTAGGACAAATTCAGCAATATTTTTCTGAAGATAATGCAACATCTAAAGTTAGAGCTACAGTTGCAGAAGGTGTGACTGTTCCTATTTACATCTTAGGATCAAGTACAGATAGTGCTCATTTAGCCTCTAAAAAGGGATTACCTTATGCATTTGCAAGTCACTTTGCGACAACTCATTTATGGGATGCTTTAGATATTTATAGAAATAAATTTCAACCTTCATCAGTGTTGCAAAAACCTTATGTTATTACTGGTGTAAACATTATTATTGCAGATACTGATCAAGAAGCAGAGCGTCTATCTACGTCATTAATTAGCATGATTGTTGGCTTATTTACAGGCAAAAGACAAGCAGTACAACCACCAACAGAGATGACAGAGTATTACAAAGAAGTTTTAAAAAATCCTCAGGTACATCAAATGTTAAAATATTCTTTTATTGGTAGCAAAGATACTGTAAAGCCTAAAATTAAAGCATTTATGGAGCAGACTAAAGCTGACGAGCTTATTGCTGTTACTAATATTTATGATATTAACGACCGTATTAAATCGTATCAATTATTTGCAGAAATTATGGATGAGCTAAATACTGATTAGCACTAATTTATGTACATTTATTGATGAAGCTTTTCTAATTAATCATTTAGTTTTAATGAAAATATACGAAACACTTGTTATTGGTGGTGGTCAGGCAGGTTTGTCTGTCGCCTATTTTTTAAGACGTTATAAAATTGAATATTTAATTTTGGACGATCAAGATCAAGCAGGTGGATCATGGACAAATACTTGGGACAGTTTAAAGTTGTTTTCTCCAACACAATTCAGCTCATTATCTGGTTGGGGAATGCCTGAAGGCGAATCCGAATATCCTAGTAAAACGAGTTTTATTGAGTATTTAAAGCAATATGAAATACGTTATAATTTAAATATTAAAAGAAGTACTAAAGTAACCGCTGTACATAAAACAGCGTTTGGCTATAAACTTGAAACAAATACGGGAACGTATTACTGTAAAACCTTAGTTAGTGCTACAGGAACTGCGCAAAACCCTTATATACCAACATATCCTAAGCAAGAGATGTTTTTAGGAACCATGATACATTCTTCAGAATATAAAAATGCAGATTCCTATACTAACAAAAGTGTATTAATAGTAGGAGGCGGAAACTCGGGAGCACAAGTTTTAGCAGAAGTTTCTAAAGTTGCAAAAACCCAATGGGTTACTATAAATGAGCCTAATTTTTTACCTGATGATATTGACGGTCGCTATTTATTTAATGATGCTACAGATAAGTTTTATGGAAAAACAGGTAATACTAATGCGGGTTTAAAAACATCGTTAAGCGATATTGTCATGGTACAAAGCGTAAAAGAGGCTAGAGGTAGAGGTGCACTAACGTCTAAACGTCCTTTTTCTTCTTTTTATGATAATGGAGTTGTTTGGGACAATGAAGATAAAACTGCAGTTGACGCAGTGATTTGGTGCACTGGTTTTAAGGCTAACTTAAAACATTTAGAGTCCTTGGATATTATTGAAAATAATAAAATAGAGACCAGTTATACTAAGTGTAAAAAATTACCAAATTTATGGTTAGTTGGTTATGGTAGTTGGACTGGATTTGCATCTGCGACTATTTACGGTGTCGGCAAAACAGCAAGACATACTGTTAATAATATAGTTTCGATTTTAAGATCTTAACATTTTAATTATTAATCAAGTAATTTTGTGTTTCAAATTAAAAACCTTTAAATTTTCAGCACAAAAAAAACCTATTAAAATCACGTTTTAATAGGCTTTATTTTTTTTATATGTACTATTTAAAAGACTTATTGTTTTTTAGAACTACTTTTAAATTTATAGGTAATTCCAAAGTTAATTCCGAATGACGAATATGGTACTTTTTGAGATAATTTTCTAGATGAATCCGTATTTGAATTAGATAAATTATCTACATACGTTGTTTCTTTATTATAATCGTTTGGTAAATTATCAATATTATAAAAACCAGCAAATGCAACAGTACCATCAGGTAAAACTACATCTGTATTAAATTCTGTAATTTCAGAGTCTTAACGCTTTAAGCTAATTCCGTAATACTCAGCTTCAACAAATAAATTTAAGTTATCATTTAGGTTAAATTTATAACCTAAAGCACCTACAAATCCTAATGGAAAATGTCCATGAAAATCTTCTTTATAATTCGTTTCAGAGTAAGACCCTAAAGGGATTCCAAAAGCATCAGCTTCTGCCTGAGAAAGTACTGATTTATCATATACTACAGCTTCAGTTTTTCCTCCTAATTTTAATAAAGCACCAAAACGACCATAAATATTGTTTGTAAATTTATATACTATAGATGTTGATGCTCCAAAAGCACGTGCTCTAGCAACAGCATCTACTTCACGATTTGGAACATTAACTTCGGATACCGTTTGGTCAGTACCATGTAAATATCCTAAACCTAAATCTACACCAAAAGACTCATTAAAATAATAAGTCCCTCTTAGTTGTACATTTGCACCTTCTCCATAACTACCATAAGCGTTTTCAGTTTCTGATAAGTTAACTGTTTCTCCTAATTTCATTCCAGCACTTCCAACAGCATAACCTGTACTTAAAGAGACTTCTAATTGAGCAAATGATAGACCACTAATTAATAGTGCTGTTAACACTATTCCAAATTGTTTCATAATTGTTTGATTTGAAAATTATTTTATGTAAAAAAGTAAGATTGAATTTACAGCTATTTTACTTCAATTTCAACCTATACAAATATACTTTATTTATATACAAATTAGCTTTAAAAATAGTTAATCTCTTGGTGTAAATACAGACTAATTTGCTAATCAAATACTTAAGTCAACTAGCGTCGTTAAAAGATTGTAGAAAAAAAATGTTAATTTGAACATGGATAATATTAGTTTTAAAAATGTAAATATTATATTAGTAAAACCAAACTAACTTAACCGCATTTAAAATTCTGATTAGTGCTATGAAAAATGATTATCAAGACCCTTTAGGAACCCACTCAGAACAACTTAAAACCAATAAATTAAATTATTTAAAACAATTAGAAAAAGATAAAATTATAGAGCGACAAATTCGTTTTCAAGAGTTACTAATTAGTATATCTACACAATATATTAACTCTGATTTATCGGACATTGATAATTTAATTAATACTTCTTTACAACAAATATGCGAGTTTGTAGAGTCTGACAGAAGTTACATTTTTTCATACAATTTTATAGACAACACCACGTCTAATACTTACGAGTGGTGTGCACAAGGTATTGAACCAGAATTAGATAATTTACAGCAAGTCCCATTAGAATATTTTCCGCAATGGGTTGAAGCACATAAAAAAGGGGAAGCCTTTTTTGTGGAAGATGTCAGTTTATTACCAAAAGATGGCGAGCATGGTTTACGTGCTGTTTTAGAGCCACAAGGCATTAAAAGCTTAATAACGATACCTAAGTTTAAAAACAAAGAATTGATAGGTTTTATAGGATTTGACTCCGTTAAACAAATCAATAAATTTAATGATCAAGAAAAAGATATCCTTTTTGTATTTGCTAACATGCTAGTAAATATTATTCAACGAAAGGAAAATGAAGAACGTCTTAAGGAGCAAGAGGCTAAAAAAGAAGAATTATTACAGTTTTTATCACGTCAAAATGAAGAATTAAATGAATATGCTCATGTTGTATCACACGATTTAAAAGCACCATTAATAAATATCCATACGCTAATAAGTTGGTTTATGGATGACCATAAAGATATATTGGAGGATGTAGCATTAACACCATTACATCAAGTGTTGTTTAATGTAGAAAAGATGGATTTTTTAATCAAAGGAATTTTAGATTACTCAACCATTGACAGACTTGAGGCAGAAGATAAATCTATTGATTTTAATGTAATCGTAGACGAAGTTATACAAACATTATTAGTGCCAACTTACGTTACCATAACAGTACAACCAAACTTACCTAGTATAAATGGTAATGCTTGGCGATTTAAACAAGTGTTTCAAAATTTGATACAAAATGCCATAAAATATGGTAATCCAGAAAAAGGAAGTATACAAGTTGGTTACACAGATCATGATGATCATTATCAGTTTTTTGTCAAAGACAATGGTATTGGTATTAAATCTGATTATTACGACAAAATTTTTAAAGTCTTTACTAAATTAGAAAGTACAGGATCATCCTCTGGTATAGGTTTGTCCATTGTAAAAAAAATAATTACTTACTATAAAGGGGCTATTTGGGTTGACAGTCAAGAAGGTGTTGGAACCACTTTTTATTTTACGTTATTAAAAAACTAGACCAGTTTCTTTTTTGATAAAAAATGGATTGCGCAATAAGTGATATTATTATTTGTTAATTTTGTTTAACCTTACACGTGTATTGTTAAACATTTTGTATCTTCACATAATTAAAACTAATAGATACAAAAGACACTAAATAATAACGATATGTTCGGAATATTTAAAAAGAAATCAGAAAAAGAAAAATTACAAGCTAAATATGAAACGCTTTTAAAAGAAGCCCACACGTTATCTACTACCAACAGAAAACTAAGTGACCAAAAAACGTTTGAAGCTGAAGAAGTTATGAAACAGTTAGAAAAACTTAATTAAGGTTTCTAGCTTTTTTATTAAGCATTTTATAATGTAATTTAAATGAATCTTTTAAATTTAGCAATACTATTATCTAGTTGTGCCTTTTTATTTTATGGTATTAATTGCCTGTATTCTCTGAAAATGAAAGACGAGTTTAAAAGATTTGGCTTAGACAAACAAAGAGTCCTAACAGGCATTTTACAAATATTAGGAGCTTTAGGCTTAATTTTAGGTTTTTTCCTGTCTCCAATACTAACATTAATAGCTTCTGCTGGATTAACAATTTTAATGATGTCAGGGTTTATTGTTAGGATAAAAATAAAAGACAGTATAGCACAAGCCTTACCATCGTTAATCTTTGCACTTATAAACTTATATATTTGTGTAGAATATTATTACAAAATTACTTCGTATTAGACTCTAAATAAAAGCAATAATTAGGCATAAGGTTAATAAAAACGTTGCAGGAAAAGATTTTATCAATGGATCATTTATCTTAAAATGCATTACCACAGATCCCGATAAAAGTACAGCTAATCCAAATGCTGCTGGTTGTTTTAAAACAGGAAACCAAATAGCACAAATTAATAAAACAGCAAGAGTTACCTTAAAAAAACCAACGATGTAACACATTTGCTTTGATAGTCCAAAAACGCGAAACTCTTCCAATAAAGTTTTTGCATTTCCGCCTCGCCATTTTGTTGCTTTATTATTTTGTATTAGCCATACGTTAAGTATACTTATACCTACTATAATTTGAAGAGCAATAATTATATAATTCACGATAATGTTGGTTTTATTGATTTATAACTAGATTAGCTTATCTCAAAAATACAAATTTTGTTTATCTTTACGTTAAAATAATTAAACAAAATAGTAAAGTGAAAAAACAGGATTATAAAATACATATAATTGGTGCCGGAATTAGTGGTTTAATTGCTGCAACGGTTTTAGAAAAAAATGGATTATCTCCTGTTATTATTGAATCGACTGATAGGGTTGGAGGCCGAGTAAAAACAGATATTGTAGAAGGTTATCAATTAGATCATGGTTTTCAGGTATTATTAACTGCTTATCCTGCTGCACAAAAATATCTTAATCTTGAAGCCTTACAATTACAAACGTTTATCCCAGGAGCTTCAATTTTTAAAAATGGAAAACAAAATAGTATTGGAGATCCTCTCAGAGATAAGTCATTATTATTTTCGACGGTATTTGCTAGAGTAGGAACCCTTTCTGATAAATTTAAGATTCTGAAACTTAATATTAAATTAAAGAAAAAATCACTTTCAGAAATATTTTCAAGCAAAGAACAAACCACAAAATCCTATTTAATAGATTTTGGTTTTTCTTCAAAAATGATAAATGACTTTTTTAATCCTTTTTTTAGCGGAATCTTTCTAGAAAACAAATTAGAAACCTCTAGCAGAATGTTTGAATTTGTATATAAAATGTTTGGTCAAGGTGACGCAGCGTTGCCAAAAGGAGGAATGCAAGCCATACCAAAACAATTATCAAATAATTTAAGGCGTACCACGTTTAAATTTAATACAAAAGTGGCAACTGTTAATGATAGCGAAATAATTCTTGAAGATGGGCAAAAGATTAAAAGTGATTTTACCATTATAGCAACAGAACCAAGTAAATTAGTAAACAAACTAAACAAAAAAGTAACAGAATGGCAGAGCTGTGATACTTTGTATTTTGAAACTGAAAGTAAAGTTATTAATAAACCTTTAATTGGTTTAATCCCTGAAAAAGATGCAGTAATAAATAACATTTTTTATCACACTAGCCTTGAATCCGATTTAAAAGGTAACAAAGAGTTGCTATCTGTTACTGTTGTAGATAATCAAAACTTGTCTTCAGATAAATTGATACAACGTGTTCAAACCGAATTGAAACAGTATTGTGGTATTGATGTCATTAAACTTATCAAGCATTACAAAATCCCAATGTCTTTACCTAAAATACAAAATTTACAATATAACCTTTTACCATCACAAACGCGTTTGACTGATACAATTTTTCTAGCAGGAGATGTTCAATTAAATGGGTCTTTAAATGCTGCTATGATAGCAGGAGAGAAGGCTGCACATGGTGTTTTGGATAATTTATAATCGTGTGTTATAAATTTAAAGTTTTAAGTAGTCTTATGACTAAGTTAAAATCACCTAAAAAACAGAAGATATGTATTATTTTTGTAGTCAATATATTAAGTATAAAAAATAAGATTTGTTAGATAAAAAACAGCAATTACCACAAACACAAGTAATAGATACAGACTATTTTATTTACTGTCTTGAAGCAGTTGAAGATGAAGAAATTGAAACTGTGACAGAAACGCAAAACAAATTAGACCTGTTAACATCACAGTATGGTGTTGCTAGTATTTATAACACATGCGACTCTATTGAAGGTTTAGAATCTAACCTAAATGCATTGGTCTTGGACGATCATAACTTTAATGATTACGAAATAATTTATCTAGTAATCCCAGGCGAAGCTAATAGTATTATTCTAAACGATTATAATTATAGTTTGCAGGAAGTTGCAGAGCTTTTTGAAGGACGATTACAAGGTAAGATTCTACATTTTTCCAATGCTAAAGTGTTAGATTTAGATGAAGAAGAAGCACAATATTTTTTAGATATTACTGGAGCAAAAGCTATCTCTGGTTATGGTTATGAATCCAACGGAATTACCAGCTCAAACCTTGATATAGCCTTTTTTAACTTATTTAAAGAAGATGATAATATGTTTGACGTTGTCGAAGAGCTGCATCAAAGACATTACAAACTATGCAAACTTCTTGACTTTAGATTGTATTATTAAGAATAACAATGTATTATTAAAACAAATAGACGCATTGTCTTAATTTAAAAACCCTAACTAATTTTGCATATAGTTAGGGTCTTTACAATGTTATTTTTGTTTATAAAATCGTGCTACTCTTTAAAGCTAATATCTCTAATATTACTTATTTGGGAATATATATAAGGTAAATTTTGAATATATAATTTCAAAATTTAACTTTTAGGACTAATTTTATTTATGGTTGTGGTAAATCCATTTTGCGAAAATGTTAAAGCTTTTTCATTACCATCTATAATCTCTAAAGTTGCACCAACTACAGTGTCATAAAGTGTGGTCTCATTTTTTTGGGTTAATTCACTTTTAACACCTTGTGCTTCTACTACTAAATACAACTTCGTGTTTTCTTCAATTATTTCTAGTGTTAAATTTGCTTCTTTAAGCAAATATTTACCAGTATATTTTTTAAAGTTTTCAATATTAACGGTCTTAAAGTTTTCAATGTTTTCATTACTCAAATACGCTAATAAATCATCTTTTAAAGTCTTTTCAAACGGTATACTCAAGGTATTACTAAACATTAAAAACAAGTTTTTAGTTTTAGGATTATAAGCATTTCTAAAAGCATAGCCTATGTTATTTCCACCATGTCCAAATAATTTTTCGTTAGCATTATTAGATTTCATAATTCCAAAACCATAATTCTCATTCCCTGACACCATCATTTGTTGTACTGTTTCTTTTTTAAGTAAAATATCAGTTTCAAATAAAGAGGTGTAAAACAATTCCATATCAGATAATGTAGACGCTATACTTCCTGCTGAATTTGCAATATTTGCAAAAAACTTATAATTCAAATACGCTGTAACATCTTTTTCTTGATGGTAAGGTGTTGCTAAATTTGGTAAACCTTTGTGTAAATAAGGGTAAGTATTATTCATTTTTAAAGGAATAATGATGCGCTCTCTAACCAAATCAAAATAACTTTGATCCGTTATTTTTTCAATAATTCTGCCTAATAACAAGTAGTTTGTATTGCAATAATCATACTTACCTATCATTTTTGGATTGTTTTGTTCTATTTGATTTAAAAGATCAATATTATAAATAGAATCATTTTTAGCATAAAATGCATCTTGGATGTTTTTTCCTATAACTTCATCCAAACCACTCTCATGAGTTAGTAATTGTTGGATAGTTAATCCATTATCTACATTTTTTAGTGGTGTCAAATACATGCCTATACTATCACTTAGTTTTACTTTGCCTTTTTCTACTTCTTGAAGCAATAAAATTGCAGTAAATGTTTTTGATGCACTACCAATATTAAAAACATGATTTTCATGTAAGTTAAAGTTACCAAGACTTAATGCGTTTATCTCATTATCTTTTTTTATAAGTATAGCAACACCTTTATTTTGTTGGGTTAACAAGGGATTAAATTTCTGATCAATAAGGTCTAATTTGTCTTCCTGAGCAAAAGACATACTTTGAATAAGTACAAATAGTAATAGTGTTAATTGTTGTAAAGTTTTCATGTGATATCTATTTTTAAATTATACCTCAAAACTCTCTTAATTCTTCAATATCTAAAAAAAAGAATGACAAACAGGTCTGATAAAATGACAACGGTAAAAAGACCTATTATCATTAAAAAAGAGTGGTTTACACTTATTTAGGCAACTTTCATCATTATAAAACAGAGATGTTTAGATGAAATAGTATTTTTGATTAGATAATTAAAGCAATAAAATGTCAAAATTAGAGTCTTGGTTAGATAATAAAATAGTACAAAACCTCTTTATTTGGGTTTTCTTCTTTTTAATTTTACTAACGGTTATATCCAATAGCAATAGGGTAGAAGTTGCACTGTTTTCTATATTACTGTTGGCACCAGCTGTATACATAAACAACCTTGTAATACTGCCTTATTTTAAACAAAATCGTGCGTTATTTCTTTTATTTTTTATTTTAAATACGCTGTGTTTTACCATAATTTCTGTTTTACTTATTAAAACTGTAGATAACCAAGAGTTTGAAATAAGAATGTTTATTAACTTTTTTGGAATAATGGTTTTAGCACTAATTTTTGCTTCATCTATAAAATTGGTAAGAGATAATTTTATTAGACGTCATCAGGAAAAAGAAGCCGAATTAAATTTACTTAAAGCACAATTAAATCCACATTTTTTATTCAATACATTAAATAATTTATATGGCTTAGCAGTTGTAAAATCGGATAAATTGCCAAATCTAATGTTGAAATTATCAGACTTATTACGTTATAGTTTATATGAAACAAAAGACACTTTAGTCCCTTTAGAAAAAGAAATTACTTATTTGGAAAACTATATGTCTTTAGAGAAAATCCGATTAGAAGACAAAACCGAAATTGAATTTATAAAATCAGGAGCGATTTCATCAAAAAAAATAGCTCCTATGTTATTAATTGTCTTTGTTGAAAACGCATTTAAACATTTAGGAACCTTGACAAATGGAGAAAGTAAGGTTTTAGTTTCTGTTATGGTAGATGATAAAAAAATAACATTTATATGTAATAATACTTTTGATAAAAACAGCATAAAGCAAAATGATTTTGAAAAAGGAAAGCGTGGTATTGGCTTAAAAAACGCTACTAAACGATTATCTTTAATGTATCCAGAAAAATATCAGCTAACCATTACAGATAATGATAAAAGCTATAATACCAAATTAATAATAAATGTTTAGATGAAAAATTTACAATGTATTATTGCAGATGACGAACCTATAGCACGTCAAATTTTGGAAAATTATATTCAAGCAATTCCTAATTTAGAAATTATAGCGTCTTGTAAAAATGCTTTTGAAGTACTTGAAATATTGCAAACTAAGACTGTGGATATTTTATTTTTAGACATTAATATGCCTAAGCTTTCTGGTTTAAGTTTACTAAAAACCATACAGCAAAAACCGTCTGTAATTATAACGACTGCCTATCCAGAATATGCTATTGAAGGGTTTGAACTTTCTGTAACAGATTATTTATTAAAACCTTTCTCTCTAGAACGTTTTTTACAAGCTGTAAATAAAGTGCCTCAAAAAGAAGTCTCAAAGCCTGAGACTACGACAATAACAAAACAAGAAATTCCACAATCAATATTTGTGAAAAGTGACAAAAAAATTATTAAAATAGATTTTGATCAAATTAATCATATCGAAGCATATGGTAATTATATCAAGATTTTTACAGATACAATGATTTTAACACCACAAACGCTAACGGAATTTTTAGAAAAACTTCCAAATCATTTTATCAGGATTCATAAATCATGTATCATAAATTTTAATCAGTTAAAACTGATTGATGGTAATCAAGTAGTCCTTCAAAATAATACAAAGTTACAAATAGGAAAATCTTATCGGAAAAGTGTTTTAGATAGCATTTAAGATTTTCTATCTTTTATTTATATAATAACTCTTGTTTGTCTTTATAATATATATTGAGATACTTTTGACCTATGAATAGTCTTTTCCTCGGAATATAACTTGAAAGTCATAGCAATTAACACTCAAGTAGAAGAAGACCCTTTATTGGAAATCACAGAATTATGTAAACGAAATTAGCTTGACATAATTACTATCGATATAAGTCTAAAGTCGTTATATCTGCAATTATGTCAAATAACGCCCAAAAGCGCTATTTCGCTAATTGTTGTAAAATGTACTATAATGTTCTGCGTTATGTAACTTGAGCTTTGGCTAAAAGCGAAAGTTGTTTCTACAGTTTCTTTAAAAAATTTATTCTTAAAAGTTTCTTTTACTAAAGTTAATGAAACACTTTTTATGCGACGTCGTAGGAGGGAAGCGTAATGTGTGTGGAATGATATATAAATGTTAATTATTTTCTAAAAGTTCTCATTTTGAGAACTTTTATCTATATTTGCATAAAGAATGAAGTAATTATGGTCCATATCATAGCTGTCAAGCATCTAAAAAACTTTATGGATGATAATCCTTCATACTGCGAATGCCTGAAAGCGTGGGTTTCAATTGTATCGAAGTGTAATTGGGAAAAGCCTCAAGATATGGTTGCTGAATTTGGAGCAAAAGCTGTTGATTTACTAGGTAAAAAAGATAATAAAAAGACAACAGTATCTTGTAATAGAGTAGTATTTGATATTAAAGGGAATCATTTGAGAATTATTGCAAAATATCAATTTCATCCTAAATTAAAAAAATCTCGTTTGTATTTATGTTGGATTGGAACGCACAAAGATTATGATAAGATTTGTGATAAAAATGAACAGTACGATATTAATATGTTTAATTAAAAAAAGAAAATCATGGATTTCAAATTAATAAAATCTGAACAAGAGTATGAAGCTGCTATTTCTCTTTTAGAGCAAATTGGCGACAATCCAGATTTTGAGGAAAATGAAAAATTGATAAACGATTTTGAAGTACTGGAAAAGTTGATAGAAGTTTATGAAAGAGAAAATTTCCCTATCGAAAACGGAGACCCAATTGAAATAATTAAACTTAAAATGGCTTATATGGATTTGGCTCAAAAAGACTTAATTCCATATATAGGTTCAAAGGGAGTAGTATCTGAAGTAATGAATAAAAAAAGAAGATTATCAAAAGCAATGATTAGAAATCTTTCTGAATTTTTGAATGTAAGTCAAGAAATTTTGAATGTGGATTATGATCTTGGAAAAGTTGATGTTTCAATTACAAATGAACAAGTTAAAGAAAAAGGAGTTTTAAGATTTTTAATTCCTACAGGTATTGATGCTTCTGGTATTTCAAATAGAATAAAATCAAGAGGTGTAACCCTTGCAATGTGTAACTAATTTATGAAGACAATAACATTTTATTCGTATAAAGGAGGTGTTGGTAGGTCTCTGACTCTCTCAAATATTGCTATGAGACTAGCCGATTTAGGAAAAAAGGTTTGTATTATAGATTTTGATTTGGAAGCTCCAGGCTTACATTTGAAATTTGATAAATATATTGAAAGTAATGATATTAAAAAGGGGTTAGTAGAATATCTTTATGATTATCAAGAAAACAATTATATCCCTGAAAATTTTGATGAGTATTTATTAGATATATACTATGATAGTAAATTAGAAGGATTAATTAATTTTTTTCCTGCTGGAGATGTAAATTCAAATGATTATTGGAAAAAACTATCATCTATTAATTGGAAAGATTTGTTTTATTCAAATAACAGCAAGGGAGTAGAGCTTCTTTTGAATTTAAAAGAAATGATTAGAAAAGATATTAATCCTGATTTTCTACTAATTGATTCTAGAACTGGAATTACCGATATTTCTGGGATTGCAATGACTTTATTAGCTGATTCAATTGTAACATTAGCTGCAAATAATAAGGAGAATATTTTAGGTACATCAAAAGTCATAAAAAGCTTGAAAAATGATGAAAATAAACTTCTTGGAAAACCATTAGATATATACTTTGTATTAACTAGAATACCATATTATATAAAGCCTGAAGACAAACATAAAGAAGCTCAATTAATAAATTCAGCAGCCAACTTATTAAATAGAGACGAAGATCTTGTAGATGAAATTTTTGTTATACATTCTGACCCTGAATTAGAAGAAGAGGAGAAATTTAAAATTAATCATCATTCTAAATCAAAGTCAGAAAATGTTGTTCCAATAGAGGAAGACTATTTGATTCTATTTGAAGAATTGACTAAATCAGAATTAAATGGCGATGAAATAATTAAGTTTAATAAGTTAAGAGACAGTGAATTATTGATAGAAGAAGCTAGAAGTAGTTCTGATAATTCTCTAAAAATAGAATTATTAGAAGAAGCATTAAAATTAAATGAAAATTCACTTGAGGCACTTCATTTAATTGGGATTGCTCATCATGCAAAAGGTAATTATAGTAAGGCAGTAACTTATTATAATAAAGGAATTAAAAAGAGTAGTAATGCTAATTTTTTCAAAACTTTCAAAGCTCAAAATTTATATAAATTAGGAAAAAAAGAAGAAGCTAAAAATATTTTAAAAGATGTACTAGTTGATGATGAAACTAATTTTGGAGCTTTATTAATATTAAGTAATATTCTATATGATGAAAAGCAATTTGACGAAACACTATTGTTAAACAAAAAGCTGATTAAATACCATAGTGATTATTCAATAGGCTATAATCTTGTTGGTAATTCATATAGAGTATTAAATGATTACGATAATGCCTTAAAGTTTGTTTATAAATGTTTAGAACAAGACCCAAGAAATGCTTTAGGCACTCTCACATTAGGTGAAATTTATTCCGAATTGGGTAATGATGAGGAATTCTTTAAAAATTTACAGCTAGCTTTTGTATTTGGGATTAATTCAAAAGATTTTCAAGAGATATTGAAAAACGAAGGAAAAGTATATAGTAAGTATTATAATGATAAAAGGTTTTTAGATTTATTAAAAAATTATAGAATAAAAGTAAATCTTGTATAGAATTCTTTTCGGCCTCATAAAATTTTGGTTAAAACAATAGGAGAAATGAGCCTGCATATTTTAGGGGTTTAGTAATACAGTTTCTTGAGTGTTTCATTTATTCAATGGATTTCAAAGCAATGTTAATGAGTTACAATGTTTCCTGAAATATAGCGAATGAGCCGTTAATTGTTTCCAAAAGTTTATGCAGCCTTGAATTTTTGTTTCTTTTGTTTCAAGACAAAAGACAATGAAGCTTTAAAAGAAAACTTCAATTAGTAGATTAAATATAACAAGTGCATGGAATTTTATTTTTCTTAAAATTTATGCTCTTGTGGCAAGTTGACGAGAATCGCTTAAAATTTTTTTTGACGTATATTTTGTCGAATACACGATTTTTAAAACATGGCAAAAGGTTAGCTTTTATAATGCGCTGACAAGCGGCTGGAAATTGAGTTATAAATAAATTGCAATGCAATAAGCAATTTGTATTTATAAAAACAATATGGCGTTGGCAGCGGATATTTTACATAACGTCAAATTATAGTTACAAATACTTTAGTATTCACGAACTCAAAAATTTAAAATAAAAATACGTGAGTAAATGCAAACAATTCTGCGAAGCAAACCGCTTAATAGTTTAATTGGCCTAAGTTCTCAATAGTCTTTAATAGATGAATGTTTCTAGGGGTATTTTACATAGTATAGAATTATAGCTATCAAATGAACCATTGATGTAAACAGCTATACAAATGCATTTGTACTATAATTTATATTATGTAAAATAGAATATTTTAAAACCTCTTCTATTGTTAGAAATACATGATAAATAGTTTTATTAGGTATTTTAAAACTATATACTATAAATAAATTGCTTCAAATTAAAAAAAATATTCATCGACTTAATTTATAGTATAAACTGTAAATAGAATACTTTATTTAAGTTTCGTTTTTAAAACAATATTTAAAGTTAAACCCAGAATAATTAAAATTATACCAAGTAAGCTAATTAGCGTATAAATTTCTTGTAACCAAATGGCTCCAATTATCATTGTAAATACAACTTCAATATATTTTAAAGGTGCAACTTGATTAATTTCGGCATTTTGTAAAGCTTTAGTCATGTATAGTTGTCCAAAATAACCAAAGATTCCTAAGCTTAGCAATAAAACCCATTCCATACCTTGTGGATTTGTCCAATGGTTTATACTTAGCACACCTCCAATGATTGCAGAAATAATCATAAAATAATTTACTACAACTATCGGATGATCATGGCTTCCAATTTTACGGATAATAATATAAACTAAACCAGTAAAAACAGCAGATAATAAAGCATATAACAAGCCTAAAGTATCAATGTTATTATCAAAGCCTTTTAAAATTACGACTCCCAAAAATGCTATAAAAAAACATATCCATTGAAAGTATTTGATATGTTCTTTTAGTAAAAATATTGCAAAAAAAGCTGCAAATATGGGAGAAATATACCTAATGGATACTGCAGATCCCATGGATAGATGATTAAGAGACATAAAAAACAAGGTCATAGCAATACAGCCAACTACTCCTCTAGCAATTAATAAACCTTTTTTATTTCCTAAAAAATTTATCTTGTTTTTTAGTAAAAACGGAACAGTAAAAAATAAGGTTCCAATGGATCTAAAAAACACCACTTGATTAACATTAAAATGGCTAGATTGTTTGACTAAAACATTTAATAGTGCAAATCCTAATGCACTGATAGTCATATAAAATATTGCTTTTTTTTGCATACTTTTATTATTTAGACTTTCATATTTAGTCATATATTAAAAGCAGCTTGTTTAGAAGCTGCTTTATAGTGCAAATATACTTGTAAATGCTAAATTTATAGGTAGTAAAACTTTACTTTTTAAGCGTTTTAATAATATTAATTGCTGTTTTTGTAAGGTTAGTAATGGTGTCTAAATCATAGTTACCGTCTTTATCTTTTGCTATTAGTTTTGAGCCTATACCAACACACGTTACGCCTGCATTAAACCAAGATTCCAAACTTTGTTGTGTAGGTTCTACTCCTCCAGTTGGCATAATACTAGTCCAACTACATGGTCCTTTTATTGCTTTTACATAACTTGGATTGTAAGCATTACCAGGAAATAATTTTACTATTTCACAACCTAACTCTTCTGCTCTAGCTATTTCTGTTAATGTTGCACAACCTGCAGACCATAATACTTTTCTGCGATTACATACTAAAGCAATATCCTCTCTTAATACTGGTGTGACAATAAAATTTGCTCCTAATTGCATATATAATGATGCAGCTGCAGCATCTGTAATTGAGCCAACACCCAAAATCATTCCAGGTAAATTAGCAATTGCATATTTGTTTAGTGCTGCAAAGGTTTCAAAAGCAAAGTCTCCTCTACTTGTAAACTCTAAAAGTCTTGCACCACCATCGTAACATGCTTTTAATATTTTTTTACTGACTTCTATGTCTTCATTATAAAATAAAGGAACTAAGCCTGTCTTTTGCATTACTGATGCAACTTCTATTCTTGAATATTGTGCCATGTTATTGTTTTTTATCTTGAAACTTTTCCTGATGAATCACCACTTAATAATTTTTCTATGTCGTTAAGTGTTACTAAATTAAGGTCACCAGAGATAGTATGTTTTAAACAGCAAGCTGCTACTGCTATATTTAATGCTTTTTGTTTATCTGTATCGTCATTTACTAAACCATAAATTAATCCACCCATAAATGCATCTCCACTTCCTACCCTATCTACAACCGGAGTTACCTCTTTAACATCTGCATTATAAATTGTTTTTCCGTCATATAATACGCCTCCAATACGTTGGTGCGATGCACTAACTGAATATCTCAATGTAGTCGCTGCAGTTTTTAAATTAGGGCATAATTTAAATAATTGGTCGTATAAAGCTGGCAACGATTTTTCATTTTGATAATTAGGGTCTACTTTATCTTTACCTAACATAAAAAATGCAGTATCAATATCGCCTAAAATTACATTACTATATTTTAAAAGTTCTGGCATGATTTGATCTGGAGTCTTACCATATTGCCATAATTTGGATCTATAATTTAAATCTGAAGAAATTGTAATCCCTAATTTATTAGCAACTTTTAAGGCGATTAAGCACTCATCTGCAGCAGATTGAGATATTGCAGGTGTAATACCACTCCAATGAAACCAAGTCGCATCTTTTAAGACCGCTTCCCAATCTATGGATCCAGTTTGAATAGTTGACATAGAACTGTGAGCTCTATCATAAACCACATTACTACCACGTGTACCTGCTCCAGTTTCTAAATAATAAATACCTAGACGATCACCTCCATAAATTATGTTTTTAGATTCGACATTAAATTTGCGCATCTCTTTAAGTGCACAAGCGCCAATTTCGTTATCAGGTAATCGGGTTACAAATTCAACAGGAATACCATAATTTGCTAATGATACTGCTACATTAAATTCTCCACCACCATAAGAGGCAGCAAATGTTTTTGCTTGAGAAAATCGCAAATGACGTTCTGTTGAAAGTCTAAGCATTATTTCTCCGAATGTGACAATTTTACTCATTTTATAAATTTGATTACTATTCTATTAATTGTATTAAAAGCCAGATTGTTTTGCTTAAATCTATTGTATTACCGTGAAGATAATCAATTGACAAAACAAAACAATCTGACTTTATAAATTTAGGTTATTAAATACCTAATGCTTGACCACCACCAATTTGGATAGTTTCTGCTGTGATAAATGAAGCATCCTTACTTGCTAAGAATGAAATTACACCTGCTACATCTTCTGGCTGACCTAATCTACCTAACATAATATTATTTGCCCAAGATGCAAATACTTCTGGCTTAGTCGCTTTAATTTGTGCATGAAAAGGTGTATCAATTGTACCTGGAGATACAGCATTAACACGTATTCCGTATTCTGCTAAATCTTTAGCCAATGCTCTTGTAATGGCATGCACACCTGCTTTAGACGTACCATAAATTCCTGCTCCTGGTCCACCTGCAGTCCATCCTGCATTTGATGTATAGTTTATTATTGAAGGGTGTTCTCCTTTTTTAAGAAAAGGAATTGCAGCTCTAGAAGCAAAAAATACAGAGTCTAAGTTTAATGCCATTACGTTTCTGTAAAACTCAGTTGTCATTTCTTCAAATCTAGAACGACCACCTAATCCACCTGCATTATTAACAAGTACATCAATACGACCATATTTTTCTCCAATTTTAACGATGTTTTCTGTTACTTGTGCTTCACTTGTAACATCAAAACCGTAATATTCTGCAGTGATACCTAAACCTACTAATTCTTTTAGTTTTTCAGCTCCAGCTGCATCATCAATACCGTTTAAGATTACAGTATAGCCATCTTTTCCTAATCGTTTTGCTACTTCAAAACCAATTCCACCTGTGGCTCCTGTTACTATAGCTACTTTTCCGTTTGTATTACTCATTTCTAATTGTTTTTATTGTTGTTATTCTTTATTTAAAAATCTATGTGCTTAATTAATTACTTGGTTTTAAAGGTTCTATTTTAGGACATAATATCCAGATAGCCAATAATGCAATTATTGCTAAAGCGCCTCCTATTAAAAAAGCGGGAGTATAATTACCTCCTGTTGTTATAAACGTTACTAAAAGAGTTAATCCTGCAGCACCTAGTTTTGCTGCCATACCAGCAAAACCTGATAATGTTCCTACTATTTTTCCACCAAACATATCACTAGGTAACGTTTGGATATTTCCGATTGCTATTTGAAATCCAAAAAGTAATACTGCCATAATGATGACTGCAGTTGTAGCAGATCCTGGTGCTTTAAGTAAAAAGAAACAAGGAATCATAATTAAACATCCTAATGTAATTACCATTTTTCTAGTTTTATCCACTGACCAACCTGCTGTTAATCTATTTTGCGCTATCAGACCACCAGCCCAAGCACCAATCATAGCACCAACGTAAGGTAACCAAGCAGAAAATGCGATTTCTTTAACGTTTAAACCAAAGACTTCAGATAAATATATTGGTATCCATACTATAAATAACCACCATATAGGATCTAATGCTGCTGATGCAATAATTACTCCCCAACTTTCTTTATGTTTAAGAAGTTGTGCAGTTGTTGGTACATAACCATCATCGTAATTTCCATCTTGATCTAAGTCTTGATTTTTTTGTCCAGATAGAATGTATTTTCTTTCATCCTCTGATAACCATGGGTGTGTTTTTGGTCCTGACTTTACAATGTATAGCCAAGGTATTAACCATAATAGTCCAAGAGCACCTACAACTATAAATATAGCTTTCCACTCTAAATAAGCAGATAATAATCCTATAACAGGATAGGCTACTATACCTCCAATTGCAGCTCCAGAATTAAATACGCCTTGTGCTAAAGCACGCTCTTTAGTAGGAAACCACTCTGCATTTGCTTTCGCTGCTCCTGGCCAATTACCAGCTTCAGCTAAACCTAATATTGATCTAAAAATTGAAAAACTTAGCATACCTTGTGCAAATGCATGAAACATAGTTGCTACAGACCATACACCTATTGAAAGCGCAAATCCCATTCTGGTACCAATCCAATCAAAGATTTTACCAAACAATGCTTGACCACCAGCATATGATAATATAAAAACCGTTGATATCGTTCCAAATATTAACTTATGTCCATCTTGATCCATGTCTGGGAATAGATCTTTAGCAATTTCAGGCCAAAGTGCTCCAAAAGCTTGTCTGTCTATGTAGTTAACAACTGCAGCCAAAGCTACAAGTCCAACTACCCACCATCTAAGTCCTTTTAATTTCATGTTTTTTTTTAATTTAAAAAAATAAAAGTCTAAACCAAATAACAAGTAACTACTCATTATCAGTTGATTAACTTAATTTATATTGTTTTTGATTGAAAATAATTTGAGATTTAACTATCTTAAATTATCATCTGTTTATTTTATAAGTTATAACAGTATTTATACAGTTCGTTAAAGTGATTTTTCATTGCCTGTTTAGCTTCAATTGGGTCTTGATTTTTAATGGCTTCAAAAATTAATTCGTGTTCTTTAATTGCTGTTTGAGACAAATTTTTATCACAAACATGATACTTTTCAAAATTTGTAATTATTTCTGGTGTAATAATTAACATAAAAGTATTCATTGTACTGTTTCTACTTGCTCTTGCAATAGCTAAGTGAAATAACAAATCTTCTTGAACTGCATCTTCTTTATTAATTACTTTATTTTTATAAGCATCTAAGGCAGATTTCATTTTTTCTAAATCCTCATCTGTACGTCTTAAAGCTGCTAGTCTAACCGTTTTTAATTCTAACAAAATTCGGGTTTCTACTAACGATTTAAAATCTGGATCCTCTAATCTTAAAATATCTTCTATCATACCATTAAGCGCTATGACTCCAATATTTGCTACAAATGTTCCGCTTTGTGGAATTGATTTTAACAGACCATAAAACTCTAATTTTTGAATGGCTTCCCTTACACTACTTCTAGAAACTTCAAACATTTCTGATAACATACGTTCAGCTGGCAATTTATCTCCAGGTTCAAGATTTTTTTTATTAATTAAATCTCTGATGTTAGCAATTATTGTCTTCTGAATATTAAAATTTTCGTTTTTTGTAAGGATTTCCAATTTCATATAAATAACATTTTATTTATTTAACTTTTCATGTCAAATTTAAGAATTCTGAGTAGACTTTTATTTAATTATTAAGCTAAACTTTAAGGTCTTTTTAATGACCTATAAAGCCTAACTTAACAACAAGACTAATCAAATATTTTTAGTGTTTGACTTCTAAATCATAATATCTAACTTTTGCAAAAGCCCCTTCATCTCTGGTTTGCAAATAGTTTCCTGCTTTAAAATAGTTTTCAAAAATACCCCATTTTTTCATGTGGATATCTTCGTAAACTTTGTATTCGTTTTCATTTAAAATAATCACCATTTTTCCGTCAGAAACTTCCACTTCTAAAGTAAATTTTTTGAATCCTACTTCTTGCTCAAAATTAAATCCTTCGTCATCATCCCAAGCATCTTCATGTAACATTTCTTCTTCTGTTGCATCTAAGTTTTTAAGGACTTTTGTTTTTACTCTAATTTTTCCTTTGTCCCAATAAATTTTAAGAATTGGTGGTGCATTATTATCTTTCTCTCCTATTAAATCTCTTTGTTCATTAGTTAATCTACCATGAATTTGCATAATGATAGTGCGATGATATTTACCCTCACTATCTTTAGAAATATCATCTATTGCTAATTTTCCTTTCATATAACCACCTTGCTTAAATGTCCAATTAACATTATTATCTCCAGATACCATTTGCTCTCTTAGTTCTGACCTAGAGTATTTAGTATTTGCAGTGGTTGCGCTACTTGGAAATGCATAAAAAACAATTGCTCCTTTTGTAGAATCGTTATACATATAAGGTTTTAACGATTCATTTGTAGCGTAATCCAAAATTTCTGGAGGAGACACTTCTTGTGGCTTTTTACCATCACCAGCAGGAGTTGTTACTTTCCAATGGATTAAATCTATGTTTGGCAGTTTATATCTATTTCTTTTCTTTTTTTTCTTCTTCTTTTTTGATTCAACTTTAGACTCTGTAACAACCTTATTAGATTGACAGTTAGCATTGAAGACTGAAACAAAAACAAACAAGACTATTAATTTAAGTTTTATACGCATAAGTTTCAGTCTTTAATTTTTATTGATTGTTATTAATTATTGTAAATCGGCTGTAAAATTATCTACTCTAGCTTCTTCACCTTGATTGGTGATGTAAATACTTACTGTGTTATTAGCGCCAGAATTAAACATAATGTTTACTGGCGTGTAAGCTTCTGCAGATCCAGTAAAAGATTGTAAGATTGCTGCATCTGTTTCAGCTTGAGTAGTAAATCCTCCACCTGCAAGTATTGCAACTGTACATGATCCACCAGCAGCTTCTAGTCTATATGAGTAAGAAATTACGTAATCTGTGTTTGGAGATACTTCAATTTCTTGGTAACCAATTCTGTCTCCTGCTCCTGGAAATTTAGCTGCTTGTCCACCATCTGGAACAGTACTACTTGTATTAATTTGAATTACACCACCTAAGTTAGAGTTTTTCCAAGAATCACGACCATCTCCTGAACCATCAGGTAATGTATTATCCTCAAAACTTGGTTCTAGAATAACAGGTATGATAGCTAAAGGCTCTTCTGGTTCAAACACCACAACATCTATTGTTACTGTATCAGATGCACCATTAGCGTCACTTGTTGTTAAAGTAACTGGATAAGTCCCTTCTCCTGCTTCAAATGTATAAGTAGGATCTTGATCCGTTGTTGTTACACCTCCACCAAAATCCCACAAATACATTGTAGATTCTGAGGATAAATCAGAGAAATAAATCTTTTTAAAATCATCTATATCTGCTGCATATGTAAAATTTGCAGTTGGTAAAACAGTGTCTACTTTTGAATTAGCATCTGGTAACTCAAACTCAAATTGATCTTCGCAACTTGTAAAAGTGAATGACATAATCATGCTTACAAGTAAAAACGTAGTCGTACGAATAATATTAACTTTGTTTTTCATATTTTTTTATGTTTTAATATCCTGGGTTTTGACTTAAAAGTCCATTACTTATATTAATTTCTCTAGCTGGAATAGGTAGTAATAAATCTCTTGTATTAAAAGTGTAGTCCATCTCTGTAGCATGTGCACTTAATACTGAGTTTGCAATTCCAAATCTTACTAAATCAAAGAATCTATGGTTTTCAAAAGCCAATTCTACACGTCTTTCATTAATTAAATCTTGTTTAGTAATCGCATCTGGAGCATCTATAGTTGGCATATTAGCTCTTAATCTAACTTCGTTAAAAGAATCTCTTGCTGCTTGTACTGTTGTTTGCGTACCACCTGCCATAATAGCTTCTACATGCATTAATAATACATCTGCATAACGTGATACAATCCAATCGTTTCCTGCTTGACGTGGATTTGGACCATAATTATCTGCCAATCCAAAACCATTAGGTAAAAACTTAGCTACTTCGTAGAAAGAACCAACTGTAATGTAAGATTCTGCTGTTCTATCTCCTCCGTATAGTCCAAAGTCCGCAATTAAATTATCGTTAATTACATTTAAGCCATCTTGTCTACCAACAGATGTTGTAAACTCTGATGAGAATCCTTGACTCTCTGCAGTGTTACCTGCTACATAACCAATTGCAAATAGTATTTCATCGTTTAATTCTGAGTAATACACATCATGAAAGTTTGGCATTAATGAGAATTGCATGCTTTGTATTATTGATTCGCATAATTGTTGAGCGCCTAAATAATCTGGTGATTGTTTAGTTAAATATACTTTAGCTAATAATGCTTGTGCAGCTGCAGTAGATGCTCTTGACTTGTAAGTACTATTTAAATTTAATATTGCTTCTTGTAAGTCTTCAATTATAACAGTGTAAATAGTTGAAGTACTAACTCTTGTAAAAAGTACATCTGTTTCTTCTGGACCAACTACAGATGTAATTAATGGTACATCACCAAATAAACGTACTAGGTTAAAGTAAGCGTATGCTCTTAAAAATTTAGCTTCAGCTGTGTAAGATGCTCTATTTGCTGCATCTGCTTTTTCAATATAATTTAAAACAGTGTTTGCTCTAAAAATGATCTCGTAAGAACTAGCATAGTAATCCTCTACTTCCACATTATTAGCATCTACTAAATATCTATGAAAATCTGCTTTAGATCCTTCTGTTGTAGCAGATCTAGTATTATCAGTTCTCATTTCTGTTAAAAGATATTCAAACTGTACACCTCTATTATAATTTGAAGAGTTAGTTTCGGTATCTTCATTTACGCCTTGAATAGCATCGTAAATTCCGATAATTCCAGCAAGTACATCGTCATCGTTATTAAAAAACTGATCAACTACTACTACTGAGTCTGGCGTTGGGTTTAGAAAATCATCGTTACAAGAAAATAACATCATTCCTGAAACTAAGACCGCTATATATTTTATATGTTTCATAATTTATATGTTTTTTTTAATTAAAAGTCTACGTTTAAACCAAAAGAGATAGTTTTAAAAATAGGTGTACCTGCTCTTTGCGCACCATATTGTGTTGGTGTATCATCATCTACAAACTCTGGGTTAAATCCATTATACTCACTAGAAGTAATGTATAATAAGTTTTGAGCAGTAGCATAAACTCTTAATTTAGATAAACCAATTCTTTCTGTTATGTCATCCGGTAAAGTATAACCTAAGTTGATGTTTCTTAAAGAGAAGTAAGATGCACTTTGTACCACGTCATCTGTTAATACTCTTTCTTGTAAAAATGAAGCATCTGGAATAATTCCTGCATCGACTACTTCTTGCGGACTAGTCGTTGCACCTTGCCAATGTGTTGCAAAATATTGGTCTCCAATGTTTTTAACCTCTGCACCATGACTACCTTGAACCATGAATGAAAAATCAAATTGATCATAACTAAACTCATTAGTTAAACTCCAAACTAATTCTGGGTAAGGATTACCTAAGATTGCTTTATCTTCTTCTGTAATTAAACCATCACCATTTAAATCTTTTACAATTACATCTTGTGATTGTCCATTAATTGGGAAGTATGGAGACTCCCAGTATTGATTTGCTAATTCTGTATCTACTACATAACCATAAAAAGATGATATTGGGTTACCTACTAGGTTTATCCATTGTGAGTTTCTACCAAATGTATCTTCTGGAGTTGCACCATTTGAATCACCATAATCAGTTAATTCATTTTTGTTTGTAGAAGCGATTAAAGTTGTGTTCCATCTAAAGTTTTCTGTCGAAATATTTTTTGTTCTAAACTCTAATTCAAAACCACTATTTACTACTTCTCCTAAGTTTACAATACCTTCAGAAAAACCTGTCGTGTAAGATACTGGGTTGTTTAACAATAAGTCATTACTTGTTCTTTTATAATAATCTAAAGAACCACTAATTTTGTTGTTAAATAATCCAAAGTCAATACCTGGATTAAATTCTTTTGAAGCTTCCCATCTTAACTCTGCGTTTGCAATATTAGCAGGAGAAAAACCTGTAGTAACGTTACCATCTATAATAGCATTTGAGTCGTTTAATAAAGATAAGTATGCGTACCAATCTGTAAGATCACTTCCTGTATCAAAGTTTTCGTTACCTGTAAGACCGTAACTTACTCTTAATTTTAAGTTGTTTACAACATCGCTTTCACTTAAAAAATCTTCGTTAGATACATTCCAACCTAAAGATAATGCTGGGAAGTTACCCCATTTTGTACTTGCTCCAAATACAGAACTTGCATCACGTCTAAATGACGCTGATAACAAATACTTGTCGTTATATGCATAGTTTACCCTTCCAAAATAACCGATTTTATTTTTTTCGATATTATATTCTCCGTAGCTAGCAATTGTAGTTGCTGCATTAAGATTTTTAATTAAGTCATTAGTATAACCAGAACCTTCTACTGCACTGTTTTCAATTCTTCTATTTTGAACTGTAAAACCTGCAAGAAAATCAAACTCATGGTTTCCAAAATCTTTAGAATATGATAAGGTGTTGTCCGATATTATACGTCTAGATTCTCTGTTTTGCAACTCGTAAGATGCTCTACTTGCTCCATTTTGGTGGTGTTTTGTACCATTCCAACGCGTTCTTTTTCTTCCCTCTAACGTAACACCAAGTGATGTTTTAGCTGTCAGTCCGTCTAAAATTTCATAACTTAAATATGTAGAACCTAAAAGCTTATTATTAAATTCATAATGCTCTCTTTCAGCATATTGCGCGTAAGCATTAGCATCTCCAGATGTACGTGGTCTAGTAGAACTACCATCTCCATCTAAATCAAGCTCCATTAAATGATCTTCTAAAAAGTAATCTCCTACTTGAAGATCTGGAAAATAGTAATTTGCAGAAGGGTCGTCTTGATTTACAAATTGAAGCGACTCTTCAGTATGATAAATTGGTAACCAAGGTGACTGTCTTATTGGATTGTGAATTGATGTTGGTAATGCTCTTCTTTTAGAATAAGAAGGAGTAAGACTTGCACCAAATTTTAATTTTTCGTTTAGCTTTGTATCTACTTTTAGTTTAAAGCTATATACTTTATAGTCATCTGTTAATACAACACCTTCATCATGAGAATATCTTAATGCTGTACTAAACTTTGTGTTTTTGTTACCACCTCTAGCAGAAAGCGAATGGCTAGTAATTTTACCTCCATCAAAAAACACATCTTGCCAATCTCTGTCTACACCTAAAGTACTAACTAATAGTTGCATGTACTGTGTTCTTTCTGATAGCTCACCAGTTTCAGCTAATTCTTTTGCAGCCCAATCACTTACGCTTTTTTTATAGTTATCACTATCGTGTGCTTCTTTAAATCCTGTATAAGTGTCATAGCTAAACTTAGTTTTTCCATCCTTACCACTTTTTGTGGTAATAATTATAACTCCGTTTGAACCTTCACTACCATATATTGCTGCAGATGCTGCATCTTTTAAAACCTCAAAAGACTCTACATCGTTCATATCAATACTACCAAGAAAATCAGAACTAACAACAATTCCGTCGACTACTACAGCAGGACCAGAACTAGCATTAATAGATCCTGTTCCTCTAATACGAATGGTTGGTGCAGCTCCAGCCTCAGCAGATGTTGCTTGTATATTAACACCAGACACTTGACCAATTAATGCATCATCAACTCTAGGTACAGCGATTTGATCTAAATCATCATTTACAACCTTAGATATTGAACCCGTTAAATGGCTTTTCTTTTGAGTGCCATAACCAATTACAACGACTTCTTCTAAAGTATTAGCATCAACAGTTAAAGATATATTAACTTGTGTTTGCTTATCAATAATTACTGATTGAGCAGCATATCCAATATATGAAAACTGTAAAACGTCTCCAGCTTTAGCATCGATTTGATAATTACCATCAAAATCTGTACTAGCTCCTGTATTGGTGCCTACAATAATAACATTAACGTTAGGTAATGGCATATTGTACTCTGCGTCAACCACTACCCCTTTTACTGTTAACTTTTCTTGCGCAAAAGCTGCAATACACATAAAGAGCATTGCAAATAGTGCCGATTTAGCTTTTAAATTCATAATTAATTTTTAAGTTTTAGTTAATTAATTTGTTTCACTAAAAACATAAATATTAGGCAAGTATCAATATGTTTGTTACTTTTGTAATGTTATGTTTTTGCATAATAACTTCCCGTCAAAGAAGTATTTTTATAAAAAGGATAAGTTTTAAAACTTGTCCTTTTTTTTATTTATTTACTATAATTCAAATTGGTTTACCAATCTGGTTTACCAAATATATATAAAATTTTGTTAATTACAACGTTTTCGTAAAATTTAAATGTTAAAATAGAGGATGTTAGTGTTAAAATAGCAAATAAATGTGCGTTACGCTATTACTATATTTTTTAACTAAAAACCTTCTAACATGTAGATAAATAAGAAATAATAATGCTTATTTATCCGAAAAATACGACGGTCCAACACCTGTTAAAAAATCTTCTCTTACAGGACTAAAAGTATCTATTAGCTGTCCTTCTTCTAAACAAATTGCACTATGTAATAGATTTGGTTCAATATAAACACCATCACCAGCTTCAACAATTTGCTTAACACCATCAATTTCAAATTCAAATTTTCCAGAAACACAATACGTAGCCTGTGTATGAAAATGTTGATGAGGCGCACCTAAAGCTCCTTTTTCAAACTTTACACTTACCATCATAATTTGATTGTCATAACCTAAAAATTTTCTGGAGACACCACCTCCTAGTGTTTCCCATTCCATGTCTTTTGCGACAATGTACTTTTCGCTAAATCTTTTCATTTTTATCTGTATTTAATTATTTTATTTAAAATAATAAGAACCTGACCATTCGTAATCCTTATCGTTAATTGTAACTTTATGTTTTGCATCTACTAAAGCATTTGTATTAGCTGTTATAAACAATTTAGTAACACCCTTTACATTAGTAATTTGAATAGCTGTATAGGCTTCCGAGTTTAAGACTACGTTTAATTGCTTTATATTACTGTTGGAATTGATAGCAGACTCAGTTACTGGACTGTAACTTCCATGTGCTTCTATAGTGGATACAAAAATGGTGTTTTTAGCATTTTTACGTCTGACCATAAATGCTGCCTCACGTCTTAAATTAAATTCTGGATCATTTGCTCCAATCCTAGTAAACAGCAAGTCATCATTTGCATCTGTCAAAGTTGTTAATGTGTAAAACTTACCTTTATTTAACCATGAAAGTTGACTATTATCATTAGTCGCTTTTGCTGTAGCTTCAACAAATAAATGTTGATATCCATTCTTGCTACCTAATGGATTTAGTGCATTAGTTGTTTTATAATCAAAATTGGTTTGAATTAATTGCCCTAAAAAATAATATGGGAAATCATATTTATTAGGCTTGTTTGAAGTCACCTTCATAATATCTAATACGTATGGTTTTTCAAAATCTTCGTCTTTAATGACTGCCATAGTGCGTAAAAACTCTGTATTTGGATAAGCATTACTATCTTTTGCACTTGCTACTTGTACATTTGTATTATCTGAAGAAAAATAATTTAAAACAGAATGATACTGACTACCAACTTCATATTTTGCGTCAAAGTGAGAGGTTTCATTTTGAGTAATCGTATTATGTGCAATGGTTTGTTTTGCCCAAGTTTTATTTTCTTTTAAGTAATTTCCGCCTCCTTTTTGCTCAATGTTTACATATCTAGCTAAACCATAATCTTGTATAACTTCTTCTCCATTTTCATATAAAGAATAGGATAACTTATCATAATGCCCATGACTTGATCCTTGCGCTGCATATTTAAATACTAATTCTATAGTTTCGTTTCTTAAAACTGCAACACCACCTTGTGCACCTTCTGGTCCATCAGATAGGTTAATAGATTTTTTAGAAAAAGGTGTTGCTTTGTTGTTTTTAATACCAAGTGCTACAGCTAATCCAGAGTCGTCTAATAAGACACGATCTTGTGCTTTAGCGATACTTAATAATCCAGTATCTTGTGTTCCAAAATGGTACGAAATATCTACTGCTGTGACTAACGCACTTGTGTAATACGACATCCCTTTTTGACCATCATTTAAAGGAAAAAAATCTCCATCTGCATCAGATAAATTTAATAGTGCATTAATTGACTTAAGTAAAACACCATTTTTATATTCAAATATTTTTAACTCTGGTTTTACATTATGTAATCCTTCAGCAAAAATTAAAAAAGGATACATAGCATAGCGCTGATAATAAGGTCCTTCATTATAATAACCATCTGGTGAAAAAGGCTCTTCAATATTTGCTAAAAAACCAGCTTTTCCATCTTTGTTTAAAAAACCACCATCGTCGTCTTTTTTGTTAGAGTCTAATTTTAAATCTTTAATACCGTATAATGCACGATCTATCAATTCTTGATCATCCATAACTAAACCAATCATTCCTACAGCTGCATTTCCCCAGGTACTGTGATTGTGTACGCGTTGATAAAATTGTGGACTGTCTATAGAGATATGATCTGCAAATGGTCTGAATAAATTGGTTTCCAGCGTATTGCGTTCTTCTTTAGTTAAATAATTATAAATACAATCATAAGCTTGACTTACATACACTAACCAATTAGAATCATTTAAACATTGCCAAAACAATTTACCTCTAGCATAAGACCTTGTTTTTGGATGTAATGGTAATGTTTTATACAATGCTTCATACTGCATCAACATATCTTTTACATATTTAGCATATTTCTGGTCATCTAAAATTTGATATAAAACACCGGCTTTTTGCATAATAATCATGTTACTTTTATGTTTTACATGAGTATATCCACCAGAATAATCTACTGGAATTGGTGTATCAATACCCAAAGCAATTTCGGCATCAACTTCTTCTTTAACCAGTTGTAATGTTTTATCAAAAATTGGAATGTTACCTAGTTGGGCTCTTATATCTTTTACGCCTTGAGCAGTTAAAATTAATTTTGGATGGCTTTGGTTAGCGTTGTAATTATCTTTTTCAACCTTTTTTTGAATTATTGTTGACTCATTATTATTACATGATAACATAATACATACCAACATTAGTGCTGTACTTTTTAAGAATAAGGCTATTTGTTTAGTCATTGTTATTTAATTTAAGGCAATTTCTAATTGATACACTTGATTTCCATATACAGGAATTTTAGCAGTTTTATAAGCTTTTTTATTTACAGTCTTTAATGGTTTACCATCAACCATAACTTGCATATATAAATCATTGTAAGGTTGAGACAGTAATTGTATTGTTATGGTATCATCATTATTAAAAATATAAATATCCGAAGTCTGAGAAAATGAAATAGATACCTGTTTGTTAGTTATTGTTTGCACAGAAAATAATAAAGAAGCCTCTGCCTTAGTCAACGAGACTGCATCATTATTACTAGCTTTCCAGTCAGTCTGATTTAATTTCCAATTATTAATATTAGGTATTGCTTCTGTTTCGTCAATACGTTTATCATAGGTTTTAAAAGGAAAAATGACACTTATAAAATTAAATGAGTTTTGATTATTTTTAGAAACGACAGACCATTGTTTACCTCTGGCTCCATCTGTTTTTACTGAATCTATAGTATTTAATTGTAAAATATCTAATCCTGAACCGTTATCAAACGACGCTCGTAGTAAATTTGGTCCATTTTCTTTGGTATAATGTCCTTGCCAAACTTGTTTATAAGTATGATTACTTTCTGATTTAAAATTGTCTTTTACTATCCAAAACTCTTTTTTTATAGCTATCACTTGTCTTACATAATCAACACCAATGTTATTAAACCCATCGTGAGTACCCACAAAAACATCCATTACATCATTATTAAACCATGTAAGTGTTTTAGGTTGCGCTATTTTTTTAAATTTGCCAAAACCACTACCTCCTTTATTACTTGTATATTGCTTTCCTAGTAACTGATCATCCACTAAAGCAACATTTTTAGTCATTGAGTTTTTAAACAATTCTAGGTCTGAAAGTGAATACCTAACTTGATAATTAGGCAAAACTACCTTACCATTAGACATAGCTTGAACACCAAGTACATCTCCATGTTGATGGTCTGGTTTTATAGGGTCTACTCCTGCCGAAATAACCATCATATTATCATGTTTATCCCAACCTTCCCTCATTATATAGTAACCAGTATCTGGAAAATCTAAGGATAAGGCTTTAGGAGGTGATGATTGCTTGTTTTTAAGTTTATCTAACTGAGTTTGACTAGCTGTCCAATAAAATTTAGTACTTAATTGATCTGTTGCAAAATAACCAATCTCAGGATTTTCAAAAAGTAGATACCCTAAAGTCATGGCTCCAGAAATATCATTAGTTTCTGCCCAAGGTGTATCTGTATCATCTGACAGTACAGGAGCTGATTTATCTGGAAAAGCAATTTTTGAAAGCGTTGTAAATAAGGACTTTAGTTTACTTTCCCAAACAGCATCTATAGGTAGTTTACTTTTTTTAGCTAATTGGTATACATAATAATAAGTTCCAATGTCGCTAATGTGGTAATGCACTGTGCGCTCAAACTGGAAACCGTCATTATTAATTTCTTTATCTAAATGCGCTCCTAAAAGTGTCATTGCATGATTATACCATTGATCAGCACCTTCAAAATCTTTTAAAATAATGGCAATCATTGCTAAAGCTGTTAGACCTCTAGTTTGGTGATTACCAGGTACAAATTCTTGATTATTTTCAAACAAATGTTGAGCGTGTTGCAAAAAAGTAGCTATTGTTACAAGTTGTTCTTGATCAGAATAACCCGATTGACCCAAAAATAAACTATGTAATTGTAACCAATTTATAACACGATAACCTGACCTAAAAGCTTCGTAAACACCATTGCCATCAGGAATAGTTTCAAATTGATTATTAGCTAATGCTAAATTTAATGATGCTAATTGCTGAGTGAAATAATCTAAATATTTTTGGTTTTTATTTTGATAAAAATAGTAGTATCCTATATCTATCATTTTATGTTGTCTAGCCAAATGCCTTAAAGCATAAGCATTTACTGGCTGACCATTTTGATAGTTAAAAGGAAGTTTCCATTGTGCATTTGCTTCAAATTTTGCTAAATGATCTAAAGCACGCTCTGTATGTCCAACTTCCGCTTCGGGATAAATGGTTTGATACTCTTTAAATCGTTCTTCATTTGTCTTCCAATCATAAAAATAACGCTCTGAAAATTTTTCTCTGAAATACTCAGCCAATCTTTGTTCTGATAGGTCACCATTTGCAATAAGCTGTTTTTTTACAGACTCAGTTAAATAATTACTCAGCTCTGGAATAGGTAGTACTTTGTCAGAGGGAATATTTTGAGCACCTAAAAAGTTTACAAAACCTAGGCATATTATTAAATTGAAGCAAAAAACTTTCATATTAATACATTAATTTCAGTTTCAAATTTTGCACAACTTTAATTTCACCAGAATTGGTAATAGTATTATTTTCAGGCTTTTGATCTTTTTCTCCCCAAAGAACAGCTACAATCTTAACTGGATTATTTTTAAAGGTATTATTAGCAAATTCAACATTAACAATACCTCTATTTTTAATCAAGATATTTTCAGTCTCAGATTGTCCACAATTTGTAACCGTATTATACTTAAATACTAAGTTTCCACCAATGGTAGACTCGTCATAACCACCACGATAATAATTTAAAACATTAGCATCCACATTACTAAAAGTATTATTCGTTACGTAAACAAACTCACTGTTATAATCACCTTTGTCGTTAGTCTCTTTATTTAATTGAATCCCACTCTTACAATTTTTAATAATTGAATTAGCTACCGAAACGGTATCTGCAAAAGACCCTTTTGACACTTCTAATACGCTGTTAAACTCACTAACTTCTGTATTATTAAGCCACAATCCATAAGCGCTACTCATGTTTTTGTCTAAAGTTTTAAAGGCTGCTTGGCTTTGGTTTCCTTTTAAAATAAGGTCTTCGATATGCAATACACCTTTTGGCTGCATTGAAAAAGCTGTAATATTTGATGTAAAACTTATTTCTGCTTTATTATTTTTATCTGTAGATTTTAATGTAATTAATTTAGAAATTGGTAATTCCTTATTAACTAGATATGCTCCAGGTTGTAAGCTTATTGTGTCTCCAGAATTAGCTTTTGCTAAGGCTTCGACCAATTGGACTGACGTGCTAACTTTAATCGTTTTAGCTTCGGTTTTTGCTTTATTTGTATTATACCAATTGGTTCCGTAATTAGATTTATCGTATAATACTTTGTGGTTTCCTGTATTAATAATTGCTCCAACAGTAGTATTGTCTGCAGTTCTTTTATTTCCGAATAGGTCAGTATCAATCGTTTCAAAATCAAAACCTGAATACACATTACCATTTGCTAATTTTGGCACCATTAATTGCGGTGACACTGCTGTAACGTCCATATTAGTAGTAATTAAACCTTCAGGTTTTACTTCACTTTTATTGTCGCTATTAGTGTAATTACTTTTAAATAAAACACCATCTACCTTATCATAATTTTTAATTGGAAAATCAAAAGGTGTTTGATTGTATAAAACATTGTTAGCAATTACCGTTCTAGTTGGTCTAGCAGAGCGAATTTCGGATTTTGGTAACACGTCACTTTGACTAACATTTGACCCAACACTAAAGTGAAAAGGTGTTTTTGTGTCTATAAAAGAATTATGTGCAATAACAACATCTGTAACTTGATTATAACGATTTAATGGCGATTTAGGAATTCCATTCATTATAGCTAAAGGCGCTCTAAACGTTTCACCTTTAAGGTTATAAAAATAATTATTTGTAATCCAATGTCCTGTATTAATCACTCTAATTCCACCAATAAATTGTGAATTATCATTACCTATAAAAATGTTTCCATCTATTGTAGCATAGTTTCCGTGACGTAAAACTAAAGAGCCTTCGCTTTCAAAAAACACATTATTTTTAAATGTATTATTGTTTGATTTACTAGAGATAATTTCAACTTCACCATTACAACGTTCAAATAAATTATTTTCTACATTGGTATGTGATGGTGTCATAGATGTACCACTGTCTCCTATTTGCATAGTTTCGCCATGTGGACCACCTTTTCTTGGTCTAGGTCCAAAATGATTGTTTATTATTTGATGGTAGTTTTTTACATGTTGGTTACCATCTAATCTTACCATAACGGTTGGACCAAAATTTGATTTTCCGGTTATATAATTATTACTTAACTGATTATGTCTTCCCCAAAATTCTACCCAATGGTCACTAACATCTCTATCTGGTTGTGTAAAAGCATCAATTACACAATTAGTTACTATACTATGGTTAGCAATTAAAGTATCATTAATTTTAAATTGAATAACATTTTCTGAAGGCGTATAACCGTTTTTAAAATGTAGCCCTTCTACTACTAAATAGTCTCCACCAATTTTTAAGTTTGAAATCCCTTCTATACTTACTTTTCCTGGAGTTTCCGCTTTTAGCGTGATTGGCTTATTTGAAGTTCCTTTACCATAAAATTCAATTTCAACATCTTTATATATACCATCTGCTAATACAATGTTATCTCCAGCTTTACTATCCTTAATTGCATTTTGCAATTCTTCAATAGAATTCACCTTAATATTATTAGAAATTTCTGTGTTTCCGCAGGAGACTAATACTATGGTAAGTAGTAAAAATGTTATTATTTTTTTCATCTATATATTGATTAATTTGTTGTTGTTATAATTTTTAATGTATCACGTTTAAACTAAAATATTTAATGTACGCAAAACCGTTTGGGCTGGTAGTACCTAAATAATTTCCAGCTTTAAAGTAGTTATGAAAAGGCCATTTATTTAAACTTACGTCAGTATAAACAAGTGGTTCTTGATTATTTAACTGTACTTCTACTCTACCAGTTGAGGCTAAGATCCTAAAATCAAAAGCTTCAAAGCCAACGTAACCTAAATTGTGTTTAATATCAAACCATGTAGCACTTGAAGTTTCTAGAAGTGCATCACCAGAAGTTGTTTGGTCTATTAATGATTTTTTATGTGACCATATGTAACCATCTTTCCAATATATTTTAATTAAAGGAGGTCCATTATTAGAAGAAAATCCATGAATAGCCATATCCTCTTCGGAAATTATACCATGAATCTGCATTACGATTACCTTATGAAAATTTGCACTAGTATCTGCATCTTCTGAAATAGATACCACTTGCAATCTTCCAATCATTTCGCCTCCATCGTTTAAAGACCAATTTTGCTTAGCATTATTTGGATTGATTAATTCTCTTAGTTCTGTTCTGGAATACAAACTATTTGAGGTTGAAACATCAGGAATAGAATAAAACACTAAGCTATTGTCTGAAGTATCATCATATAAATATGGTTGAATAGCTGTTTCATTTTGATAACCAAAACCTACTAATTGATTTGGTTGAAACTCGTCTGGAGAACCATTATTATTTAAATCGACTGGTAAAGTTAATTTCCAATTTGTAAAGTCTATTATGGGTGTGCTATTTTCAGTATCCAGAATTTGACCAATAGTAGTCGACGTATTGTTATCCTCTGGATTATCAACCGATGAACAAGACATCCATAAACTTAAAAACAAAGCTGTTTTTAATACAAATGCGGTTGAAGAAAAAGCGAATTTCATTATAAAAATATAAAAAATTAGAAATTGGTTTACCAAACTGGTTTACCAAATATAAACGTTTTATATTAATATTAAAATTTTTAACGGTTTTATTAATAAATTGTTAATTATTAGCCTTTAAATTGATTAAACAATAAGTAGTAATAAATTTAAGTTAAATCATATATAATTATAGATTAAAACTAAGTGTAATAATTAAATAGTGTACACTCTTACCTTTTTCTTTTTTAATCTTGTGTTATTAATTGTATCGATAATAATAGTTGCTTTTGTTTTTGGCACAGCTACAAACACACAATCTTGTTTAAGTTCTATAATTCCAATTTCGGATTTATCTAGATTACATTGTTTAAACAACACACCTGCTACATCTCCTTTAGAGATTTTATCTTTACGTCCTCCAGAAATAAATAGTGTAACCCAATCTGTTGTTAAAGTATTAACCGTACCTTTTGGCGTTACTGTATCATCAAATTTAATAAAATCCGGAAGGCGCTCTCCTTCCCATTGTATAACATAAGATGTCCCTTCTGCATTCATACGTGCAGTACGACCATTACGATGTGTAAACTCTTCTGCCTTTAAAGGTAATTGATAGTGAATAATGTAATTTAATTCAGGAATATCTAAACCACGTGCTGCAAGATCTGTGGCGATTATAATTTGATGTGTACCGTTTCTAAATTTAATTAATGCTCGTTCTCTATCAATTTGCTCCATTCCGCCTTGAAAGCAACCATGTCCAATATTATTTTTAGTTAAAAAGTCACTTACAAATTGTATAGTATCTTTATAATTACAAAATATAATACCTGGTTTATTACCTATATCATGTAATAAATCGACTAACGTTTGAAGCTTATTTTTATCTGGAGACAAAACTTGCTTGATTTCTAAATTTGAAACTTTAGTATCAGAATAATCAATAATCAATTCGTTTTCAAGACCTACAAAACGCGGAATTTCCATGTCTTGAGTTGCTGATGTTAGAATCCTCTTTTTAATATGAGGCAAACTAGCTATTATTTCACTCATTTCCTTTTCAAAGCCTACTTCTAAAGACTTATCAAATTCGTCTAAAACAAACGTGTTTATATCATCCACTACAAAGGTTTCACGTCTTAAGTGATCTGCCACACGACCAGGGGTACCTATTAAAATCGCAGGTGTATGTGCTAAGTCGATTTTATCTTTACTAAAATGTCTACCTCCATAAACAGCATTTGCTTTAAAACCGGTTCCCATAGTGCGAATAACCTGTTCTATTTGAATTGCTAATTCTCTTGAAGGTACTAATATTAGTAATTGTACATTTTTACAATCTGTATTTAATGCAGTAATGGTAGGCAATAAAAAGGCTAGTGTTTTACCAGTTCCTGTTGGCGATAATAACACTGTGTTTTCAGCATTTGTAATAGATAACAAAGCTTCTTCCTGCATTGGATTAAGTGCCTTGATATTTAATTTATCTAAAATATCTTGCTGTACTTTTAAATAGCTACTCATGGTTTATTTTTTCTTTTTTTTCTTTACAACCTCTTGTTTATCAACAATGGTATTATTTTCTGCTATGTAATTAGATAATATTTTATCTACTAATTCTTCTTTTGTTAAATGATGAAAAATAGTTTTTACTTTTGCTTTAAAATCTTCTGGAATATCTCTGTTTACCTTAGTTTTAAAGATTTTTTTAGCCCAAAGTAATCCATTATTTTGTTCTATACTTTTAGCATCAGCTTTTTGATATTGTTTGAAATTAATACCTAGTTCTGCTTCAAACTCCGGAATGTCTTGTACCTCGTCTTCTTGAATAACACTTAATGCAAGACCATTTGCTCCTGCTCTGGCTGTACGACCACTTCTATGCACATAAGCATCGTATGTGTCTGGTAAATGATAATTAACTACAAAAGCTAAATCTTTTACATCAATACCACGAGCAGCCAAATCTGTTGCTACAAGTATATTAATGTGACCTTCTCTAAACTGACCCATAATACGATCTCGAATCCCTTGTGTTAAGCTACCATGTATAGCTCCAGAAGAAAATTTATTTATAGCTAGATTTTTAGCTAACTTGTTAACTGCTGCTTTTGTTTTACAAAAAATAATGCCACGCTGACCATCATTGGCGTTTAAAAAGTGCATTAACACATTTAATTTCTCTATTGGCTCAACCACCACATATTGATGATCTATCCCTTGGTGACCAACGGTTTCCATATCAGCTTCAATAGTCAACACTTTTTTAGACAAACTGTTTTGAACCAATTGCTTTATTGTTCCTGGCATAGTTGCAGTAAACAATAACGTTCTTCTGCTTTTTGGTAAAACCTTAATTATAGCATCAAGACCTTCTTTATGTGCACTAACCATTTCATCTGCTTCATCTAAAACAAAATATGAAATCTCTTTTATGTTTATTGCGTTACGCTCTATTAAGTCCGCTAAACGTCCAGGAGTTGCTACAACAATATGAGTGGTTTTTTTAAGTGCTTCGATCTGTGGTTTTATTGGTATACCACCAAAAACACCAGCAATAGACACGCTTAATTTAGAGGAATTAAATGCTTCTAAATTTTTAAATATTTGCTGACCCAACTCTCTTGTTGGAGCTAAAATAACTGCTTGAATATGACTTTTATTACTATCTATTAATTGTAATATTGGCAATCCAAAAGCAGCAGTTTTTCCTGTTCCTGTTTTTGCAATAGCAACAATATCGTCAGTTTGGTTTAGTATTACAGGTATTACTTTTGATTGAATATCTGTTGGTTTTGTAATTTGCAAATCTGCTAAAGTGCTTTGCAATGCTGTATTAATACCTAAACTTAAAAATTGTTGTGACATAAAATATAATTTTATGCAAATATAGTAGAGTTTTATTGGTTTAATAGATTTATGTCAAGCGATTTAGAATCACTTTTAAACAGTTATTTAATTTAATAAATTATATAAATAAAAAAGGGGATAATTTTTCAATTATCCCCTTTTCTCACTATCAACAAACCAAATCAAAAAATCATTTATTCCATTTCTATAATACCAACCACTTCATAAGCTCTGGTACCATCTACTTGTATTTTTTCGTATAATATATTTGCGAATTCGTAATATGTCTCGTCGTTTATAACAACCTTTTCATAATCGTCTGGTAACTCATAAACAATAGTACCAACTTCAGGATCTACCACTTCATATTCATTACCAATTTGAGTATAAAATACACCATAAGCATTGTAATAATTACGATTATTATAACGTACTTTTTTATAATTTACTGGTAAGGTTTTAATCCTGAAACCAACCTTTGGAGCTATTACAATATAACGACCTCTAGACTGTGTATAATACTTATTTTTAGCATAGTAATAGTTTTGTCCTCTATATATTACGACCGTTCTGTTTGGTACAGTTCTAACCGAAACCACTTTACGTTTTGGTGTTTTATAAGTGACCTTAGTGCTAGGCACACGCGCAGCAACAGTGCGCTTAGTAGTCGTTGTTGTGGTTGTAGTAACTCTTTTATTACTTGTAGTTCTTCTTGTTTGTGCTTCTGTTTGTGTTGCAAATGCTACCAGTAATACTGCTGGCAATATGTATGCTTTTATAAATGTTTTCATAATTTAAAGATTTAAAATTCAACTTTATTTTACTATTAATACTAAGACGTTTTTTAGTATTAATAGTTTAAAGGTATTTGAATTAATTCTGTTAAAAAATGAAAATAGACCGTTAGCTAGAATGTATCTACAAAACTGAGATTTTTATAGATGAGATTATTTTGAAGAAACAAAATCTTAACAAATTAATGCAAAGAATTATTATTAATATACTCTAAAAACTTAGGTTTATATTGCTCTGAAACTGTTATACGTTGGTCGTTAATTATAATTTGACTGCGCTCTATTATATCTATATTTTTTAGTGATACTATAAAAGAGCGATGCACACGCATAAATTGTGTTTCTGGCAATTCTTCTTCTAACGACTTTAAACTCATTAACGTTAAAACTGCTTTAGGATTATCTTTTAACCAGATTTTAATGTAGTCTTTTAAACCTTCAAAATATAAAACATCTGCTAGTTTTATGCGAAGTTGTTTGTATTCCGATTTTACAAATAAAAATTCTTTTTCTTCAGATAATACAGACTGCTTCTTCCCTTTTACCAACTCAAACCAAGTAGCTGCTTTATTGGCTGCAGCTAGGAACTCAGCATAATCAAAAGGTTTTAATAAATAATCTATAGCTTCTACTTTAAAACCTTCTAAAGCATAATGATCAAAAGCTGTAGTGAAAATAACACGCGTATCTTTTGGTAACATTTTAGAAAATTCTAGACCTGTTAAATCTGGCATTTGTATGTCTAAAAACAATAAGTCTACAGGATTGTTTTTAATAAACTCCATAGCTTCAATCGCACTACTACACTTTTGTTTTAGATCTAAAAATGGTGTTTTTTCCACATAACTTTCTACTAAATTTAAAGCCATAGGCTCATCGTCTACAATAACACAAGATATTTTATTGTTGCTCATAATTTAATTGGTTTCAATTTCTAATTGTGCATAAAAACGGGAGTCTTTTACAAAGGTTTTAAAACTGTTTTTGCTTGGATACAGTAACTCTAATCGTTTTTTAATATTAGGAAGTCCAATTCCTGAACCGCTTTTATCTTCGGTTTTCTTCGGAAAGTTATGATTTTCAATAGTAAATAAAACCGTTTGATTATCCAAAGTCAGATTAATATCAATAGTACTTGCTTTACTAGCCGAAACGCCATGTTTAAAAGCGTTTTCAATTAATGAAATAAATAATAAAGGTGCAATTTTAATTCCGGTTTCCGCTGATGGAAAACTATAGTTAACCACTGTTTTGTCAGACACACGAAGCTTCATAAGCTCAATATACTTTTTCATAAAATCTATTTCCTTAGTTAAAGCTATAGATTCTTCGCTTGTTTCATATAGCATATAACGCATTAACTTGCTTAAACTATGTATTGATGTTTTGGCTTGTTCTGGTGAAATATCTACCATAGCATAAATATTATTCAACGAGTTGAAAAAGAAATGCGGTTGCAATTGATAATGTAAATGTTGTAATTCAGACTGTAATTTAAAATTAGCAGCTTCCTTACGTTCTGCTTCTGTTTGTACCCAACGTTTTGTGGTTTTTACTGCTATTGAAAACAATAAAGGTGCCATGTAAGATACCATCTGAACGTAAATAAACATCTTAAATGGTGGACCAGAACTATCACTACTACTTGGTCGTTTTTTTGCTATATCCTTAAAAAAAGTATCTTCAACTGTTTCTTTAAAATAAATAAATAACACTATGCAAATCAAGTTAATACCTATAAACCAAATTGTTTTTTTAGTGAATAGAAATTTATCTATTAGTACAAAGTAATTTAAATAAAATAAGACTGCTGATAACGCTAAGGGAATCCAAAAATGAATGACCACTCTATTGATTTCTTGCTCTTGACTATAGGACAATAAGTAAGGCATACTAAACAGTACAAACCAAACTAGAATGTGTGATAATAATGTTATGTTTTTGTTTTTAATCATGAGTTATCTATTCGTAACGTAAAGCGGTTATTGGGTCTAATGCTGAAGCTTTTCTTGCAGGATACCATCCAAAAAAGATACCTGTAATTGCACATACTGCAAATGATATTATTATTGAATACAACGCAACGCTTGTAGGCCAATTTAAGAATTTTTCTATAAAAACTGTAGCTCCAAGTCCTAAGATTACACCAAGTAATCCACCAGTGATGCTAATTAAAATTGCTTCAATTAAAAATTGCATTAAAATATCCGATCCCTTGCCACCAACAGCCATACGTAAACCAATTTCTTTGGTACGCTCTTTTACAGATACATACATGATATTCATAATACCAATACCACCAATTAATAGCGATATACTAGCTACTGCAACTAATAAAATGGTTAACATTTCGCTAGTAGAGCTAAAAGTTGAAATTAATTCTTCCATAGATCGCACACTAAAATCATCATCTTCATTATCTAATAATTTATGCTCAGTTCTTAAAATTTCTGTAACCTGAGTCACAGCATCTGCAGCATCATCTTCACTAATTGCAGAAGCTATAACTTGATTTAAATAGTCTATTGCCAAAATACGTTTTTGAACCGTTGTATAAGGTGCAATAACCACATCATCCTGATCTTGACCAAAGGTGTTTTCTCCTTTTTCTTCTAAAACACCAATCACTTTAAATGGAATATTATTAAAACGAATCATTTGTCCTACAGGTTCTTGTCCATCTGAAAATACATTATCGACAACCGTTTGCCCAATTACTACAACTTTTGAAGCCGATTGCACATCTACATTTGTAAACATACTTCCGCTTTGCAATCCAACAACTTTAATCTCTAAATAATCTGGATTAACGCCATAAATTGTAGAAGGCCAGTTGTTTGAGCCATTAATAACTTGTCCACCACCATTAACGACTGGTGTTACATAGCTTAATAAATCGGCTTGCGCTTTTATGACTTCGTAATTTTGAAGTGTTAATGTTTGTACATCTCCTCCACTACCTCTGGCTGGACCTCTGTCGTCTGCTCCTGGTCTTATGGTAATCATATTTGAACCCATATTTGAAATGGTAGAACGAATACTTTCTTTAGACCCTTCACCAATAGCCAACATAGCAATTACAGACGCTACACCAATGATGATACCTAACATGGTTAGCAAGGTTCTCATTTTATTAAGTACGATAGCCTTAAAAGCAATTTTTATTAAATTTAATAGTCTCATAATTAATCGTCTTGTTTAGGCAGTTTAGCTAATTGCGCTGCTGCAGATTGTACTTTGTGATTTTGATAATCCTGCATTATACTACCATCTTTTAACACAATAGTTCGGCTACTAAAAGTGGCAATATCTGGCTCGTGTGTAACAAAAGTTATAGTAATCCCTTTGGCATTAAGTTCTTGAAACAGCGACATAATCTCGTAGGATGTTCTTGTGTCTAGGTTTCCTGTAGCTTCATCTGCTAGAATCATTACTGGATTATTTACCAACGATCTAGCGATAGCAACACGTTGTTGTTGTCCTCCTGAAAGCTGCGAAGGTGTATGATGCAACCTGTCCCCTAAACCAACCATTTCCAATGCTTTTATAGCACGCTCTCTACGTTCTTCTGTAGACACTTTACTGTTATATAACAAGGGTAATTCTACATTTTCTATTGCAGATGTTCTTGCCAATAAGTTATAAGATTGAAATATGAATCCTATTTTTTCGTTTCTTATTGTTGCTAATTCATTTCGGCTTAAAGCCTTAACACTTACACCATCAATTTCATATTCACCAGAGGTTGGCTGATCTAAACACCCTAAAATGTTAAGCATCGTACTTTTTCCAGAACCACTAGATCCCATTATGGTAACAAATTCGCCTTCTTTTATATTAAAAGAAATTCCTTTTAAGGCATGTACCGTTTCAGTTCCCATGGTAAACTGACGTTTTAAGTCTTCTATTTTAATAATGTCTTTACTCATGCCTTTTATTTTTTCTTGTTTCCTCCTGGACGTTGTGGCATAAACGGACTTTCGTTTACTCCTGCTGGTCCTGATGCTTCTGCTTTTGATACACCTTTTAAACTATATACTAGCTCATCACCTTCATTAACTCCGCTTAATACTTGTACATTTACGCCATCACTAGCGCCTAAGGTTACTGTTTTTGGTGTAATGCTTCTATCTTTTTCTAATACCCAAAGTGTAGTTTCTTTTTCTGAAGTTGTACTACCACTGTTTGATAAATTATGATGTGTGTTGTAAGACTCTAATGTTTCAGCTTCTGGAGTAAAGTTTATGGCTTTAGCTTCCGCAGTTAACACATCGTTTAGTTCCAAAGTATAAATAGAAATGGTTGCTGTTAATCCTGGTTTAAGTTTTAAATCTGGATTGTGTGCCTTAATAACCACTGTGTACGTTACTACATTTGATGTTACTGTTGGGTCTAAACGTACTTGCGTGACTTCACCTTCAAAAGTTTCACCTAAATACGCATCTACCGTAAAGGTTACACGTTGTCCTTCTTTTACATTTCCAATATCTGCTTCATCTACGTCTGCTTCTACTTGCATTTCTTTTAAATCTTGAGCAATTGTAAATAAGGTTGGCGTGCTTAAACTTGCTGCAACCGTTTGTCCTTCGTCTATAGCACGAGATAATACTACACCATCAATTGGCGAATAAATATTAGCATAACCTAAATTTGTTCTAGCCGATTGTAAGTCTGAATAACGTTGAGTTACTGTTCCCTTAGCGGTTGCATAATTAAATGCAGCGTCATCAAAATCTGATTTACTTATAACTTGATTATCAAATAATGTTTGTTGTCTGTCGTAGATAGTTTTGGTGTAATTTCTTTGGCTTACAGCATTATCATAAGCTGCTTGTGCTTGGGTTTTTGCTGCGTTTAGATTGGTTTTATCCAACTCTGCAATAAGCTGACCTTCTTTAACAACGCTATTATAATCTACATAAATTTTCTCGACAACTCCAGAAACTTGGGTACCAACTTCCACTTGTGTAATTGGCTCAATAGTTCCCGTTGCAGTAACCATAGTGGTTACATTTGCTTTTTTAGCTGTAACTGTTTTAGGCTCTATAACTATGGTATCTTCACCATTTATAAAACTGAATGCTACAATAGCAAGTATTACTAATACTACGCTTCCTAATATGATTTTCTTTTTAGATTTCATAATTCTGTTAATTAAAGTTTAATATCGTTTCCTTGGTAAAATTGTAATAACTCGTGGTATAAAATATTTAAGTATTTAGACTGTAAATAGTTTTGCTGCGCATTGGTATAGGTGTTTTGGCTTACTACCAAGTCTGTTGTACTTAATCCACCTAATTCATACTTTTTTTGTGCTAGTTTATAACTTTGTTCTGCTGACACTTTAGAGGCTTCGGCAGCTATAACTTGCTCTTGTGCAGATATTGCATTTTGGTAAGCAGTTTCAACTTTTCGGTACACTTCCTTTTCTGTATTTTGTTTTTGTATTTGCGCTTTATCAATGTTTATTGATGCTGTTTTAACTGCTGCTTTAGTTTGATTTCTATTAAATATTGGAATGGTTAACGATAACCCTAATTTTTGATTAAAATTAACATCAAACTGGTCTGAAAACGTATTATTGTTAATACTTGTGTAACCAGAACCTATGCTTCCTGTTAAGGATAAGGTTGGTAAAAAGCCTCCTTTAGCAATGTCAAGTTCTTTCTCGTTTGCTGCAATATTTAAATTACTTGCCTGAATTTCTGGTAGAAAACCAATAGCATTATTATAAAGTTGATTTTTATCGATGTCTAGATTAATTAAATCCATGTTTTCATCAATAGTTTCAATTTGAATATCTTCTAAAGGCGATAATTCTAATAATTGTTTTAGTTGAATAATGTATTGTTGGTAATCGTTTTTAGCCGATATGACATTGAACTTATTAGTGGCTGCTTGACTTTGTGTTTCGGTGTAATCACCTAAAGCAATAGTGCCTGCATCTAATCTTGCTTTTGCTCTTTCAACTTCTTTTTCTGATGCAACAACATTGTTTTCCGCAATAGCGATACTTTCTTTGCTATAAAGTGTTTGTAAATACACTTCTAAAATGTTTAAAACAATATTGTTTTTTTCGACTTCTTCTAAAAAAATACTTTGCTCTAATAAAATCTTATTCTGCTTAATTTGGTTGCTAAGTTGATTCCCTTGAAATAAAGTCATCGAGCTATTAATACCAACATTTGTACTATGGATTTGATCTGTAACATAATCGCTAGTAATAGGATCTATAGTACTTCCGTTGGAAAAATTTTGCGATGCGCTTCCAAATAAATTAGGTAGTCTAGATGACTTTGCTTTACTGTAATCCACTTCGGCAAGGTTTTTATCTAAAGTGGCATCTTTGATCGTAATATTATGCTCAATTGCATAATCTATGCAATCTTGAAGCGACCAAACTTTAGTTGATGTTTCTTGAGCAAGCGACAGTTGCACAAAAAATAAACTGACTATGATTAAATATAATTTCATTTTAAAAGGTGTTTTAATTCTACACTTCAAAGGTGAAACTATATACTATCTTATTATAAAGCGATAGACGTTTGAGGGTTTTAACTATACGAAATCGGGTAATCTATCGACGAGAATTTTTTGGATTTAGCCTAAAAACAAAAACAGCCTCTAAATAACTTAGAGGCTGTTTTTTATATTATTAAAAAAGTGCTTTAATTTTTAAGCGAATTCATGTCAATTACAAAACGATATTTAACATCGTTACTTGTTACACGATCGTAGGCTTTATTAATGTCTTGCATATCAATAAGTTCAATATCACTAGTAATATTGTGTTCTCCACAAAAATCTAACATCTCTTGTGTTTCTTTTATACCTCCAATTAAAGATCCTGCAATACGTTTACGACCTACTATAATATTTCCACCATGAAAAGGTTCTAATGCTTCAATTGCACCAACTAAAACCATAGTCGCGTCTATTTTAAGCAACCCTAAATACGGATCCATTTTATGACCTACAGGAATGGTATTTAAGATAAAATCGAAACTACCTTGGTGTTTTTTCATGTCGTCTGCATCTTTAGACGCTAACACTTCATGTGCGCCTAATCTTTTAGCATCTTTACCTTTTTCTGGAGATGTTGTAATCATAACAACATGCGCTCCTAAAGCATTCGCAAATTTAACTCCCATGTGACCTAAACCACCTAGACCAATAACACCAACTTTATCTCCTTTTTTAACTTTCCAGTGACTTAAAGGTGACCATGTTGTAATTCCAGCACATAATAAAGGTGCTGTTGCTGCCTCGTCTAAATTTTCAGGAATATTTAATACAAATTTTTTGTCAACCACTACTGACGATGCGTATCCACCATATGTTTGTTTACCTTCAATATGTTTATCTGGACTGTTGTAGGTCCATGTTGCACCTTTTTCGCAAAATTGTTCTAAATCCTGATCACATGATGCGCAAGATTGGCAAGAGTCTACTAAACACCCTACACCTACTAAATCACCAACTTTATAGTTGCTAACTGCTGATCCAACCTCTGTAACACGACCAATAATTTCGTGTCCTGGCACTACTGGATAGGTAGATCCTTTCCAATCGTTTCTAACCGTATGGATATCACTATGGCAAACACCACAATACGTAATATCAATTTTTACGTCGTCTGTACCTACAGCACGTCTTTGAATATCTAAAGGTTTTAAATCTTCGGTTGCCGAAGTTGCACCATATGCTTTTACCGTTGTCGTTGCCATTTTTATGCTTTTTTAAGTGTTACTTTAAGTTCTATCTCTGTATTTAATACTTTAGAAATTGGACATACTTCCTTTGCTTTGTGTGCTATTTGCTGGAATTGTTCGGCATCAATTTTTGGAACATCACCTTCTAGGTCTAGTGTTATTTTGGTAATTGCTCCATCCTCAAAAGTGACCGTAGCATCTACGTCTAAACTTGTTGCTGTAAAATTATCTTCGTTTAATAAAAAACTTAATTGCATTGCAAAACATCCTGCGTGCGCTGCACCTATTAACTCCTCTGGATTTGTTCCTTTTTCACCATCTTCAAATCGTGTATGAAACGAATATTGTGTTTTATCTAAAACTTTACTTCCTGTAGTAAGACTTCCTTGTCCATCTTTACCACTTCCTTTCCATTCTGCATTTGCTTTTCTTGTAAATTTCATTTTGTATGTTTTAAGTTAAACTATAATTATTTTGAGGCTGTTGGATAGTCTGTATATCCTTTTTCTCCTGTTGTGTAAAAGGTATCCTCATCCCATTCTGCCAGCTCTAAATTGTTTTCAAAACGCGCTACTAAATCTGGATTTGAAATGAATAATTTACCGTAAGCTACTAAATCTGCATCACCATCCTCAATAACCTTGTTTCCTTTTTCTTGATCAAAACCTGCATTAATCATTAATGTACCATTGTATAATGGTCTAAAATGCTTAGCAATCTCTTTGACTGCATACGGAATCTCTGAAACATCAGTAAAAGGTTCTGATAAATGTACGTATGCTAGATTATAATCATTTAATTTTTTGATAATATATTCAAAAGTTGGTATAGTCTCCTCATCCATGGTCATTCCAAAAAGACCATTTAAAGAAGGGTTAAAACGTGCTCCAATTTTTTCTTGCGGAATTACTTGTTTTATAGCATCTAAAACTTCAAAGAAAAAACGTGTTTTATTTTCTATGCTTCCACCATATTCATCTATTCTATTGTTAGATGAATTATTAAAAAACTGGTGAAATAAATAACCATTTGATGAATGAATCTCTACACCATCAAAACCTGCTTTTACTGCATTTGCTGCAGCATCTTGAAAATCTTTAACCGTTTGTTTAATCTCTTGAATAGTCATTGCCTTAGGTGTCACAGTATCTTTAAACCCCTCAGGTGTATACGATTTTGCGTTTGGATTTAAAGCTGAAGATGACACAGGTAAATCACCATTATGAAAGTCTGGATGTGACATACGACCAACATGCCATAATTGAATAAAGATTTTTCCGCCTTTATCGTGCACACGTTTAGTTACTTTTTTCCAGCCTTCTACTTGCGCATCTGTATGTATTCCTGCGGTATTGATGTAACCGACAGCTTTTTTTGATACTTGAGATCCTTCTGTAATAATTAAGCCTGCAGAAGCACGTTGCTCATAATATAATCCGTGTAATTGGTCTATTGGTACATTACCATCGTTATTTGCGCGACTACGTGTCATCGGAGCCATAACGACTCTGTTTTTTAAATTTATGTTTTTGTTATATGGTAGTAATAAAGGTTGTTTGCTCATGTAAAAATATGTAATATGTTAATTATTACAAACTTACAAATCACTTCCTTCAATTTAATTGATCTATATCAATTAGGACAGTTTTAACTTTTTAATTGTTTTCTTACTCTGCTTAGGTTTTCGGGAGAAATACCAAGGTAATTAGCAATATCATAATTGGGTACTCGGTTTTCAATATTTGGATATGACACGCAAAACTCCAAATACCTTTCTTTAGTTTTTTTTTCAAGCGTCGATAAAATACGCTTACGCTGTGCGATAAAAGCTTGTGTTATTAATACCCTAAAATAACGTTCAAAAACTGGTGCTTTTACATATAACTCTTGCAGCACGTCGTAGTTTATTGCCAATAGTGTGGCGTCTTCAATAGCTTCAATATATAAGATGGATGAACCTTGATTATAAAAAGCATCAAAATCTCCGATCCACCAATTTTCAATAGCAAATTGAACAATATGAATACCACCTTTATCATCAATGTAATATGCTTTTAAACAGCCTTTTACTACAAAGTATTCATGCTTAACATGTGTGCCAGGTTTTAGTAAAAACTGCCCTTTAGATACAGATATTTGATTTAAAGCAGCATTAAATAATTTAATATCCTCCAAACTTGGAGATACGTGATTATTTATATGATTTATGATAGCAGAATACATCATACAAAGATGATAAAAATTTAAATCATTATCAATGGAATTATTGAGCTTTAAATGAATAAAAAAAGGCTTTATGTAAACATAAAACCTTTATCAACTACTATCAATCAATTCAAAAAAAAAAAAAAAACGTAAAATAACTTAAGGGTTAATAAACGTATTAATATCTTCCATACTAAATTTAGGATTAGCACCTTGACTTCCCGCAACCAATGCTCCAATAGCGCATGCATAATTAATGGCGTCTTGAGGATTGTCACCTTTAAGTAATTTGCTTATTAGTGTAGCTAAAAATGAATCTCCTGCACCAACAGTATCAACGACCTCTATATGGTAACCACTATTGTAATAAAAGGTATCATTAAAATATAAAATTGCGCCATGACGACCTTTTGTTACACAAATAGTTTTGGTATTTGTATGATCCGCTAAAAATTTGATATTTTGCTCTAAAGAATGTGTTTTGGAATTTAATGTTTCTCCTATTTCAAAAATTTCTTCATCATTAAATTTTATAAAATCAGCTTCATTCATTAAATGATTTAAAACCTCTTTTGTATAATATGGCGCTCTTAAATTTACATCAAATATCTTGTACTTTGCATAATTTAAAAGTTGGTATAAAGTCTCTCTGGAGTTTTCATCTCTTGCAACTAAACTACCGTAAATAAAAGCATCAGCTTGTTGTGTTACACTTTTATTAAGGGATGTAATTTGAATATTATCCCAAGCTCTAGGAAACATAATATCATAAGAAGCAGAACCTTTTGCATTAAGCATAACTTTAACCTTACCCGTTTTTAACTTAGCATCCACTTGTAAATTATCGATATTTACACCTTGACTTAAAATGAAATCTTTTATTTTATTTCCTTTATTATCGTCTCCTATACTACTAATAATTGACACATTATTGTCTAAAGACTGTAAGCGTAAAGCCACATTTAAAGGTGCTCCTCCAATTTTTTTATGTGAAGGAAAAACATCCCATAACACTTCTCCAAAACAAACTATATTTTTCATTTATATTAGTTTAAATATTAGCGTTTAAATCAAATACACATTGCTCCACACCATGCTTTAAAATATCATTATATGCTGTTGTGTAAGCTTCAACAAATGGCTTTGAGTCTTTTAATAAACCAAAAATTGCTTCTATTTCTAAAAAGGCTTCTGGATTAGCAGTGCTTTCCAATGCTTTTGCATGTAATATCGGTTGCATAGCATCTTTTATTATTAAACCTTTTCCTTTCTCATCTTTACCTAAACTATATATAGCCCAAGCAGCTACAACAAATGCAGCACTAGTAATATCACCTTTATCTTGTAATTGTGCGTTTACTGTCGGTAATATAAAAATGGGAAACTTAGCCGAACTTTCTGAACAAATACGATCAATTTGATCTTTAATATTGATATTTCCGAAGCGATCTAACAACGATTTTTTGTAGGCCTCTAAATCTACACCTTCTAAATTCCCTAAAGTTGGCGTCACTTCTTCATCCATATAATGCATTAGAAAAGTTCTGATATTTGGATTATTGACCGCTTCATCAATGGTATTATAACCCATTAATGCACCAAAAATTCCTATTACTGAATGACCAGCATTTAATAAGCTTAGTTTCATTTTTTCATATGGCACCACGTCTTTTACAAACTGCGCTCCAACATTTTCCCAAGCAGGTCTTCCTTCAATAAAATTATCTTCTATAACCCATTGTTTAAAAGGCTCGCAAACTACTGGCCAAGCATCATGAATTCCTGTAGTTTTAATTATTTTTAATATATCCTCTGGTGTCGTTGCTGGTGTTATCCTATCTACCATAGCGTTTGGAAACGATACGTTTGACTCAATCCAATTGATTAAATCTGGCTGAGCTTTGCTAACATAACTTAGTAACATCATTTTTATCATGTGACCATTACCTTGAATGTTATCGCATGACTGAATAGTTACACCTTTTAAACCTTGTGATTGTCTTAACTTTAATGCTTGTGTGATATATCCAAAAATGGTTTTTGGCACATTTGGATTGTTTAAGTCATGCTGAATTAAAGGATTGGTAAAATCGAATGTTTTATTCGCTTCGTTGTAATTATAACCACCTTCTGTTATAGTTAATGATATAATTTTTACTTCAGGACTTGCCATTTTTTCGATAACCGCTAATGGATTCTCTGGCGCATATATATACTCCACTATAGAGCCAATAATACGATTAGTGTGAGTACCATCTAACTCTTTAACCACTAAAGTATACAATCCATCTTGATCTTTTAGAGTATTATAAATTCTTCTATCAAAATCTAATAATGCAATACCACATATTCCCCAATCCTTATTGTTTGGATCATGTAATAATTGGTCTGTATAAAAAGCTTCATGTGATCTATGAAAACCACCAATACCAACGTGTACTATTCCTGTCTTTATGATCTTTCTGTCGTATTGTGGTACTGTAATTCTTTCAGATATATTTGAAAGATTTTCAGCGTTTAATTTGTAATTTTTCATCTTAATAATTTTATTATTTACTCTCAAATCTTTGAAGTAATACTGCAAAAATGATTATAGCTCCTTTAACAACTTGCTGCGGATAAGAAGGCACATTTAGTAAGTTTAAAATGTTTCCTATTAATCCTAAAATAAGTACACCCATTAACGTATTAATAGCAGTTCCTTTACCACCATTTAAACTAGCTCCACCAATCACAACAGCTGCTATAGCATCTAACTCCCAAGACATTCCCATATTTGGTGATCCTAAATTAGTTCTGGATGCCACTATTATTGCAGCAGTAGCAGCTAAAGCACCAGAAATAGCATATACCAAAAACTTATACTTATTAACTTTAATTCCGGATAAGCGTGAGGCCTCTTCATTACTACCAATAGCAATAATTAAACGACCAAATACATTATACCGCAACATAACCATAGTAGCGATTACGATTAAAAAAAAGACTATAGCAATATTTGGAACACCTAATGTAGAGTTGTTTGCAAAATTTGACATAAATACACCTCCTGCAGTTTTAAATGTAACTGGAGACCCTTTAGAGTAAATAAAACCTAATCCTCTTGCAATAGTCATTAATGCTAAAGTTGCTACAAAAGGAGCCATTTTTTGATAAGCTACTAGATAACCCGAAATACTACCTAAACCAAAACCGATAGCAATGGTAAAAACAATAGCTAATGGAAGTATGATTAAATTAATTAAAATAGCAAACGTAACTGCAAGCAAGGCGACCATGGAGCCAACTGATAAATCAATACCTCCTGTTAATATTACTATTAACATCCCTATACTAATAATACCAATACCAGAGACTTGTTTTAATAAGTTAGACAAGTTTACTGAGGTAAAAAACACATCGGATATCAATGCTGAAAAAATTACCAGTAAAATAAAAATGAATATAGTATTATACTTTACTAAAAACTTAAGAATACCACTTGGACTGCTAAGTTGTTGTTTTGATGTTAAAGCCATAACATGAAATTTTTAATATTTAATTAGATTGTTTTAATGCTTTACCAATCGAGTAACGCAATATGTTTTCTTCAGAAAATTGTTCTTTTTGTAACTCGCCATAAATAGTCCCTTCATGCATGACTAAAATACGGTCAGAAACACCCATAATTTCTGGCATATCAGACGATATTACAACTACTCCAACTCCTTTTTTAGCGACTTCGTTTATAAGATTGTAGATTTCTATTTTAGCACCAACATCTACACCTCTAGTAGGTTCATCAATAAAAATAACTTTACTATCAATACTTAACCACTTAGCTAGAGCTACTTTTTGCTGATTTCCACCACTTAAGTTTTTAACATCAATCTCTGAACTAGGCGTTTTAATGTTTAATTTATCAATTAAACTTAATACCTTTTTATACTCGCTGTCCACATTAATAAATCCTAATTTTCCTGATATCGAATTAAAATTAGTCACACTAATATTTCTTCTTATGGACAAGGGTAAAAAGACCCCTTCTTCTTTTCTGTCTTCAGACACAAAACCAATTTGATGAGAGGCAGCATCTACCGGAGATTTTGTTTTAATCTCTTTACCGTTTAAAATTAATGTTCCAGATTTTTTTTTGTCTGCTCCAAAAATAAGTTTAGCAGTTTCTGTTCTTCCACTTCCTCCTAATCCAGCAATACCAAGCACTTCACCTGGACGTACTGAAAAAGAAACATCATGAACCATGGTGTCTTTTGCAGTTAAATTTTTAACCTCAAAAATAGGTTCTGTTCCTATTTTAGCATCTCTAATGGGAAACAAATCTTTCAATTCGCGACCAATCATTAATCGAATAATACCATCTGTATCTGTATCCTTAATAGCCATACTTCCTGTGTCAACACCGTCTCTTAGTACTGTAACAGAATCTGCTATTTTAATAATCTCGTCTAAATGATGAGAAATGTATATTATTGAAATTCCTTTATCTCTTAATCTAAAAAGGTTGTCAAACAGTTTTTTTGTATCTGTAGGATCAAAAACAGTTGTTGGCTCATCTAAAACCAATACTTTAGTGTCTTCAGATAATGCTTTTGCAATTTCGACTACTTGTTTTTGGACTATACTTAAATTTCTAACTTTTGCTGAAGCGTCAATTGTAAAGCCTAAAGAGTCTATTAAAGCTTGAGCATCTTTAGTAATCTTATCCCAATTCATCCAAAACTTACTTGCTCCTAATTTGTGTAAATAGATGTTTTCGGCAACAGACAAATCATTAACTAAAGACAACTCTTGATACACCACACTAATGCCTAAAACCTGACCTTCATGTGTGTTTTTAGGATTAATTTCTGTCCCATTTAAGCGAACACTACCAGAGTCTTTATGATGTACACCACTTAATATTTTTATAAGTGTTGATTTTCCTGCTCCGTTTTCGCCTAATAATGCATGAATTTCTCCTGGTTTAACTTTTAAAGTCACATCTTTTAATACGGAAACAACACCAAAACTTTTTGATATTCCTGACATTTCAAGACGATATTCATTTTTTAAGTTTTTCATATCAATGGATATTAGCTATTAAAATAAAGCATCAGGATTGTAATATTTAGCAGCGTTTTCTTTTGTAATTAATAAAGGTGCTGTATAAGATTTTTTATCAAAATCACGTTTTCCGTTTATATATTCTATTGCATACTTCACAGCATTTTTACCAATTTGTACTGGACTATTCATTGCAGTACAACCATAAAAATCAGTTTCCATAATGTACTTAATAGCTTCTTTTTGTCCATCAGCACCAGCAACTATTAATATATCATCTGTTTTACCAGCCTGTTCAATAGCTTTAATAGCACCTAACACACACACATCAGACTCAGTGATCACCACATTAATATCTGGATGAGCTACTAAAATATCTTCCATAGCTTTTAAACCACCTGCATAAGACCACTCTGTGTACGCTTGGGTTTTTACATTTAAATTAATTTTTCCTTGCGTACGTAATTGCTCCTCTGTTATACCTTGTAACAAACCTTGTTTGCGTGTGCGTCCAACAGGGTTTCCTGCGTTACCACTTAACAAAGCAATATTCATTGGTGTGTTACCCATTTTTTTAGCTAACCACTCTCCCGCTAATGCGCCATTTTCCAGATTATTAGATTGAATGGTTGTTACAAAGTCTGCGGAAGAATTTATAGAACTATCAATTATAAAAACCGGAATTTTTGCAGCTTTAGCTACTTTCGTAATTCCAACCAAAGCATCCGGATCTTTTGGATTTAATAAAAGGGCATCAACACCTTTAGTTATTAAATCCTCAACCGCAGCAATTTGCTTGGTGATATCATCTTGACCGTCTGCTGATAAAAAAATCATACCATTTTTTTCTGTAGTAGATTTAATACTTTGTAGCAAAGCTTGGTAGTAAGGCGCATTTAATGATGGTGTGCAATAACCTATTTTTTTACCTGTAAGATCTATAGCACTATTAAAAAGCGCTCCTTCTACCTCTGCACTATTTGTTGTATTTTGACTTGCATCTAAATGCTCTACACAGCTGTATAGCGATAGATTAAATAAGAGAACCAACATTGGTATACTTATAAATTTTAGTTCGAATTTTAAGTTTTTTATTCTCATGATTTTAAATATTACTTAAAGATTTTTTTCTTTTTATGTAAGTTAACACTTTATCGTTACACATTCATTATTAATGATTTAGCTTTAATTTAAAACAATGTTATATCTAATTGTAACACGGTCTTTTCTTGCTCTGGATTCCACATTGCAGTAACATCCACTGGTATATTATAATTACTAATTTTAAGCTTTTTACTAAAGGTAGCACCAACATTAATGATATTACCAGAACCCTTTGTATAAAAAGTTTTATCTGTAATAAAAGACCATGCACCTCCAGCAAATAAAGACAAGCTTGAAGATTTGTTTTGCCACACTTTGCTATTAATTTCAAAATAATGTGTCCACGAGTTTTCAAGTTCACCATTGGATTGCACATGATAATCACCAGAACCTCCATTAATAATTGTTGCTAAATACAGTAAGGTATTAGGCGTAATATTGTAACCAAAATTTAAATCCACAAAATTATAACCTTGTGTTTTATCATAACTCCAATAGTGGAGCTTATCTCCTCTTTCTTCTACACCTGTATAATTATTATGTGATACTGCTTCAATAAAAAACTTATCTGAAAAACGATATTTGGTATAAATTGAAAACTCTTTATAATATGCACTTTCATTGTCACCAGTAACAATATTCTTAACATCTACAGAAGAAAAACTTGCACCTCCCCAAAAACCGAAAGTAAACTTCTTGTTTTTTGAATTATATTCTAAGTTAGCAGTAAATAATGCTCCTGGATGCACTACAAAACCATGCCATGTGTGCATATTCTTTACATGTGCACCAATACTAAATGGCTCATAATCCTGCTTTGTATCTTCTACATTATTTTGGTTGTCTTCCTCTAACACCTCTTGATTTTGAGAAAAAACATTTGGAACAACACTAAGCATAAAAAAACCAAACAATAATAGTAGTAGATTTTTATTACCAAGCTTTTCAGACTTTATACTATGTTTGGTTAATTGGCTAATTGTCATTTTATTATGTTTTAAAATTTAGCATATTTTTAAACGTCATAATTACGTTTGTTTTTCAAATGTATCATAATTAATTTATAAAAACCTAATAATTCGTAAAAAAAATATGTTATATTAACTTTTATATATGCTATATTACCAAAAACTTAAGTATATTGTATTAGAGACATATAAGTTATTTAACGTAATAATGACGTTAACTTACCTGTTTTAATAAATGAAGTAAATCTATGAGTACAGAAAAAATATTAAACCTATCGGTAGATTGTGTGGTATTTGGGTATGACACCAACACCAAGTCGTTGAATGTCTTATTAATAAACCGATTTTTAAAATCTAAATTAACTGAAGAAATATTGGTTAATGATTTTGTATTGACGGGATATCATGTATATAATAACGAAACTTTGGACGATACAGCCACTAGAGTTTTAAAAGAATTAACAGGATTAACAAATCAATACAAAAAGCAGTTTAGAGCTTTTGGAGATCCAGATCGATTAACAAATCCAAAAGACCTAATTTGGATTGAAAATGAAGCTTTTAATTTAAGAACAATAACAATAGCTTATTACTTTTTACTTAAAACAGAAGATGTTAATTTAGAAAACAACGCCTTCAACCCAAGATGGTTTCCTGTTAACACCTTGCCTGAAATAGGTTTTGATCACGAAAAAATAATATTAGAAGCTTATGAAGATTTAAAAGTTAAATGCTTATCAGAGCCGATTATATTTAAATTACTTCCTGATAAATTTACAATTAATGAAGTGCAAGATCTATATCAATCTATCTTAGGCATTGAAATAGACAATCGCAACTTTAGACGCAAGCTAATTAACAAAAAATACATTATTGCTTTAGATGAAAAGCAAGTTGGCGTATCCAAAAAACCGTCACAACTTTATATGTTTAGTATGGATATATATAATAAAATGTTTAGCAAAAATTATTTGATAAGCATCTAAAATTTATATTGTAATTTTTTAAATAAAAAAACCCATTAAGATTGCTCTTAATGGGTTTATAATTTAAATTATGGTCGATTATATTTTTTTAACCTTAACTGCGTTCATCCCTTTCATTCCTCTTTCAAGCTCGAAAGACACTTTATCATTTTCTGCAATTTGATCTATCAATCCACTAACGTGGCAAAAATATTTTTCGTTGTTTTCTGTATCGATAATAAAACCAAAACCTTTAGATGTATCAAAAAATGATACTTTCCCGTTTCTTACTGGATCTTCTTCCTCTCCTTCAACCTTTTTAGGAACACCTAAAACGATTTCTTCTGCATCAATCTTTTCCTTTAATTCTGGATCTGGTGGAGTATCTACCAAATTACCATTATAGTCTACATATGCAAACTGTATACCATCAGAACCACCATTAGCTTCTTTGTCAAGCTTACGTGCCTCCATCTTCTTGCGCTTATCTTCTCTTTTCTTTAAGCGTTTTTTTTCTTTTTCACTTTTATTAAATGTTTGTTGCGATTTAGCCATTAGCGTTATTAAATGTGTGTTTTAAATGAATTCATTTATCAGAAAGTAATTAAAAGCTATGTTCTGCTTAACGATTCTAAAGTACTTAAAATAAAGATTAAGGAAAGGTTTACTTGCTTAAATGAGCTACAAAGATAGTAAATTTTTAAATAATTGTATATTAAGTCTTTAGGCTAATTAGCTTTTTTTATGTAACAGCCTTAATTATTGCTTTTTAAATCGTGAAAAAATGATTAGTTTTTTCTTAGAGTTAATAAAATAAACTCCTGTTAATAATGTTAATGCTGCAACTATAGATTGCATGGTAATTTGCTCGTCTAGTACATACCAACCTAAAAAAAATGCTATTACAGGATTTACATAAGCAGAAGTAGAAACTTTTTCTGTAGCGACCTCTTTTAACAAGTAATTAAATGCTGTAAACGCCACAACGCCTCCAAATACAATTAATAATAACATAGACCCTTTGGCATTTAGACTCCATTTTGTTGGTGCTAACCAAGCCTCATTAAAAACTAAGCTTAATATAAATAATAAAAGACTAGCAAAAAGCATTTGATAACCTGTTGCTACAAAAAAGTTTTTAGGCAAATTAGATTTAGAAACAAAAATACTACCGTAACTCCAGCTTAATACACATGTAAATATCATTAATATTCCAATAATACTATCCTTATTAAGTGCTAATGCTTCTTGACTTACTAAAAGATACATACCTACAAAGCCAAAAATGACACCAATAATAGATTTTGTTTTAATTTTAGAACCATGCAATATTCGCATTAAAAATATAACAAATAATGGTTGTGTAGCTGCTATTAATGCAGCAAAACCGCTATCTACATACTTTAAGGCCCAAACAAAGACTCCATTGCCATACACCAAAAATAAAAATCCAGCAAAAGCTGAATTTAATAATTGTCTTTTGGTGGCTTTAAGTGATATTTTTAAAAATTTGGCAATTATAAAAATCAATATTCCAGCACTAAAAAATCTTATTCCAGCTAAAAAAAATGGTGCGACCTCTGACACCATAATTTTATTTAACAAATATGTAGAACCCCAAATAAAGTAAATAGAGAAAAAAGCAAGTACAATTAATATTGATTTTCTAGTACTATCCATACGATTAATTTTAAACGAAATTAATGATTAATCCTATATAAATGGTAATTAAAAAAAACAATAATTATCTTTGTAAAAAAGACAAATATTATGCTTCAAACATTTCGTATCGTTGCTTTATTAGAAGGTGTTTCTTACCTATTATTAATGGCTGCTGCTATTTACAAAAGACTTCCAGATGGTGACGATTATTACGTCCAATTATTAGGAATGCCACATGGTTTATTATTTGTTGGATACATTGCTTTAGCTTTTTTAATTAAGCCAGAACAAAAATGGTCAAATAAAGTCTTTGGTATTGTATTATTGGCGTCCATATTACCTTTTGGTACTTTTTACGTAGATAAAAAATATTTAAAATAAGTTTGCAATAGTGTGATGTACTTAAATACTAATTTGACAACCTGTCTTTTACAAACTCAATTTTAGTTTTTCCGTGTGGTTTTGAATTACCATCCTCGTCTAGATTAACCATAATAATATTATCTACTGTAATTATGGTTTCTCTGGTGCGCATATTTCTTACTTCGCAATTTAAAGATATTGAGGTACTTCCAAATTTTTTAACTTCCATACCTATTTCAATTATATCACCTTCAACAGCCTTACTCATAAAGTTAATTTCGCTCATGTATTTGGTCACCACTTTATTGTTTTCTAACTGAATTATTGTATAAAGTGCTGCTTCCTCATCAATCCAAGCTAATAATTGTCCTCCAAATAATGTTCCGTTTGGATTTAAGTCTTCGGGTTTAACCCATTTTCTAGTGTGAAATCTCATGTTTTTTTCTTTTAATCAAAGATAAAAAATCTTGATTGTTAACAACACAGTTAAAAAGTATATTTAACTATACCATCATTAGTCTTTATTATCAATATTTTTAATAAAACTTAAATATTATGACTACCAGAGACACACAATTACTAGCTATCAGACCCATAATTAAAAGTATTATTATTAGTCAAAATATGAGCGATGAGGAGCGTTTCCAGAACATAACCCTTAGACCAATTATAAAACTACAAAATGAATTATTTATTCAAGTTTTTAGAAATTATATAACTAAACATAAAAATGTATTTTATCAATTAACCATTGAAAAACGTTTAAATTATATTGAAAATGCTGTCCATAAAGACATCAAATTTAGAAATAGTATAAAAGGAATGATAATTGGTCAATTTACTACAGAAGAATATGAAAAATATATTCTAAATTCGTCCGCTTTAAATAAACGAATGATGACCATTGTAAAACAGCGTTTGCAAAGTAATATTCAGCTATTTGAAAAACCAGAAATACTAAAAGCAGTTTAATATAACCAATGACAATAAAACAACAACTTCTGCAAATTTGTAACGAACAGGTAGAAAAACGCATTACAGATTATAAAAACGAAATAGACCTTATAAAAGAGTCTATAGAGAGTAATGATAAAGGAGGCTCTGATGATGATGATTCTGGAAACGGTAAACTTTTAAATGATTTAGAAAAAAATATGGGTTATCTAAACGATGCTAGAAAAACCCAAGATTATTTAAAATTAGTAAAAGCTAATTTATTAAGTACTAGTGCAGCTTTAGGAAGCTTAGTTAAGACGGACAGTCTTCACTTTTTTATATCCATTAGTGCTGGTAAAATCCAAATTGATAACCAAGATTATTATGCCATTTCATTACAATCACCTATTGGGCAATTATTAAAACAAAAGTCTGCAGGTGACACTTTTGAATTTAATGGCACTAAATATACGGTTACAGAAGTTGCTTAATCTTGTATTAAAGACACACCATTTAAGTCTGTAGTTAATACATCACTCATATAATCAAAAAAGGGTCTAATGGTTTTAAAATAGTCATTGACCTTTTGAGCAAAGTCTTCTGAGATGACTTCTGCGTCTGTAAATTGTATAGAAAATATGTATTGCTTTTTCTTAATTAAATCAATAGCTTCATGATCTTTGTCAAAATTTCTTGGAGCTGTTTTTAGTTCGTCACCTTTTAGTGTTCCCCAAACAGATTTAAATTTTGAATCATTAATGATTGATTTAATCTCATAATCATCCATTTCAAATTCTTTTCTAATTCTTAACAAATCCTCTTTGCTAGGATCCCAAAAACCACAGGCAATAAAATTATTTCCTGGTTGTATTTGCACATAATATCCACCTCTTAATCTTGGTTTAACACGATGAAACGTACCTCCAAAATTATTTTTGTAAGGTAATTTATTTTTAGAAAAACGCACGTCTCTGTAAATCCTAAACAGCTTCATTTTATCAAGTTCATCATGCACTTGCATTTTTGAATATATGTCATTAAAAACCAATTTAGTTGCTTTTAACGCCTTATCATACTCTGGTTTGTTATCTGCAAACCATTCGCGATTATTATTTTTTTCTAATTTTTTAAGAAACTCTATTGCTAGTTTAATGCTCATAAATTTGTGATGTGGTTTAAAAATACAAAAGTCCTAAAATTAATTAGGACTTTTGTTGCTATTAATCAAATACATTTAAAATATATTAATTAATTTTTTCTTTTTCTTAGCTATTTTTATTTGTTTTAATCTACAGCATCTTCTACATCGTCCGCAACGTTTTCTACTGCGTCTTCAACTTTTTCTCCTGTAGTTTCTTCTCTACATCCTGTTAACAGTAGTGATACTGAAAATAACAAGATAAATGCGTGTGCTAGTTTTTTCATTGTTTTGGTTGTTAGTGGTTATTTTATTCTTCTATTTCTTCTTCTACATCATCCATAGCATCATCAACATCATCTGAGGCGTCCTCTAGATTGTCGTCTATGTCGTCCATAGTTTCTTCAACTTTTTCTTCAGTCGTTTTGTTTTCTTCTCTGCATCCTGTTACAGCTATTGAAAGTGAAAATAGGATTAGAAATGTATATAAAAGTTTTTTCATTGCTTTAGGTTTTAACGGTTTAATAAACTAATCAGCTTACTTATTTTTGCTTAAAATATCAGTTAAAAACTGATTAGTTTTTAATTAGTTTTAAGCTTTTTTTAATAGTGTCAATACAAATAACACTAAAAAAATGAAGAATAATACTTTAGCAATTCCTGCAGATGCTCCTGCTATTCCACCAAATCCTAAGATTCCAGCGATAATTGCGATAATAATAAATGTGATTGTCCAACGTAACATAATTTTTGGTTTTTAATGATTAATACTAAACTAAAAGCGCTTTACTTTTAATTGTTTGAGAATGAATTCTCGGTTTCCTTAGGCACATCAAATGATAGTTTGTTATCAAATTGAAGTGTTCTAATTGGAAATGGTATGTTTATATTTTCTTTGTCGTAAGCTTTCTTTATTTCAATTATAGCTTTACTTTTTGATCTCATTTTTTCTAAAGCATTTTCTGCATCTATCCAAAATCTACATAGGTAGTTAATCGAGCTTCCTCCATATTCTGTGTAGTAAAACTCCACATCTTCTGGTTTTTCTATTTGATCAAATGTATTGCAAATGGTTGCTTTAGTTAATTGTTCTACATGATCTAAATCCGATTCATAACCTACTCCACATTCCAAGAAAACTCTCATTTTAGTGGTTAAGGTGTAATTTTTCATGGGATTGTCAAGGATCATCTTATTTGGGATTATCACCATGTTATTGTCAGCTTCCTTTATGGTAAAATCTTTTAAATTAATATCTATAACCTCTCCAGAAAACCCATTGGTTTCTACCCAATGCCCAATTTGTATTTTTTTTCTAAAAGACAATACAATACCAGCAAACGTGTTAGATAATGTCCCTTGCAATGCTAAACCAATTGCTAAACCTGCAACACCAGCACCTGCTAGTAAAGAGGTTAAAGTTTTACTTAAGTTTAAAATACCTAAGGCCAAAAACAGTCCTGCTAATACTACAACTACCGATGATAGACTACCTATCATGTTAGTAATAGAGTTTTGCTGAATTTTTCTAGATACTAATTTTGTTACATATTTATTTACATATTTAGCTATAAAATAGGCTGCTACTAATACAACTATGGCTAAAACTAGATTTGGTATATTGGATACTATAGCATTAAACCAAGATTCTAACTTGTCGATTAATAGGTTGTATGCTTCTGATAATTGAGATTTCATATTGTTTTATTAAGTTAATTAAGATGTAATAGTTTTAAACTTTTAATTAACTGGTAGTTACTACTTTTTTTAGTTGCTCTGAGGTATTTTTAGACCAAGCGTTTAACATCCAACTTGATTTTTCAAGCTCTCTAATGTATGCACCAATCAAATCAATTGTTCCCTCATCTCCTGCTTCTTCCGCTTTACTAAGTACTTGAGACATTTGCGCTAACATCGTCTTGTGGTCATTTAGTAGTTCCTCTATCATTTCTTGATCAGTAATCATGCTTGAGGCTTCGGATAGTGACGAAATTTTTAAATAATTACTAAATTTACTTACTGGGTGGTGTCTTAAAGTTAAAATGCGTTCTGCTATTTCATCTACTTTTAATTTTGCTTCGTTGTACATGTTTTCAAATTTTTCATGTAAATCAAAAAAGTTTTTTCCTAAAACATTCCAATGGAAACTTCTTAATTTTTGGTAGTATATATTATAATCTGCTAATAACGTATTTAACTCTACAACTACAGGTAGTATTTTCTCATCTTGCATATTCAAATAATTCATGTGTTCTGTTTTTAATGTTGTTAATTTCTTTGATACAAAGATGCAACACTAATCCAGTTGGCATGTTATATGATTTTTTAAGAATGTTATAGAATTTCAACAAACACCTATAAAACAGAGGTTTTTATATTAAAATGGTGTTAAAATGTAGAAATTATGAAGAATTTGATAACTTTTACTCGAACTCGATATCCTTTAAAATTAATCCAGAAGCAGGAGCTATGTAGTGATTATGACCTTCAAAATCTGGTTTTAAACTGGCTTCAATATCTGCTAATGTGCGTTTACCTTGACCAATTTCAATCAATGCTCCCATCATTAAACGGATTTGATTACGCATAAACCCCTTTCCCTTTACACGCAGTATATAACTTTGTTCTGGAAAAAAGTTTGCTGTATAAATCGTGTTTTCAACAATTTCGCATTTTAAAATAGTCCTATTATATATACCATTATCTGTTGGTCTATAACAATAGTGTTTTAAAAAATGTTCTCCTTCAAACAGTCTCGCTGCCTTTTTCATTAACTCAATATCTAAAGGATCTAAAATTGTAGTTAATATTGGTGCACAAAACGGATGAAACTTACCGCCAAATGCAAAAACGTATAAATACTCTTTTATTTTAGAATGTTGAATAATATTAAATTTACTATCCACCTCTTTAATTGTCAAAGCACGAAGATCTTGTGGTAGATTGTAATTAAACAAGGCCATAAATGCTTCAAAATCATCAATAGGCTCTTCTAAAAACAACTCGAAAGCAGCACTCTCCGCACTTACCATAGCATCTGTACGACCAGAAGTTAGTGTTTTAAATTTCTTTTTTTCTAAGATGAAATTTAAAGTTCTGTCAATCATTAAATGTAAGGTCTTTAAGTTAGGCTGCTTTTGCCAACCATGAAACCTATACCCTAAATATTGAATTGTAATGACGTAGAAATACTTTTTTTGCATGATATTTTATGAATGCCGAAAATACTGCTTTGTAATCATTTCGCAAAAATTTTATACCTTGAAACCTTAATAACTAACTAAAACTAACTTTATGACAAATGTAAACTCACAAAAACCACCTATGTGGTTTTTAGTAATTAGTATTATTGCCTTAATATGGAACCTTTTAGGCGTATTTGCTTACATAGGACAATCTATGATGACTGACGAAGTATTAGAACAACTACCAAAAGCTGAACAAGAGATGTATGCAAACTTACCTTCTTGGTATATTGGTGCTTTTGCTATAGCTGTTTTTGCTGGAGCAATTGGAAGTTTAGCTCTGGTGATAAGAAAAAAATGGGCTTTTCATGTTTTATTAATTTCGTTAATTGCAGCATTAGTACAAATGTATTATTTAGTATTTGTACTAAAAATGGCTAATGCAATGACACCAATGATAGTGATTGTGGGAATGGCTTTAGTATGGCTAGCCAATCATGCAACTAAAAAAGGATGGATATCATAAAGCTGATCAATACACACAAAAGCATCAATTATGTAATTGATGCTTTTTAAAACTTTTATAATTTGAATTTAAAATATCCCTTTGATCCTTATTTAAAACACCACGTTATTATTGGATTTGGTCTTGCTTTATGGATTTTTTTATTTTTATTTATTACTGAACCTTTAGACATAAGTGAGCTTAACACATCAGAAAAGCTAAAGTATTTACCTTTTTATAGTCTGATTGCTACAGTATCCTACTTACTATTTTTACCGCTACAAAATTACATTTATAAACAGTCACAAAATAATTGGTTATTAAAACACGAAATACTGTTTTTATTAAGCCTGTCTGTTGTTTCTGTTATTTTAGCTAGGTCTTATTATTTATATGTTGTGGTCGCTGGACAAGCAAATCCACATACTTTAGGCTATATGCTTATGTCACTTTTACTACCTGCATTAGCTATTATTTTACCAATTATAATTATTGGTCGCTTTGCTTTTGGCAAATATTTTGAAAAAATATTAGAGGATAAAAAAATTGAGATTAAAGGAGAAGGTAATTATGAAAGTTTAAAGCTTCATTTAAACGATTTAATTGCTGTACAATCTTCAGACAATTATATTGAGGTTTTTTATATATCTGGAGCTATTCTTAAAAAAAGTTTGATCAGGAATAAATTATCTACTATCGAAACTACTTTTACAGATTTACAACGCACTCATCGCTCTTACGTTATAAACCCTTATCATTTTCAGTCTTGGAAAACCGAAAAAGGGAAACACTTTTTAGTACTATCGCATAACATAGAAGTGCCAATATCCAAAACTTATTTAGAAGCTATTAAAAGTGCTTTAAATTTCGCCACAGCATAACGGTATCTCACCCCAAACCCTTGTTATAATTGATTTTTATTTGATTTGAAATATATCTTTGTTTCAGAAAGTTTAATCAATTAAAACCTGTTACAATGAAAAATTTCACATTAATTTTAGTTCTTTTTTTAGCTTCTATTCAGCTTACTTTTTCTCAAACCGAAACTTGCGACTGTAAAACCGATTTAGATTTTATTGTTGAAAAAATAAAAGCAATGCCTTCTTTTAAAACGCAAATTAAAGGTGAGAAAGCAACCCAATTTGAAAATACTTACACAAACTTATCTAACCAAATGAAGCAGCCCATTTTAATAGAGGATTGCTATAAAATGTTATTACAACAAATGGTTTTAGTTAATGATGTGCATGCCTCATTAAGCTATACTAAAACACCTATTAATAAGGAAGACTTAAAAGATACTTTAAAACTAAATGACTTTAAAGCAAGTAATGCTTTTAAAAATCATCCAAAAACAGAATATAATTTAAACGATTTGAAGGCCGAATTATCCAAAAAAAATGATGAAGAACTAGAAGGTATTTATAATTATGGTGATGATCTTAAAATTGGAATTTACCAACAAAAAGAAAGTGAAACCTTAGTAGGTGTTGTTTTAAAAAGTAACCTAAAACAATGGGACGCTGGACAAATTATAGTTTATGCTACCCATACCGTCGGACTAAAATATAATTTGTTTTACTATAACCCAAGCACTAGAACTCCTGGGTTTGTTAAAAATATATCTTTTGAAAATGGAAGACTTTGGATATATAAAAAAGTAAGCAACACTAATAACGAAGAATTACCTATAAAAGACCAATCTAACTGGGAGTTTAGACAATTAACACCAGATATTCAATATTTGTATTTTGGTAACTTTAGTTCGTTTAGTAAATCTAATCGAAAAGCGTTTATAGACTTTTATGCTAAAGCGAAAAAAGAGCTAAGCGCTACAAATGTAATTGTGGATTTAAGAAGTAATGCTGGTGGAAACAGTAAACTATCTGATCCATTTTTAAAATTATTAAAAAAGAAGAACGTTTATATTTTAACCAATTGCTTTACAGGAAGTAATGGTGAGCAATTTACTTTAAAACTAAAAGCATTAAAAAACGCGAAACATTTAGGACAGACCACTCGCGGTATTATTGCTTACGGAATGAATTATGGTTACAACTACAATACCCCTTCTGGTAATTTTAATATTACTCCAACAGATATGAATTTTAATAAGTACATAGCTTACGAAGGGAAAGGTGTCACTCCAGAATTTGCTTTAGATTTTGATAAAGATTGGCTAGAGCAAACATTAGCAATAATAAAAAACACACCTAAGTAATAACACATAACGGTTTTACGTGGTTCTAATGCACGATTAAACTTTCTATTTTATCATTAGATAAACTGTCGCTAAAAAATTAGCGACAGTTCTTATATTTACTTCTTCTCTCTTCCTTTTAAAACATCCACAACATCATTAAGCTTAAACCCTTTAGCTTGCAATAACATTAAATAATGAAACAGTAAATCTGCACTTTCACTTAAAAATAAATCGTCTTTGTTATCCATTGCTTCAATAACAACTTCTACAGCTTCTTCACCCACCTTTTGTGCTACTTTATTAATTCCTGAAGCAAATAACGACGCCACATAAGATTTCTCTGTATTACCAGCTGCCACTCTACTTTCAATAGTATTTTCTAATTTTGAAATAAAACCGAAATTTTCAGAATTAGCGTCATCCCAACACGTATCAGACCCTTTATGACATGTTGGTCCTTTTGGATTAACTTGTATTAGTAAGGTGTCGTTATCACAATCAAGCTTAATATCAACTAGGTTCAATACGTTTCCACTTTCTTCCCCTTTAGTCCATAATCTGTTTTTTGTGCGACTAAAAAAAGTAACTAATTTAGTGTCTTTTGTTTTATTGAATGCTTCCTCGTTCATGTAACCCAACATCAAAACGTTTTTTGTTGTGGCATCTTGGATTACTGCTGGTACTAGACCGTCATTGTTTTTGTTGAAATCTATAGTCATCTTGTTATGTATTGGTATTGCTAAGTGTTTTTATTTGCTTAGTAATGTTTTCTTAATTATTTGATACTGAAACAAGTTCAGTATGACTTTGTGCTTATTATCGTGTCGTCAGTTCGAGTGACATTGTCTTTTTTACAATTTTGTATTGAGTAACTTTTTTGTTGCGCTTCTCGATACAATTTGCTCATGCTTCACAAATCACTCGAAATGACGTAATGTTGCTAGCTCTAAGTAGAACGTTTTACAATCTAACTTCTATATTATTTTCTCTTAATTCTTCTTTTAAATCTTGTATTGCTATTTCACCAAAATGAAAAACACTTGCAGCTAAAGCAGCGTCAGACTTACCATCTTTAAACGTATCAACAAAATGTTGTACTGTTCCTGCGCCTCCTGAAGCTATTATCGGAATATTTAATGTTTCGGATAACTTTGCTAAAGCTTCATTTGCAAAACCTGCTTTAGTACCATCGTTATTCATAGATGTAAACAAAATCTCTCCTGCTCCTCTACTTTCAACTTCTTTTGCCCAATCAAATAAATTTAGTTCGGTAGGAATACTTCCGCCAGCCAAATGCACGATCCATTCACCATCTATTTGTTTTGCATCAATAGCAACCACAACACATTGGCTACCAAACTTATTAGCCAATTCGTTAACTAATTCTGGTCTTTTTACTGCTGAAGAATTGATAGATACTTTATCAGCACCAGATTTTAATAACACATCAACATCTGCGATTGAAGAAATACCACCGCCAACCGTAAACGGAATATTAACATGTTCAGCCACTTTTAAAACCATATCAATCATGGTTTTTCGACCTTCTAGTGTTGCTGAAATATCTAAAAACACTAATTCGTCTGCTCCTTTTAAAGCGTATTGCTTAGCTAATTCTACTGGATCTCCTGCATCACGTAGGTTTACAAAATTGACACCTTTAACGGTTCTTCCGTCTTTAATGTCTAAGCATGGTATGATTCGTTTTGTAAGCATATTTAAATCCTCGAAATCAAGGTTTATTATTAATTATTATACTACTATTTAATAAGTATTGAAATACGTCAGAGAGACACTTCGACTGCGCTCAGTGTAACTTTATAATCGCATTTTTTACTCTATATCACAATAAGGAGCATTATAAAAAGCGTTCTAATTCTTTTAAAGTAATTCTGTTTTCATACAGTGCTTTTCCTATAATTACACCTTCACATCCAATCTCTGCAAGCTTTTCTAAGTCTTCAATGGTAGTTACACCACCTGATGCAATCAACTTAACTGACTGACCAGAACTGTCATTACTGCATTGTTCAATAATATTTTTATACAATTCTATAGAAGGGCCTTCTAACATGCCATCTTTAGAAATATCCGTACAAACCACATATTGTATGCCTTGTTTTTGGTAATCTTTTATAAACGGTATAACTTCCAAGCTACTCTCTTCTAACCATCCACTAATTGCAATTTTCTCATTATTACAATCTGCACCAAGAATAATTTTTTGAGAACCGTACTTGCGTATCCAACCTTCAAAAGCATCTCTGTTTTTAACAGCTATACTTCCTCCTGTAATTTGTTTTGCTCCTGAGTTAAATGCTGTTATAATATCGTTATCAGACTTTAAACCACCTCCAAAATCGATTTTAAGATTGGTTTTAGACGCGACTTGCTCTAAGACTTTATAGTTTACTACGTGTGATGCTTTTGCACCTTCTAGATCTACCATGTGTAAGTATTCAATTCCTGCATCTTCAAATTGCTTAGCAACTTCTAATGGGTTTTCGTTGTAGATTTTTGTGGTACTGTAATCTCCTTTAGTCAAACGTACACACTTTCCTTCTATAATGTCAATTGCTGGTATTATTCTCATATCTCTTGCCCACAAAAGTGGAAATTATTTTTTTATTTACTTTTTATTTTAATTCAAGACCTTTCGACTGCGCTCAAGGTGACAACATTATGGTTTACAATTCAATAAAATTCTTTAATATCTGTTCTCCTGCAGTACTACTTTTTTCAGGATGAAATTGTACACCATAAAAATTATTGTGTTGCAAAGCTGAAGCAAAGTCTATACTATAAGTAGTAGTCGCGATGCTTTCTTTACAGTTTTCCGCATAAAAACTATGTACGGAATACATAAATTCTTCATTTTTGACACCCTTAAACAAATCAGACTTTAGATCTGCAATAGTATTCCATCCCATTTGCGGTACTTTAACTGAGTTATCAAAACGCTTAACAATCACATCAAAAATACCTAAACCTTCTGTATTTCCTTCTTCAGACGATTTACACATCAATTGCATGCCTAAGCAAATCCCCAAAACCGGTTGTTTTAATGTTGGAATTAAAGCATCCAAACCACTTGATTTAAGCATTTTCATTGCTGAACTCGCCTCTCCAACTCCTGGAAAAATTACTTTATCTGCTGCTTTGATTTCTTCTGGATTATTAGATAATATAGCATCATACCCTAAGCGTTTAAACGCAAATTGTATACTTTTTATATTACCTGCTCCGTAGTCTATAATTACTAGTTTCATAATTTGGCTTTTCGTTTTTCGCTATCAGCAAATGGCTAACAGCTAATAGCTGATTTACAACATCCCTTTAGTTGATGGTAAAAACATTTTGTTAGAATCGCGTTTTACTGCCATTTTCATAGCTTTAGCAAATGCTTTAAAGATGCCTTCTATTTTATGATGCTCATTAGTACCTTCCGCTTTTATGTTTAAGTTACATTTTGCACCGTCGGTAAACGATTTAAATAAATGGAAAAACATTTCTGTTGGCATATCACCAATTTTTTCACGTTTAAAATCAGCGTCCCATTCTAACCAGTTTCTACCACCAAAATCAACTGCAACTTGCGCTAAACAGTCATCCATTGGTAAACAAAATCCGTAACGCTCGATACCTAATTTATTACCTAAAGCTTTATTAAACAACTCCCCTAAAGCAATCATCGTATCTTCTATCGTATGGTGCTCGTCCACTTCTAAATCGCCTTCAACTTTTATTGTTAAATCCATTGCACCATGACGACCAATTTGGTCTAACATGTGGTCAAAAAAGGATAAACCAGTATCAATATCATTTTTTCCAGAACCATCTAAATTTAATTTGATATAAATCTTAGTCTCGTTAGTGTTTCTAGTGATTTCTTGAACACGATCTTCTAATTTTAAAAACTCATAGATAGCTTCCCAATCTGTGCTTGTCAATGCTATACAATCAAAAATAGCTTGTTTAGATGTTTCAATTTCGTCAGCTCCTAATTCTGGATCCTCAGACAAAAAGATACCTTTAGCGCCTAAATTTTTAGCCAATTCCATGTCTGTAATTCGATCTCCTAACACAAACGAATTTTTTAAATCGTACTGTGTCTCATCAAAATACTTAGTCAATAACCCTGTTCTAGGCTTACGTGTCTCTGCATTTTCATGCGGAAATGTTTTATCAATAAAAACATCACTAAAAACAACGCCTTCCTTTTCAAAAGCAGTCATCACTTTATTTTGTGCAGGCCAAAAGGTGTCTTCCGGAAATGAATCTGTTCCTAAACCATCCTGATTTGTAACCATTACCAGCTCGTAATCTAATTCTGAAGCAATTTTAGCCATGTATTGAAACACTTTGGGGTAAAACTCTAGCTTCTCTAAACTATCTAATTGATAATCTACAGGTGGCTCTAATACCAATGTTCCGTCTCTGTCTATAAATAATACTTTTTTCATGTGCTATTTGTTGTAGTGAAATCCTGAAACACGTTCAGAAAAACGTGTTATATTCTTTTTAATGTTTCGATTAATGTGTTGTTTTCTTCCGGTGTCCCAACAGTTATACGAACGCAGTTTTTAACTTGTGTATTTCTATTTCTAATAATTACTTTCTCTTCTATTAGATATTGATACGTTTTATTTGCATCATCAACTTCAACTAACAAAAAATTAGCATCCGTAGGATATATTTTCTTTACAATATCCAATTTAATTAATGCGTCTTTTAACTTTGCTCTTTCATCAAGAATAGTATCAATATTTTGCGTCACTTCTTCCAAATAATTCAAACTTTTTAAAACAGCTTCTTGATTTAAAGTACTCACATTATAAGGTGGTTTAACACGGTTATAAAGTGTAATTATAGCCTGACTAGCATAAGCAACACCTACCCTAACGCCCGCCAATCCCCACGCTTTACTAAAAGTTTGACTTACAATTAAATTATTAAACTTATCAATGTTTTTAATAAAAGATGCTTGCGCACTAAAGTCAATATAAGCCTCGTCCACAATTACGATACCGTTAAAATTTTCCAAAATATATTCAATATCTTCAGGATTTAAACTGTTTCCTGTTGGGTTATTAGGCGAACATATAAATATGATTTTAACATCTTCAAAATCTAAATACGGTTGTAATTGATTTAAATTAATCTGAAAATCGTTAATTAACGGTTGTTCTATAACTTCAATATTATTGATGTTGGCAGACACATTATACATTCCGTAAGTTGGCGTAAAGGTTAAGACCTTATCTTTTCCAGGTTCGCAAAAAATACGAAACGCTAAATCTATAACTTCATCACTACCATTACCAATAAAAATTTGGTCTGTTGCGACCTTTTTAATGGCAGATAATTTATCCTTAATTTCTTTTTGCTGCGGATCAGGATATCTGTTTAAATCTCCAAATGGATTCTCGTTTGCATCTAGAAAAACATCTGCAGTCCCTTTAAACTCATCTCTTGCAGAAGAATATGGTTTTAGCGCTTTTATGTTAGCTCTAACCAGATTGTTTATGTTTGTTTTTTGGTTCATTTTCTCTTATTACTAAATGTATTGGCAATATTCTGTTGTATTATTCTTGTTTGAAACTGAAACCAGTTCAGTAGGACGTTGCACTATTTTAAATCATTTAAACGAATAGTAACCGCATTTTTGTGTGCTTGTAATCCTTCGGCTTCAGCCATTAACTCAATAGTGTTTCCAATATTTAGTAACCCTTGTTTTGTAATATTTTGAAACGTAATCGCTTTTGTAAAACTATCTAAATTTACTCCTGAATAGGCTTTACTAAACCCATTAGTTGGCAAGGTGTGATTGGTTCCAGATGCATAATCTCCAGCACTTTCTGGTGTGTAATTACCAATAAACACAGATCCTGCATTCTCTATTCCGTCCACATAAAAATCGTTATTATCCGTACAAACAATAAAATGTTCTGGTCCGTATTGATTAATTAAATCTAATGCTATGGCATCAGTTTCAACTAAAATAGATTTAGAATTATCTATAGCTTGTTGTGCAATATCTTGTCTTGGAAGCGCTTTTAGCTGAAGCTGAATCTCTTCCGCGACAGCGTCAATTAACTTTTGAGAGGTAGACACCAAAATGACTTGGCTATCCGCTCCATGCTCGGCTTGGCTTAATAAATCCGAAGCCACATAACTAGCATTTGCAGTATCATCTGCCACAACTAATAACTCACTTGGACCTGCAGGCATGTCAATAGCAACACCATATTTAGTTGCTAATTGCTTAGCAACCGTTACAAATTGATTTCCTGGTCCAAATATTTTGTAAACCTGAGGGATACTTGCTGTACCAAACGTTAAACCAGCGATCGCTTGGATTCCGCCAACTTTTATAATTTTAGTCACTCCGCAAAGTTGTGCTGCATATAAAATTTCGTTAGCAATTTTACCCTCTTTATTTGGCGGAGAACATAATACTATCTCTTTGCAACCTGCAATTTGCGCAGGCACTGCTAGCATTAAAACCGTTGAAAATAAAGGCGCTGTACCAGCAGGTATGTAAATCCCGACTTTCTGAATCGCTCTTTTTTCTTGCCAACAGTTAACACCTTCTGTTGTTTGTACACTAACTTTTTCGGTTTTTTGTGCAGCATGAAACGCTTCAATATTATTTTTTGCTTGCTGAATGGCTTCTTTTAATGGCTTTGAAACCTTAGCACTTGCTGCTTCAACTTCTTCAACTGTAACCACATTTGACTCTAATTCTGCGCCATCAAATAATTGCGTGTACTTAGCTACTGCTTGGTCACCATTACGCTGTACGTCTTCAAAAATTTGAGTTACCGTAGCTTCTATATCATTAACGGTTTGCGTTGGACGTTGCAAAATGTCTGACCAAGACGATTGGTTTGGGTTGCTTATTGTTTTCATTTTAGTTTTTTATTAAGCTTCTCGATACAATTTCTCGTACCTCAAAATCACTCAAAGTGACGTTATGTTATAGTACCATGTTATCGATTGGACAAACTAGGATACCTTCTGCTCCGTTTAGCTTTAGTTCGTCAATAATTTCCCAAAAATCATTTTTGTTAATTACAGAGTGGATTGAACTCCAACCCTCTTGTGCCAATGGTAAAACCGTTGGGCTTTTCATTCCTGGTAAAATATTTATAATATCGTCCACCTTGTTATTTGGTGCATTTAATAATACGTAGCGGGATTGTCTAGCTTTTAAAACAGATTGTAATCTGAACTGCAGTTTATCAAGTATAGCCTGATTATCATCAGAAATTTGAGGAGATACCGCTAATACCGCTTCTGACTTTAAAATAACTTCTGCTTCTTTTAAACCGTTTTTAAATAATGTACTTCCGCTAGATACAATATCTACAATAGCATCCGCTAATCCAATGTTTGGAGCAATCTCTACAGACCCATTAATAATGTGTAAGTTGGCTGTTACTCCGTTTTTCTCTAAAAATTGATTAACTGTATTTGGGTAAGACGTTGCGATGCGTTTTCCTTCTAAATCTCTTACAGAATTGTATTTAACACCTTTTGGCACTGCCACAGAAACTTTACAACTTGAAAATCCTAGTTTTTCAGCAATTGTGATATCGTTTCCTTTTTCGATTAAAACGTTTTCTCCAATAATAGCAACATCCACCACACCGTCTTTAAGGTATTGTGGAATATCTCCATTACGCAGATAAAAAATTTCTAATGGAAAGTTTTTTGCAGATGCTTTTAATTGGTCTTTACCATTATCTATAGAAATACCAACATCTTTAAGGATTTGCATCGAATCCTCGTTTAATCTTCCTGATTTTTGAATTGCAATTTTTAATTTACTCATTTTATTTCTTTTTAAATTTTTTAGATTTTTTTTGAAAATTTGAGTAAATCTTTAGGAAAGTGTATAAAAACAAAAAACCGTTTGATTTACTCAAACGGTTTTAAAATATATTTTGATTTTATTCAATACATTTCTAACTGGCTTGAGTGCTAGTATGGAAATGATGATGATGTAATTGAATAAAGTTCATGTCTTTTTTTGCTCTGTACAAAGATTGTTAAATTTTATTTTAAAAACCAAATTTATTATAAAATAATTTTAAGTTTTTATAAAAATTCTAATACTCAATTTATTGGTTACCTAAAATAATAGGCATTCCGCTATCTCCTGATCCAATCACAATTACTTTGCTATTATTAGATTCTGAAAGCTTTACAGTAGCTTCTATTCCTTTATCTTGTAATATTTTATCAGTTAATGACGCACTTAAAATTTTGTTTGCATCAGCTTTACCTTGAGCTTCGATAATTACTTTTTCAGCTTCTTTAGCAGCAGTAACTAATCTAAACTCATACTCTAAAGATTCTTGTTCTTGTTTAAGTTTACGCTCAATTGCATCTTTAATAGTTGGAGGTAAAGTCACATCTCTAATCAAAATGTTATTTAATTGTATGTATTGTGACTCGACGATTTTTTTGGTTTCTTCAAAAATTTCATCTTGAATAGCATCACGTTTACTAGAATATAATTGCTCTGGAGTATAACGCCCTACAACGCTTCTAGCTGCACTACGTATGGCAGGCTGCAATACTCTGCTTACATATTCTCTACCTTTTTCTTTATGTAATTTACTTAAGTTTTTATAATCAGGTTGATATAATACAGAAGCATCTAATTTAATATCCAAACCGTTTGAAGATAACACAGACATTTTTTCTGGTAATTCTTGTTGTCTAACCTCGTAATCGATAACACTGTTCCAAGGTGCTACAAAATTTATACCTTCACCAAGTGGTTCGCTATCTGGATCTACTCCACCTCCAAGTTGATACAATACTCCTGCATGACCAGAATCAATTGTTTTAACCGATTTAGCCATAATAATTAATCCTATTACTGCTGCTATTATAAAAGGAAATGCTCCTTTTGGTAATTTTTCCATAATTTTTTTTAATTTTAAATTAATCCTTTAAATTTTCTGATAAACCATTCTAACGCTAAGCTTAAAGCGATAATAAATAGTAAGTATGACCAATCAATCAAAGGTACAACACTTTTATTGCTTTTTTGAATGGGTTGGTAACGATTATCGTTTAATAAACTATCGATTAAAGCCTCATAACTATTTATAAAATATGCTTCACCACCACTATTAGTAGCTAATTGTTGCAACTTTGTTACATCTGCGTTTAAAAATTGTTGCTCTACGTTATACTCAATAATTTTAAAAGTACCAGAAACTGAAATATTCTCTGAAGCTGAATTTACCGTAAAGTTGTAGTTTCCAGATTCTAATCCATTTAAGTTAACTTGATAACTATTTCCTTTTAAAATCAAAGGTCTATTTAAAACAGCTTGGGTTTTTGTGTTTTTTAATGAAATCACCAAGGATGCATCAGTATCAAACTCGTAATTTTTATTAAAAAACTGAGCGTTTATAACAATATTATCACTTCCGTTGTAAAATGAATTATAATCAATATTCAATCTATTGCGACGCTTATTAGATGCCAAGTATTGAACTAATTTACCAATAAAATTATCAAACTTTAAAAAACTGTCTTCGTTAATGTAACTTTGCGCTCGCCATTTCCAAATATCTTCTCCAAACAATACTGCTTCCCTAGTTCCATTAGTTTCTAAAGTAGCTAATAACGGTTGTTCTGTTTTTATACTAGATACTGTTTTATACAATATTGTTTCAAACGGTTGATTAAAAATAGCCTCACCAAAAGTAGATTTTAAAGGAGGAAGATTTTCAAAATCTATATCTTCAACTATAAAAGGGTTATAATTTTTATTAAATGAAGGTTGATAATCTTCGGTTTGTGAGGTATAATCTAAATTATAACTACTAGTCACTTTATTTAAAAATTGCCAATCTGTTTTTGCTCCAATAATAACCCATTTATTCTTGTTTTGCTTTTGTAATTCATCAAACAATGACTTAAACAAAGCATTTGGCTGATATAGTATAACTAATTGAAAATCATTTAATTGATTTAAAATTTTATTAGGGTTTAAAAACACAACTTCACGTTGCTCATTACTTTCAATACTTTTTTTAATAGCTCCTAAATCAGGATGTAAAATAGTACTAACAATAGCAATTTTAGATTTTTGATCAATGACTTCTACTGCAAAATTTTTGTAGTTATTGGTCTTATTTTTTTCAGTATCTAACGGAATTATTTGTGCTTTGTAATCTTGCACTCCAACATCATTTGCAGGTAAAGTAAAATTTAAAACTTGACTATTATTAGATTTATCTAAAGTTATTGGTTTGGAAAAAACGGTAGCATTTCCTTTTGTGACTATAAACTTACTAGTTATTGGTTGACTACCATTATAGACTACTATAGCTTCAAGAGGAAAATTATTTTTTAAATATGCGTATTTATTAACATTTAGCTTACTAATCTGCAAATCTGAGTAAACTACTGTATCACCAAGGATTATTGGGTAAATAGCTTGATTATATTTTTTTGCAGAAAATTGATAATCATTACCAATAGTCTGATTACCATCTGTTACCATTATAGTTGGCGACACTGTGTTTTTATACACTTGGGTTAAGGATTTAAAAACTTTATCAACATTAGTTTGACGATCTGCAAAAGTAAAACTATCTGCAACTTTTATATCCTCTCCAAAAGCAAACAGTTTTACATTAAATTTATCAGTAACCTGAGTGTTTTTTAGAATATAGTTAGTGAATGTTTTAGCCTTATCTGCTTGATTTAAATGCTTTAACGATGCTGAATTATCTACCGCTAATATTAAGTTTGGTTTTTCAGTATAATATTCTACTTGCTCAAATTTTGGATTTATTAGTAATAATAAGACTGAAAACAAGGTGATAAAACGTAAAAAAGCAAAAAGCGCATTATCTTTTGATGCGCTTTTTGTTTTATAATACTGAAATAAGGCTAATAATACAGCGATTATTCCTGCTAAAATGATATATAATATAGTATCTGCAGACACTTAATCTTCTTTTACTTTAATAATATCAAACGCGTCCATAAAACGTTTGATATCCTTATTATTATCATTTTCTGTCAAGCATATTACTTGAGATACAAACATTATATTATCTACTAAATAAGCATTCATATAAATATATGCCTTTTCAATTTCAATTTTAAAACTCCTTCCTGGATAGCCATTGTGAGTTACTTCGTTTTTAAATATTAATGTACCATTAACATTTTGCACAGCACCTTGAACCGCTGCATCAAGAACTTCATCTTCATAATTATCCGCTACATCTTCGAATTGAGACTTTGGATATGCTGATTTTATAACAGAATAAACAACATTAATACTATTTTCTGAAGTTGCCACATGCATAATCATGTACATATCTAAAGGTCCTACTTCCGTATCTATAACTTCAAGTGTTTGTACAGGTTGAACAGGATATTTAGCAATAAATGCATGCTCTTCGGATTTATAGTCAATCCATTCTTGAGCTGAAGCATTTAACGCTGACACTAAAAAAAGCGTCAATGCAAAAATAATGTTTTTCATGGTTTAATTATTGTAAGACCGTTTGTGGCTAACCCAATTTTAGGTTAACATTCCACCATCAACATTTATAGTTTGTCCAGTTACATAGGCAGACATATCTGATGCTAAAAACACACATACATTAGCAATATCTTCTGGTGTACCACCACGCTTAAGTGGTATAGCATTACGCCATCCTTTAACGGTTTCTTCATCTAACTTTGCAGTCATTTCTGTTTCGATAAAACCTGGTGCAATCACATTACTTCTAATATTTCTAGAGCCTAACTCTAAAGCTACAGATTTAGAAAAACCAATAATACCAGCTTTTGATGCTGCGTAGTTAGTTTGTCCAGCGTTACCTTTGACACCAACTACAGAACTCATGTTAATTATAGATCCTTTACGTTGCTTTAACATAGTACGTTGTACTGCTTTTGTCATATTAAAAACAGACTTAAGATTAACTTCAATTACTTGATCAAAATCTTGTTCACCCATTCTCATTAACAAGTTATCTTTAGTAATACCTGCATTATTTATTAACACATCAATGCTACCAAATTCTGCTAAAACATCCTCTGCTAATTGCTGTGCTTCGTCAAAACTTGCTGCGTTACTTTTATATCCTTTTGCTTTTACACCAAAAGCATTTAATTCTTTTTCTAACTCGTTTGCAGCCTCTACAGACGAACTGTAAGTGAATGCTACATTTGCACCTTGCTGAGCAAATACTTGAGCAATCCCTTTACCAATACCTCTGGAAGCACCTGTAATAATTGCTGTTTTCCCTTCTAAAAGTTTCATTTATGATCTATTTTTTGTTTTTCGATTTAATCGAAAATATATTGTTAGTTTACTATTTCAAATATAGTAATTACAAATTGTTATGTATAAAAAAACCTCATAATTTATACAATTATGAGGTTTTAATCTATAGCCTTCTTGCAGTCTCTTTATGTTGTTTTAATTACATTTTAACGTCTTCTTGTTTTTCGTAATTAAATAAATAATCCACATCCATCTCTTGTACTTTTCCTAATTTATTTAGAGCTTTTAAATCCACATCTTTTTTGTTTCCAATTACCATAACGTTATAATCTTCTCCTTTTATGTTTTTATTAAAAAACTCGCGTAAATCCGCTAAAGTCATATCTTTAATTGCATTATACATAGCTTCTCTGTTATCCTCTGAGATTCCTAATTTTTGAAGTCTTTCATAACTCCAGAAAATACTAGATTTATTAATACGTTGTGCTGCTATTTGCTTTAAAGTAGACTCTTTAGCTGCATTAAACTGTGCTTCAGACTCTGGCATATCATTCATTAATCCCATCATAGCCTCCACTGCTTGTGGCATTTTGTTTGCCTGAGTACCAATGTATGCCATTACATAATTAGAATCGTCTTTTTCTCTAGCAGTACTATAATTAGACCATGCAGAATATGCTAATGATTTAGATTCTCTAATTTCCTGAAAAACTATTGAGGATAAACCTCCTCCAAAATAGGTGTTAAATAATGTAGATGCAGCCATGTTTTCTGCTTTAAAAGGTTCTCCTTTTGCTAAAAACATCATTTCTGATTGTACCATGTCAAAATCTACAAAATACACATTTCCTCCAGTTTCTTTTTCTGTAAAAGTAACTGCTTCAGGATAATCTTTAAGATCTTGACTTACTTTATGAGATTTATTTATAGCTGAAATTGCATTATCTACATCTTTACCGTAATAAAACATACGCTGTTTGTAGTTTTTTAAATCTTTGGTTAGATTTACTAATTCTTGAGGATTAATACTATTTAATTCTGTTACAGGAATGATATTTCGTAAGCTAGAATTTTCGCCATATTTAGCATAATTCATTAAACCACTTCTTAAAATACTACCTTTATTAGTTTTATTATTTTGTCTTCCTTTAGCAATAGATTGCACGTATTTACTATATGCTTCTTGGTTTGGTACAGCATTATCCAATAATTCTTCTAACAGCTCAAGACCTTTTGGAAGATTTTCTTTTAACCCATTTAAACCAATAAAAGTTTGCTCATTACCTGTATTAACGTAATAATCTATTCCTAATTTATAAAACTCTTTTTTCAAGTCTTCATTTGAATATTTATCTGTGCCTAAATACTCTAAATAACCTACTGCTAAATCTAATTTTTTGTCATTATCACTTCCCATATCAAAAATGATGTTTAAGTCAAATAAATCATTTGATTCATTCTCAATATATGACACTTTAATTCCGCTATCGGTTTTAGTTGTTTTAATAGCTGAAGCATAATCTACATAGACAGGTTTTAAAGCTTCTGACTCCATTTTATTAAAGTCTTCGATATATTTAGAATTAGCACCTCTATTAAGATTAACAGGTGTAATTCCTGGGTTTTGTACCTTTACGATTTTGTCGTCATTACCTTTACGTTTGTACGTTACAACGTAATTATCTTTGTAAAATGAATTAGCAAAATCCACCAATTGTTGTTTTGTAATCTTTTTTAGGTCGTCTAAAAAACGGACTTTGTCTTCCCATTGTTCGTTATGAATAAAAGCATCAACATAAGCATCTGCTACAGCTGTACTACTTTCAAATTGCTTTAATTGAGATTTTTTAAGATCATTGATAACTGCATCAATCATCCAATCTTCAAATTCACCTTTTTTAAGTTTGTTAATTTGATCTAACATTAAACCTTTTAACTCTTCTAACGACTGACCTTCTTTAGGTGATCCACTTAAAGAATGATAACCATAATCGTTTAAAAATGTTGTTGAAGATCCAGCATATTGCACTAATTGCTTTTGATTTAAATTTAAATCCATCAAACCAGCGTTACCATTAGCCAAAATCATATCTGCTAAGGTTACAAGTTTTTCTTCTTCAGTATTAACTCCGCCTGTTCTGTAGGCTATAGAAATACTTTCTGCAGTTGGTCCATACACCTCGTTTTCTACTATTGCAGTTAATGGCTCTTCCTTAGGTAGTACAGGATGCTCTACTTCTTTTCTTTCAAACTTACCAAAGGTATTGTTCACTTTTTGTATGGTTGATTCAAAATCTAAATCACCAACTAAAACGACTGCCATATTATTTGGTACATAATATTTGTCAAAATAGTTATTAATATCTATCATAGAAGGATTTTTTAAATGCTCTGCAGTACCAATAGTAGATTGCTGACCATAAGGATGATTAGGGAATAAACCTTCCAGCATAGCTGCATAACGTTTACGACCATCATTATCTTGGCCTCTATTAAACTCTTCAAAAACAGCTTCTAATTCTGTATGAAATAAACGTAAGACTACTTGTCCAAAACGCTCGCTTTCTAGTGCTAAAAATTTGTCTAATTCGTTTACCGGAATTTTATTGGTATACACTGTTTGCTCAAACCAAGTATAAGCGTTAGTACCTGTAGCACCTAAAGAGCTTGACATTTTATCATACTCATTAGCTACTGAATAGTTTGATGCTTCTAAAGACACTCGATCAATCTCTTTATAAATAGCTAGTTTATTATCTGGATCTTTTTCAGCTCTATGTTTTTCATATAAATTAGAAATAGTGTCTAGATATTTTTTTTCAGTTTCCCAATTAACTGTACCAATCTGATCGGTACCCTTAAAGACCATGTGCTCTAAATAATGTGCTAATCCAGTAGATTCTTTGGGATCGTAATTAGAACCAGCTCTTACTGCAATGTAAGTTTGGATTTTAGGCTCATCGGTGTTTTTGCTTAAATATACTTTTAGACCATTATCTAGGGTATACAATCTTAATCCTGTTGGGTCATTAGCTACGCTTTGATAACTAAATCCATTGGCATCCTTTTGTGTTTCTGTTTTAGCTGCGGTTGTATCCGAATTACTTTTTTTGCAGCTAGCAACAAAAGTAATTACAACTAAAGCTAAAATTAGTTTTAAATGTTTCATTTTTTGGTTGATTATGTTAATAAAAAAAGTTCGTTAGCTAAATTAAGCTAACGAACTTTAAACGTTTATTTATTTGGATTATTTTAACACATTAGTGTTAAGTAATTTAAGCCATAACTTCGGCTACTTTTTTACCAATTTCAGCTGGAGAATCTACTACGTGAATACCACAATCTCTCATAATTGCTTTTTTAGCTTGAGCTGTATCATCAGATCCACCTACAATTGCTCCTGCATGACCCATTGTACGTCCTGCTGGTGCAGTTTCACCTGCGATAAAACCAACGATAGGTTTTTTACTTCCTGAAGCTTTGTACCAGTTAGCAGCATCTGCTTCTAATTGACCACCAATTTCACCAATCATAACAACACATTCAGTTTCTGGATCATTAATTAATAACTCAACCGCTTCTTTTGTAGTTGTTCCAATAATTGGGTCTCCACCAATACCAATTGCAGTAGTGATTCCTAATCCTTGTTTTACAACTTGATCCGCAGCTTCATACGTTAATGTACCAGATTTAGATACGATACCAACTTTTCCTTTTTTGAAAACAAAACCTGGCATAATACCAACTTTAGCTTCTCCTGGAGTGATAACGCCTGGACAGTTAGGTCCAATTAATCTACAGTCTTTGTCTTTGATATAAGCTGCTGCTTTAATCATATCTGCTACAGGAATACCTTCTGTAATACAAATAATTACTTTAATTCCTGCGTTAGCAGCTTCCATTATTGCGTCTGCTGCAAATGCTGGTGGTACAAAAATGATTGTAGTGTCTGCTCCTGCTTTATCTACAGCTTCTTGCACTGTGTTAAAAACTGGTCTGTCTAAATGAGTTTGACCACCTTTACCTGGTGTTACACCACCTACTACATTTGTTCCGTATTCAATCATTTGACCTGCGTGAAAAGTACCTTCACTACCTGTAAATCCTTGAACTATTATTTTTGAATCTTTGTTTACTAAAACGCTCATGTTTTGTATTGATTAAGAAATTTTATGTTGAATTGTTCTTTGCTATGCAAAAGTAAGTTTTTGATTGCGATTACTAAAAGTATTTTAAATTTTATTTTACGAATATGATGATAAACTAGAAGGATTTTCATCAAATAATTGACTTATTTCGTATCCTTTATATAAAAGTCCATCCTTTACTTCCCAGATTGAAATAAAATGAGCTATTGGCTCCACCTTATCAGGTCTTTCAATTGTAGCTGCATAGGCTGTATATCTAGCTGTAATGGTATTATTTTCTTTTAGTAAATGACTTAATTTATAAGTAAATGACACAAATGATTGTCTAACCTCCTTTAGCTTTTGGTCAATACCGTTATAATCTAAGGCTGTATATCCTTGACTACTATTCCAATGCAATTGACAATTTTTATCAAACATTTCAATCGCATTATCTGCTTTTGCTAAATCTAAACTATAAAAGGCTTTTACAATTGCTCTGGCTGACATCTATTTGTTTTTTAATTGTTTAATTATTTCAGGAATTCGCTTAATATATGCCAACTCTTTTAATTTTACTCTTGATTCTTCAATTGGCGTCCCAAAATAGGATTTTCCGCCTTCTATGGATTTTGTCACACCTGTTTGACCTAAAACATTAGCTTTTTTACCTATTGTAATTCCGCTAGTTGTTCCTACTTGTCCCCAAAGTGTAACTTCATCTTCAATAATACAACATCCTGCAATACCTGTTTGAGAGGCAATTAAACATTTTTTACCAATAACGGTATCATGCCCAACTTGGATTTGATTATCTAATTTAGAGCCTTCTCCAATGGTCGTGTCTCCTGTAACCCCTTTATCTATAGTACATAATGCACCAATATCTACATTATCTTGTATTACTACTCTACCTCCAGATTTTAATTGATCAAATCCTTCTGGTCTATTTTTATAATAAAAAGCACTAGCACCTAAAATACTTCCAGCATGGATGGTAACATTGTTTCCAATAACCGTGTCGTCGTATATACTTACGTTAGAATGGATTACACAATTATCTCCAATAGTAACATTATGACCTATAAAACAATTTGGTTGTATTACTGTATTTACGCCAATTTTTGCTGATGTTGATATCTCTACATTTGAACTAGTAAATGGTTTAAAATATGACGTAAGTTTATTAAAATCTCTAAAAGGATCATCACTAATTAACAATGCTTTACCTTTAGGACAATCCACCTCTTTGTTAATTAAAACAATGGTAGCTGCACTATTTAAGGCTTTATCATAGTATTTTGGGTGATCAACAAAAACAATATCTCCAGGTGTTACTACATGAATCTCGTTCATGCCTAGCACCTCAAAATTAGCATCTCCTACAAACGTACAGTCTATAATTTTTGCAATGTCTTGTAATGTATATGGCTTTGGAAATTTCATTTAACTCCAGACTATTCCTTTACACGTTCTTTGTAAGTCCCTTTGTCTGTTTCAACTTTAATTTTATCGCCTTCATTAATAAATAAAGGAACGTTAACAGTTGCTCCAGTTTCTACCGTTGCAGGTTTTGTTGCATTAGTAGCAGTGTTACCTTTAACTCCTGGCTCAGTAGCTGTTACTTCTAAAATTACGGTTGCTGGCATATCTACAGAAAGTGGCATATTGTCTTCTGAATTGATTTGAATAGTAACCACTTCACCTTCTTTCATTAAATCTGGTGTATCTAAAGCAGACTCTAATAATCTAATTTGAGAATAATCCGCTTCATTCATAAAATGATAAAATTCGCCATCATTATATAAATACTGAAATTTATGTGTTTCTACTCTTACATCTTCTAATTTATGACCTGCAGAAAACGTATTATCTAACACTTTACCGTTAGTTACACTTTTCATTTTTGTTCTAACAAATGCTGGTCCTTTACCTGGTTTAACATGTAAAAATTCAATGATTTTATAGATATCATTGTTATATCTAATACATAGTCCGTTTCTAATATCTGAAGTCGTTGCCATTTTTATTTTTTAATTTTTAATTTTTAATTTGATTTGAAATACCCTTTCATGATTCCACGATGAGAATTCTTTATAAACTGAAGAATTTCATCTCTTTCTGTCGTTGCTTCCATTTCTGCTTCAATAATAGCAGCAGCTTGCGAGTTGTTGTAATTTTTTTGGTATAAAATTCTGAATATGTCCTGTATTTCTCTAATTTTTTCAGTGGTATAACCTCTACGTCTTAAACCAACAGAATTAATTCCTACGTAAGATAGTGGCTCTCTACCTGCTTTTACAAAAGGTGGTACATCTTTACGCACCAAAGATCCTCCTGTTACAAAAGCATGACTACCTACTGAACAGAATTGGTGTACAGCTGTCATACCTGCCAAAACAACATAGTCACCTATATTTATATGTCCAGCTAAAGTTGAATTATTAGAAAATATGCAATTATTACCTACGATACAATCATGAGCAATATGGCAATATGCCATTATTAAACAGTTATCTCCAACAACAGTTTTCATTCTGTCAGTTGTACCTCTATTAATTGTAACACACTCTCTTATAGTAACATTATCACCTATGATTGTAAGTGTATCTTCATCATTATATTTTAAGTCTTGTGGTACCGCAGAAATTACAGAACCAGGAAAAATATTACAATTTTTACCGATTCTTGCGCCTTCCATAATTGTTACGTTACTACCAATCCACGTACCTTCTCCAATAATTACATTATTGCTTATAGTAGTAAATGGCTCAATAACCACATTTTTTGCGATTTTCGCTCCTGGATGAACGTATGCTAGGGGTTGGTTCATTTTTTTAGTATTATTTTACTTTTGTTATTTGTGCCATTAATTCTGCTTCTGCACATAATTTACCGTTTGCATAAGCATAACCTTGCATATGGCAAATACCACGTCTTATTGGTGTTATTAATGAACATTTAAATATTAACGTATCACCTGGCACTACTTTTTGTTTGAATTTAACATTATCCATTTTCATGAAAAAAGTTAAATAATTTTCTGGGTCTGGAACGGTACTTAAAACTAAAATACCACCTGTTTGCGCCATAGCTTCTACGATTAAAACGCCTGGCATTACTGGTGCTCCTGGAAAGTGACCTTTAAAAAACTCCTCGTTCATGGTCACATTTTTAAGACCAATAACATGATTGTCTGATAATTCAAAAACCTTATCTAGTAGTAAAAAAGGTTGTCTATGTGGTAACATGTCCATAATTTGATTGACATCCATAACCGGAGTTTGGTTTAAATCAATATTTGGTACGTTATTACGTCTTTCGTTTTTTATTAATTTGGACATTTTTTTCGCAAACTGAGTGTTTACAAAATGACCTGGTTTATTAGCAATTACTTTACCTCTAATGCGTGTTCCTATTAAAGCTAAATCACCAATAACATCTAGTAGTTTGTGTCTTGCTGCTTCATTAGGATAATGTAAGGTTAAGTTATCTAAAATCCCATTTGGTTTAACAGCAATTGCATCTTTATTAAAAGCTGATTTTAATTTTTCCATTGTAGAATCAGACAATTCTTTATCTACATAAACGATAGCATTATTTAAATCACCTCCTTTAATTAATCCATGCTCTAGTAATGATTCTAATTCATGTAAAAAACTAAACGTCCTAGAATCTGATATGTCCTTTTTAAAATCGGACATATTATTTAATGTTGCATTTTGTGTACCTAATACTTTAGTCCCAAAATCAACCATTGTTGTAATTTGATACTCTTTCGCTGGCATTACTAAAATTTCGCTACCAGACTCTTCATCTGTGTAAGAGATAACATCGCTTACGTCATACACTTCTCTAAAGGCATCTTGTTCTTCAATTCCTGCTTTTTCTAATGCTTCTACAAAAAACTTAGAAGATCCATCCATAATTGGTGGTTCTGAGTTATCTAGTTCTAAAATAGCATTATCTATATCTAAACCTACTAAAGCAGCTAATACATGTTCGCACGTTTGAATGGTAACTCCGTTTTTTTCTAAACAAGTTCCACGTTGTGTGTTAGTCACATAGTTTGCATCTGCCTCTATAACAGGGTTTCCTTCTAAATCTATTCTTTTAAAAGAAAATCCAGCATTTACTGGTGCAGGTTTAAAGGTTAATGTTACCTCTTTTCCTGTATGTAAGCCAACACCTTTAAGGGATACTTCCTTAAGTATTGTTTTTTGCTTTATGTCAGTACTAATTATTCCCATTTCCTTTTTTTTCTAATTCGTTTATTGTTTTAGCTAATTTTGGAAGATTTTTAAAATACACATAAGATTTATTCCAATCCACGTAGCTAAATGCTGGCGAACCTTGTAACACCTCATTGTCTTTAATATTTCTACCTATTCCTGATTGTGCTTGTATTTTAACATTGTTTCCAATAGTTAAATGTCCTGCAAAACCTACTTGACCTCCTATTTGGCAATTTTCGCCAATTTTAGTTGAACCTGCAATACCTGTTTGAGCAGCTATTACTGTGTTTTTTCCAATTTCTACGTTGTGTGCTATTTGGATTTGGTTATCTAATTTTACACCTCGTCTAATTATTGTAGATCCTAAAGTAGCTCTGTCAATGGTTGTAGCTGCTCCAACATCTACAAAATCTTCAAGTATAACATTTCCAATTTGTGGTACTTTACTATACTCGCCTTGATCATCAGGTACAAAACCAAATCCATCTGCTCCAATTATAGCTCCAGAATTAATTACACAATTTTTACCAATCACACAGTCTGAATAAATTTTTGCTCCAGAAAACAACACTGTATTATCGTCAATTATAACATTGTCTCCTATATAACAATTAGGAAAAATCTTTACATTATCTCCAATTTTTACGTTGTCACCTACTACTGTAAATGCACCAATGTAAATATCCTTTCCAACTTTAGCTGTATCGGATATGGATGTTGGTTGTTCAATCCCAAACTTATTTAGCTTTACTTGATTGTAATACTCTAATAATTTTGAAAATGACTTATACGCGTCATCCACCTTAATTAAAGTGCAACTAACGTTTTGCTCAGGTACAAAGTCTTTTGCTACAATAGCAATTGATGCTTTTGTAGTATATATATAATGTGTGTATTTTGGATTTGCCAAAAAGGTCAAAGCGCCTTCTACACCTTCTTCTATTTTAGATAATTTAGATACCTCTACTTGAGGATTGCCTTCTACGACACCATCTAAAATACCTGCTATTTGTTCTGCGGTAAATTTCATTGTCAACAAAAATAGAAAAAATGTGCTAAAGTTGGTCTTTTGGATAGCATATATAATATTTAGTCACTGGTTTTGACAACGCTTTTAAGCTAAGTTGGTCTGAAGCCTTAACTATATCCTCAACTTTACCATTTTTATGTAAGATATTTATATTTTGTTTTTTTCTTGAATATGCTTGATTACTAATCTGTCCTGTAAACACAAAATAGTCTGCATCTGCATCAGTAATATTATATTTTGATTGCAAATTAGATTTATGTGCTATTAAAACGTCTTTTGAAATAGGCTTTTTCTTTATTTTTACTTTTAAAAGATGTCTATTTATTATCATCTCGCAAAGATTTTTTAAAACAAAGTCATCATGATATTGCCAATTTTTCATTGCTGCAACAATATCATAATCATCTAATTTAGCAAATGTTTCTAGACAATCTGCATCAAATTTGTCAATAGTAATTTCATTTTTCAAAAAAAAGGATAACGGTTTACTTGCTTCTAGATAAACGCCTTTTGCTACCAATTCTTTAGCACGTTTTAGCACTCGTATTAATAACTGCTCTGCGACTAAGCTGGTTTTATGTAAATAAACTTGCCAATACATTAAGCGTCTAGCTACTAAAAATTTTTCTACACTATATATACCTTTATCTTCAATAACTAATTGATCATCTTTAACATTAAGCATTGTTATTAAACGCTCACTATTAATATTACCTTCGGACACACCAGTATAAAAACTATCACGTTTTAAGTAATCTGCTCGATCCATATCAATTTGACTAGAGATTAATTGCAACATAAAGGTCCTGTGATAGTCTCCTTTAAAAATCTGAATAGCAAGTGTTAAATCGTCGTTAAATTCAATATTTAAAGCTTCCATAAATAACAACGATATTTCTTCATGAGAAACACCACTTACAATACTATGTTCCATTGCATGACTAAATGGTCCATGACCAATATCGTGTAATAAAATAGCTATATAAAGCGCTTTTTCTTCGTCTTCAGAAATTTCAACCCCTTTAAAACGAAGCACTTGCACTGCTTTTTGCATTAAATGCATACAACCAATAGCGTGATGAAAACGTGTATGATGCGCACCTGGATATACTAAATAGGACAAACCCATTTGAGAGATACGTCGCAGTCGTTGGAAATATTTATGCTCTATTAAATCAAATATTATAGAATTTGGTATAGTAATAAATCCGTAAATTGGATCGTTTAGTATTTTAAGTTTGTTACTTGCTTTCAAGCTTAATCCTTTATTTAATTAATATACACAAATATACATGAACAATATAAATATTCTTTGGGTTGATGACGAAATAGATCTATTAAAGCCTCATATCATCTTTTTAGAACAAAAAAACTATAAAGTAACCACTTGTAATAGCGGAACAGAAGCTTTAGAAATTTTAGAGGAGAAAAAATTTGATATTGTTTTTTTAGACGAAAACATGCCTGGATTAAGTGGTTTAGAAACTTTAAACGAAATTAAAGAAAAACAAGACACACTTCCTGTAGTGATGATTACTAAAAGTGAAGAAGAATATATTATGGAAGAGGCTATTGGTAATAAAATTGCCGATTACCTTATAAAGCCAGTAAATCCAAACCAAATACTACTTAGTTTAAAGAAAAACTTAGATCATTCTAGATTGGTGTCTGAAAAGACAACCTCTAATTATCAACAAGAATTCAGAAAAATTGCGATGGATATGTCCATGGTTAATAGTTATGAAGAATGGGTAGATCTTTACAAAAAGCTAATTTATTGGGAAATTCAATTAGAAGACATTGAAGACCCTAGTATGTTTGAAATTTTAGAGTCTCAAAAAAACGAAGCTAACACACAGTTTGGTAAATTTATTGACAAAAATTACCCTTCATGGTTTGAGCCTAACACTGATGCTCCAATTTTATCACATACCTTATTTAGAGAAAAAATTGCGCCAGAACTAAGCAAAGAGCAACCAACCTTATTAGTAGTCGTTGATAATTTAAGATACGACCAATGGAAAGCGTTTGAACCTTTTGTAAACAACCACTACAAAAAGCAAAAAGAAGAAGCCTTTTATAGCATCTTACCTACAGCCACTCAATACGCCAGAAATGCTATTTTCTCTGGGTTGATGCCAAGTGACATGGAAAAACTACATCCAGAATATTGGAAAAACGATACAGATGAAGGTGGTAAAAACTTACATGAAGCTGACTTTTTAAATGCCCAAATGAAGCGTTTAGGACTTACAAACCTTAAACATGAATATTATAAGATTACCAATCTTGCGTCTGGAAAAAAACTAGCAGATAACTTTAAAGGTCTTAAAGAAAACGATTTAACTGTTGTGGTTTATAACTTTGTAGATATGCTTTCGCACTCTAAAACAGAAATGGATGTCGTCAAAGAATTAGCCTCTAACGATAAAGCTTATAGAAGTTTAACTCAAAGTTGGTTTAAAAACTCACCTTTATTAGAAATGATACAGCAAGCCCAACACATGGGATTTAAACTTATAATTACAACAGATCACGGAACCATAAATGTTAAAAACCCATCAAAAGTTATTGGAGACAGAGACACAAGTTTAAACTTACGCTACAAAACAGGTCGTAGTTTAAGCTACGAAAACAAAGACGTCCTAGCTGCTAAAGATCCAAAAACAATCCATTTGCCTTCTATTAATATGAATAGCTCATTTATATTTGCAAAAAGTGATTTATTTTTTGCTTACCCAAATAACTACAATCATTATGTAAGTTACTACAGAAACACTTACCAACATGGTGGTGTATCTTTAGAAGAAATGATTATACCTTTTGTAGTATTAAGTCCTAAATAATATATTTTTGCAAAAAAAAAGTTTAAAGTGACTATACAATATAATATAGAACAAGTAGAAACAGTTGCAAAACAAGTCTTAGAAGCAGCAACCTCTAAAATAATATTGTTTGAAGGTGACATGGGTGTTGGTAAAACAACATTAATAAAAACACTTGTAAGCTTATTGGGTAGCGACGACCTAGTTAGCAGCCCAACGTTTTCATTAGTTAATGAGTATAAAGGTTTAAATGATAACATCTTTCATTTTGACCTTTATCGTGTTGAGGATGAAGAAGAGTTATACAACTTTGGTATAGAAACTTATATATACTCAGATCATTACATTTTTGTAGAATGGCCAAATCTTCTAAAACCCTTGCTACAAGACCAGTTTACCACCATTCAAATTGTATTGTCAGAAAATACGACTCGCGAGCTCACGCTAACCAATAATGATTAAAAAAATCTCTTTTTTCTTTCAATAAATAGTGTATTTTTGACCAAGTGTGGTTTAAACCACAACAAGAAATTAAAAAAAGCTTGATTTTAACATAATTTTAACATTTGGCCTATTTTTGATTAGAGATTTTATATACTTTAGAGGTATAATTAATTAAATCCCTAACAAAATGAAAACTAAAAAGTACGTAATAGCATTAGCTATTTTTGGTGGTGTATTATTCACTGCACAAGCAACAAATCTTATTGATTTAAATGGACAACAAACAACAGAAATCGACGGAAGAAAAATCAAAATCCCACCAGCAGGTTAATAGAAAAATAATAATTTCAGGTTCGATTATAGCAACATTCATTGCTTTAACTCCTTATCTGTTTTACATTTATGAAAGTGTTCCAGACCAACAAGTTTGGGACACTTTTTTTTACAAATTTAATAGTGTAGTTTACGAAAATGTTCAAATTGTTGTTTGGACAATAACAGGTAAGTTAATTCCATTACTACTGCTATTTATTTGGTTCTTTACCTGTCGACACTGGTGGTATCATGCATTATTAGTACCAATTATGATGTATAGTTATCAATTAATACATTTTGCCTTAAATAACACATATTATTTTGATGAATTTAATTTAATTCATATGCTACCATTTATGGCAATAATTATTCCATCAATATATTTAGTTAGAGCTAGAATATTTAATAGATTAAATACGGTTGACAAAACAATACAAGACCTAGAAGACGAATTAACATTTAAACCAAAAACGTTTTGGGGAAAGATTAAACAATATTTTTAATACCACCCTAAAAACCCCCATACTACCCTACTTAAAATGCTTAAAACCTACTATATTATTAATAGTTTTGTTCAAAATTTATTTAACAATGCTAAGGCTAATAAAACCTTAGAAGAACAAGAAGAAGAGCTTTTTAAAAAGCCTACAACCTTTTGGGAAAAAATAAGACTTTATTTTTAATGCTTTAATTACAATAATTTGTAATTTGTTTCAGTTTTAAAAACCACATTAATAATGTCTAAACCACTGTCTCCATTTTCAAAAGCAGAATTATTACCTCAAGAGGAAACTTTAGAAATTTTTAAACACAAAAGCAGTTTATTTATTGGTATTCCTAAAGAAACTGCATTTCAAGAAAAACGTGTTTGCCTTACTCCTGACGCTGTATCAGCAATTGTTAGTAATGGTCATCGTGTTTTAATTGAGTCTGAAGCTGGTAAAGGCTCTAATTTTAGCGATAAAGATTATAGCGAAGCTGGAGCTGAAGTCACAAAAGATACTGCAAAAGTGTATTCTTGCCCAATGATTTTAAAAGTAGAACCACCTACTTTAGACGAATTAGAATTAATTAATCCTCAAACCACCTTAATCTCTGCTTTACAGATTAAGACACAATCTAAAAAATATTTTGAAAAACTAGCTGCAAAACGAATCACTGCTTTAGCTTTTGAATTTATTCGTGATGCGGATGGTGCATATCCTGCGGTTAGAGCTTTAAGCGAAATTGCTGGAACTGCTTCCGTACTGATTGCTGCGGAGTTATTGAGTAATTCTAGTAATGGTAATGGTTTAATGTTTGGAAATATTAGTGGTGTTCCTCCTGTAGAAGTGGTTATTCTAGGTGCTGGAACCGTTGGCGAGTTTGCTGCCAGAAGCGCTGTTGGACTTGGTGCTAATGTTAAGGTTTTTGACAATTCTATTACAAAATTACGTTGTTTACAAGCTAATCTTGGACGCACATTGTACACATCCACAATTCAACCTAAATATTTAAGTAAAGCCTTAAAACGCTGTGACGTAGTCATTGGAGCTGTAAGAGGAAAAGATAGAGCACCAATTATTGTGTCTGAAACCATGGTGGAAAGCATGAAAAAAGGATCCGTAATTATTGATGTAAGCATTGATATGGGAGGCTGTTTTGAAACTAGCGAAATTACGACACATAATAACCCAACCTATATTAAAAATGGCGTAATCCACTATTGCGTACCAAATATTCCTGCTCGCTACTCTAGAACCGCTTCTGCTTCTATTAGTAATATTTTTACGCCTTATTTATTAGAAATTGCAGATAATGGAGGTTTAGAACACGCTATTAGATTTGATAAAGGTTTAAAAAATGGATTGTATTATTATCACGGAATTTTAACAAGTCGTGCAGTTGGCGAATGGTTTGACTTAAATCATAGTGATATAAACCTATTAATATTCTAAATTTGCAATTCAATTTATTAGAATGAAAATATTACACAGAATTGGTTACTATTTAGGTGGATTCTCTATTGGTTTAGTTTTATTAGCTTTTTTCTTAAACGGAAGAGGTGTCTCTTGCGAGTATAATTATGGTCCAGAAGGAAGAGTCTTAAAGAATATACGTACAAAAACACTACACTTCTCTGCAGACAGTCAAGCACTTTTAGACACAAAAGCTATTGACACCTCTGCAATAAGTTACATCCTTAAAAAAGGAGATGTAGATTTTTCTAAAAGTGAACCTAGAAAAGAACCTTGTGGTATGTATTTTATTTATGGTGAAACTAAAGACAGTAAAAACTACGAATTTTATATAGAAAACTGTGATAGCATTGCAACCTTGCAAACTATAAAAGTTCTAGATTAATTAGATTTTCGTCTTTTACGCTCCTTTTTTAATAAAGTAAGCTCTCGTCCTGTTTGTCCAGCAACAGATGTGTTTTCTTCTGCACGTCTAATTAGGTATGGCATCACGTCTTTAACTGGTCCAAAAGGCAAATATTTTGCAACATTATAACCATGCGCAGCTAGATTAAAGCTAATATGATCGCTCATACCATATAATTGACCAAACCAAACACGATTATCATCTTTACTTATTCCTAATTCTGTCATTAGTTTTAAGGCTAATAAAGAGCTTTCTTCGTTGTGTGTACCAATAAATATTGAGATTGTATTTAAATTATTTAAAATATACAATAAGCAATCATTAAAGTTTCTGTCGGTCGTGATTTTGTCTTTACAAATCGGTGATTCATAACCTTTATCATTAGCACGTTCACGCTCTTTCTCCATGTAAGCACCTCTAACAATCTTATAACCTAAAGTATAACCTTCAGATTTAGCACGCTCATGCGATACTTTTAAAAAGGCTAAACGATCGTGTCTATACGTTTGTAAGGTATTATAAACAATAGGTTTATCTGTATTATAAACCTTCATCATTTCTACCGCTAAATCATCTGCAGCGTCTTGCATCCAACTTTCTTCGCCATCAATCAAAACTTCAACATCTCTTTCTTTTGCTATTTTACAAATGGCGTGATATCTAGCCACTACTCTATCCCATTCTTGCTGCTCAGCATCAGTAAAAGCTTTTCTTTCTCCTTTTTTCTGAAACAAAAATAAACGACCTAAACCTGTTGGTTTAAAGACTACAATTGGCATAGCGTCTTTCTTATCGCTAAACTCGACAAGCTTCATTATTTTTTCTTTAGCAGAATCAAATTGATTTTCGACAGCTTTACCTTCAACAGAATAATCTAAAACCGAACAAACACCTGCAGTATACATTTTATCAATAACTGGCAAACAGTCTTGTTCATTTATTCCACCACAAAAATGATCAAAAACAGTCGCTCTAATCAAGCCTTCTACAGGTAAATGTGCTTTTAAAGCAAAATTTGTAGCTGCTGTACCTATTCTAACTAAGGGTTGATTAGATATCATTTTAAACAAAAAGTAAGCACGATCTAACTCAGTATTGCTTTTAAGCTTGAATGCAACTTCAGTGTTTTCAAAAATAGTGTTGTCCAACATAATAATTTTAATTTTGACAGCACAAATATACTACTCATTAGTCTTATTTTTTAAAAAAACTATTAATTTTACCCATTAACGTTTTTACGCATTTATGACTCCTATTAAAACCCAAGATTACAGCATACAATTTAATCAAAATAGCTACTCTGCATTAAATACTTACATCTCTGAAAATACGTTTTCAAATATTTTTATTTTAGTAGACAGCAATACGTCAACCCTTTGCTTACCTAAGTTGTTATCAGAATTAACAACAGATTTGACTATTGAAATAATTGAAATTGAAGCTGGCGAAAAACATAAAAACATCGAAACTTGTTTGGGTGTTTGGCAAACGTTATCCGAGTTAAGCGCAGACCGAAAATCTTTTATGATTAATTTAGGAGGAGGTGTTGTTACGGATTTAGGTGGTTTTGTGGCGTGTACTTATCAAAGAGGTATACAATTTGTAAATATTCCGACCACACTTTTATCTATGGTTGATGCGTCAATTGGAGGTAAAAATGGCGTAGACTTAGACCACATAAAAAATCAAATAGGCATCATTAAAACACCTAATATGGTGTTAATCGATACTAGTTACCTTTCTACTTTATCAAGCAGAGAAATGCGTTCTGGTTTAGCAGAAATGCTTAAACATGGATTAATACACAATGAATTATATTACAATAAGTTAACAGCCTTATCTAAATTAACACTTGAAGATTTGGATCAGCTAATTTATGACTCTGTTTTGATTAAAAAAGCAATTGTAGAACAAGATCCAACCGAGCAAAATCTTAGAAAATCTTTAAATTTTGGACATACACTAGGTCATGCAATTGAGTCGTTTTATTTAAACCATGAGACTAAAGCTTTACTGCATGGAGAAGCCATAGCGATAGGTATGATTTTGGAAGTTTACTTATCTTCTAAACTAATTAACTTTCCTGAAGAAAAGGTTATCGACATTAAAAACAGTTTAATAAAGATATATGACAAAGTAGATATTCCAACAGAAGATCTCGAGGCTATTATTGATTTAATGAAGTTTGACAAGAAAAACGAAAAAGGTAATATCAATTTTGTATTATTAGAAGCTATTGGGCAACCAAAAATCAATTGCATAGTAGATAATGACTTGATAATCAATTCTTTTAAATTTTACAACGAATAATACGTTTGCATTAAAATAATTTGTAATTTTAGTTAATTGCTATGTTACAGAACTATTCTAACCAGTTTAATTTAAAATATATTGGTATGCGAAAAGTTATTGTAGATTATAAAAAATTAACACCTGAGGTACTAAATTTACTCACTCAAAAGTTTCCGGATGGTTATGGCGATAAAGATATTATCACCTTTGACAATCATAACAATGAAACTATTGAAGCTGTTGAAGTCCAAACTAAAGATACGATCTATTTAGTCAAGGTTAGCTGTAAATTACATTACACGATGACCAATTTTGATTCTGAAATTAACTTAGAAACAAATAGCGATGGTCATGTTGTTGTAGATTTTAACCAAAAACAACTTGACAGCAATTTGATTTTATCTGATGAAGAAGAATAAAGCTACAAATAACGCTCTTTAATAATACGTATATGATGTTTTTCATGACCAATTATTAAAAAGCCTAATGCTCTAACAGATACATGTCCTGAGCCAGCTACACCTTTGGATAACAACGTTGTTTGACTAAAGCTATTATACAGCGCTATACTAGCCTGCCTAACACTTTTATACTCTTCTAACAAGCTATCAATAGTCCTATCATCTGCACCAGAATACTCCACATATTCATTTTCATCAAAGCCCGACAACACTGTTTTATCTTGTCTAGCAAAACGTAATGCTCTGTAACAAAATATACGCTCAGTATCAATTAAATGACAAATAATCTCTTTAATAGTCCACTTACCTTCTGCATATCTATAACTTAATTTATCTTCATCAATAGATTGAAAAAAAAGAAGAGCTTCATCAAAACTAGATTGCAATCCTGGCAACAACTTAAGTCCATTAGCATTATCAATATACCCTTTAAAATAAGGAATATATTCCGTGTCATTTAAATCTGATATGGTCATAATTTTAAAATTTAATCTAAATAAACAAAAAACGCTTCAATATTGAAGCGTTTTAAATTTTAATAAGTGTTTTTTTAATGCATTACAATTCGTTAAAAATACTGTGCATTAAACGTTTTTTATCGTTAATGCTTTCTTCTAAAGATATCATTGTTTCTGTTCTGTAAACACCTTCTATGTCATCTAACATAAAGATTACATCCTTTGCATGCTCAGTGTTTCTAGCTCTAATTTTACAAAAGATATTAAATTTGCCTGTAGTAACATGCGCTACAGTCACAAAAGGAATTTCGTTTATACGCTCCAAAACAAAAGATGTTTTAGAAGTATTTTGTAAAAACACACCTACGTAAGCTATAAATGAATACCCTAATTTACGATAATCAAGCGTTAATGACGATCCTTTAATTATCCCTGCATCTTCCATCTTTTTCACTCTAACGTGAACTGTACCAGCTGAAATTAATAATTTTTTAGCTATATCTGTAAAAGGAACTCTTGTGTTTTCTATCAACATATCAAGAATCTGATGATCAATTTCGTCTAGTTTAAACTTTGCCATTTTATGTTTTTATTAAATAATAGACAAAATTAAAACATTTTTAATGAATTTTATACATTAAAATTGTAAATTTTTAAAGATTTAATGATAATTTCACATTAGTAATAACAACGAAATCGTTTTCGTAATCTATAGATATCAACTTATTATCGTGATTTAGAACGTTATTGTGGCTAGCATCTATTTCTTTATGACCATAAAATTTAGATAAATCTGTAATAGCAACAACTTTAGGCATAAACTTTACTGCATTATTAAGCAATCGTTCCTGATAATTAATACCAATATCTAATATCTGATCTTTAAATTGTGCATTACGTATAATTACATCATAAAATCGCTTTCCGTTTTCTGGGATAGCATTATAATGTGTCACATCAAACCGCTGCTTATCCTCACTAACTATATAATTCAAAGCTAGTAAAAGAGCTTTAAAAACAAAACCTCGTACTACTTCCCTATTGTAATCATCTTTATAATGTCCTGCTTCAAACAAGATTGTAGGCGAATTTAAGCTTTGAAACGCATCACCAACACAATTAATATTAAAACCGTCGTCATACCTCCCAATTTGATTAGGTAAATCATCTTGTAAACCCATATTAATAGCACTTATAACATGCATAGCTTTTTGCCTAGTTGTAGTAACACTTCTATGTTTATCCTGCGATGGAGACAAAAAAGATAAAGTCGCAGGTTTATTAGTATCACCAACACTAAACATAGTACGTTGTCCATGAAGATTAAAACAATAATCGGGTTTAAAGCATTTAAAACAAGTGTTTAAAACAACACTTTCAGGCTGGGATAAATCCTGTGCATCCCTATTTAAATCTACAGCATTAGCGTTTAGCCTAGTATAAGCTGCAGAGCCATCTGGATTTAACATAGGTATGATTTTAAGTGTACATGCCTCTAAAAGTGATTGCATACTAACATCACTAAAACTATTTAACATATCAAATACCGCTTTTGTAGTCGTAGATTCATTTCCGTGCATCTGTGACCACATTAACACTTTAATTGGTCCATTACCAATTGTTATAGAAGAAATACTTTCACCCAAAACAGATTTACCAATAACTTCTACTTTACAAAATTCAGGTAGATTATTTATAAGCGGAGCAATGTCTTTTAACTGAATATAACGTCCATACAACGCAGCCACTTTATAGGTAGTATATAACGTATTTAATAATTGATTATCCATAGTTGTTTTATTAGTTTACAAATGTAACCAAATAGTTATTTACAATTGTAACCAACAGAATTTACATTTGTAATTTACTTATGTAAACATTTATGGTGATTTAAAAGGCAAATACTATAACGCTAATAATCAATTAGTTCTGATTCTTACAAAACTATTTTAAAATACTATTTTTCAGGTAGTTAATGCATTACATTTAAAGTTTTTATTTAATATTATTTACGCGATAGCTATGCTAATTAACCTTTAATAGTTACAATATTTACATTTGTAACATCGATTGTTCAGATTAAATGTTTACATTTGTATCGTTATGATAAACAATGCAGATTTTTCTAAAAGACTTCAAAAAGTCATGGATTATTACGGTGAGAATGCCTCTTCTTTTGCCGAAAAAATTGGTGTGCAACGCTCTAGCATATCACATATATTATCAGGTAGAAACAAACCAAGTTTAGAATTTGTATTGAAAGTGCTCTCCTCTTTTGAGGAAGTAGAATTGTATTGGTTGATGAATGGAAAAGGTGAATTTCCAAAAAGTGAAACTAAAAACCGACAAACACCAATTGCACCAATTTCTAAAAATGAAGATCAAGATTTATTTTCTAATACAAAAAATGAAAATCCAGTAGAAACTAAAAATTCTGATTTACTACAAAATTTAAATCAAAAATCTTCTAACGGAAAAATTATTGAACGCATCGTAATTTTTTATTCTGATGGAAGTTTTTCAAATTTTGAAAATTCTTAATTAAGACGCCTCTTTTTTATTTTTCATTTTCTTTTGAATAAAATTTCTGTTTTGTGAATTTTAAAAAAACGAACGCAGACGTCATAAATTTTTAAAAATTTAAATTTGTTCACCTTTTCAACTTTTTGTCACCATTTTCAAATTTCGCGAATTTGTAGTTAGGTACATAAAATTTTCAAATACGCGAATTATAGAAAGGTTGAATTTTTGATATTATAATCAAACTTTTAATTAATTTTGTTGTAAACCTTATGTGATGAAATTAAAACTAATATACCTTATTATTTTAACTAGCTTTTTTAGTTGCTACAAAGTGGAACGAAACTGCAAAGACTTTAAAACAGGTCAATTTTATAGCGAAGTTAAAGTTGGAGATGTAATTTATAAATCTACCTTTACTAGAACAGATAGTTTACAAATAGAAACATATGAAGGTAAAGTTGATAGTACATTGGTAAGGTGGGTAAATGATTGTGAAGTCATTTACAAAACTATAAATCCTAAAAATATGGCTGAACGTAAAGATGTACATCTTAAAGTTTTAGTCACTACAGATACTTCTTATACTTTTGAATATTCTTATGTTGGAGAGACCAATAAACAAAAAGGTATAGCTTATATTAAAAAATAAAACATGTTAGACTTTCTACTTTCTAGTGATGCTATTTTTGCATTATTAACTTTAACTTTCTTAGAAATAATATTAGGGATTGATAATATTGTTTTTATTTCTATTGCTGCAAATAAACTTCCAGAAGACCAACGAAACAAAGTAACAAACATTGGACTACTACTAGCAATGGTACAACGTATAATCTTACTGTTTTTTGTATCCTTTTTGGTAGGATTGTCCGAGCCTTTTTACAAAATAGATTTTAATTGGATGCATCTGGAATTAAGTTGGCAAGCATTAATTTTATTTTTTGGAGGATTATTTTTAATATATAAATCTACTTCGGAAATTAGAGAGAAAGTAGAAACACCATCACATGATGAAGACGAAGTAAAAAGCAAACCAATTAAATCCTTGCAACAAGCTATTGTTCAGATTTTAATAATAGATTTTATATTTTCAATAGATAGTATTTTAACAGCAGTTGGTATGACCAATGGATTATCTACTAACCATAATCATAATTTGATTTTAATGATTATTGCTGTAGTAATATCCATTATTATAATGATTGCTTTTGCTAATAAAATAAGACGTTTTATAGACGCCAATCCAAGTATTCAAATTTTAGGACTATCCTTTTTAATCTTAATAGGGTTTATGTTAATTACCGAAGCTGGTCACCTATCGCACACTACCTTTTTTGACAAAACGGTTGGAGCTATACCTAAAGGTTATCTGTATTTTGCTATAGCCTTCTCGTTATTTATAGAGTTTTTAAATCAAAAAATTTCTAAAAAGAAATAAAAAAAAAGACCATCTAACGATGGTCTTTTTTTTATTTAATAAGTTTAAATTATTTAGACAAATATACTGCTGATGCAGCTGCTAAACTATTATTAATAAAAGGAGTAATGTTTCCTCCTGCTTCAAAATTATTGAACGCTAAAATTCTTCCGCCTCCATTACCTGCTTCTGCAATGTAAACAGTTTGTGTTGATGCGTCATAAGCAACATCTACAGGATTACCTAATAATGTTGAAGCACCTGATACTCTAACTTGTTGTGACACTTCTAAAGTTCCACCATTAGCTACAGCATTAAACTTTGATGTAAAATTTTCGATGTAATGAAAACCTCCATCATCTTGACCATTTGCAGCATCTGCAATATCTGTTAATATCATAACATCAGAACTAGCATCAAAAGTTAAACCATGTGTTCTAACAATTCCTTCTACAGCAATTCGTTTAGTAGCTGCCAAAGTCATATCTGTTGTGTTAGATAAAAAGTCCGAAAACACTGCTAACTCATTTGTAGCATCCACTACAGCATAAAGATTATTGTTATCAAACGTTATTCCCCATAATTTAAACGACGTTGTAATAGTATTACGCAATGTAATTGTGTTACCATCTTTTGTGTAAACGTATAATCTTCCGTCTGGAGTTAATGGATCTCCATCCACATCTGCATTATCTGCAACCACTATAAAATTGCCATTAACAGCAACTTCTCTTGGACTTTGCATATCATTGGTTCCATCCACATCTACTGTTAACGTAGCGCCAGAAACCAAACTACTTGTATTATTATAACCTTCTAATCCCAAATCTGTTCTAGAAGCTTGTAATAAAAAATCGTTTGTTGCATTATAATATACTCCGTCTGCAGCAATACTAGTTGTAATTAATGTTTTAGACGTTACAGCAGATTGATCTGTAACATCATAAATTGTAATATTACCATCTGCATTATTAGAAGTATATAACTTTACTGAAGTAGGTTCACCATCGTTAATGACTATTGCATCGTTATCATCATCACTACAAGATACTAGTGCTGCCGCAACGAAAAGGGATAACATTGTGTTTTTTGCTAAATTTGATGTTTTCATAATTTTAAAATATTTATTGGTTTATAAGTATGTACGTAAACACTCTAAAAGCAGTTTTTAATATTTTAAATTTTATGATATTGTTAACGTTATTGGCTATGGTAACAAGCCTGATTTAAAGATCTTGTTTGGCAAATATTCGGTCATATGCAATATGTTTGCTTAGTTTTTATTCCTTCAGATAATCTTTTAATTCCTCCTTTAATTTATGATAAGATTTTAATTTTTGGGATAATATATCTTTTTCTGAGTAAACTTTACTTATTGAAATTGGAGTATCAAAATTGTTAGATATTATTTCTATAGAAATCTTATCACCTTCCTGTAATTTATTACTAAACCAATTAGCGTGTTGTTGAGTATCCGAGTTTAATCCGCTAATTGAGATGTTTAATTCTTCTGAATTATCCTTTTCTCGTCTTACAGAATCTAGAATACAGGTAACTATAGTGTTTTCATTTTCAAATCCAGCTCGACATATTTTTTTTCCATTTATGAGAACTTGAAATCCAAATTTATTTTTCATTTAATTTTTAGGTTTTGAGCGCGTTCCGCAATGAATGGCAACACTAAAACAAAGTCACCTGACCCTTATCATCTAACCCATATTCCTGATTATCATCATCTTTGCTAGATATTTCATCTGTTTTAGATTCTGTTTTTTTAGAAATATTCTCCTCCTCCTTCACTTCTATGTCTTCTGCTGGAGTTTCTTCTGGAGCTTCATAAGGAATTGGCTCTAATAAATTAATGGCATTTACTTTGTCTTTGGTTAGTTGGTTTCCTAAAGCAGAAATCCCTTTAATAGCGATAAACTCTTCCAAATTCACTTCTTCGTTATCCTTTCTATCTTTACCTCTTTCTTTAGCAAAAACAATTTCGGCAACAGGTTTCCAGTCTGTAGATACAATTTCTAATTGCGAATTAGGATGATCTGTAATAAAGGATTCTTCTTTGTTTTCATTTTCAATTAAAAATCGCTTAACATAGTATCGCTCCTTTTCTCCATCATAATAAATAGCAGATACAGGCTTTTTAGGCAACCATTTTTCCAAGACAATCATATCATCATCAAAATGAAGCGTTACCTCTGGAGTAACCGTTTTTACTATACCTTTTTGATTTATTATTAACAGTTTATCCTCTCCTCTAAACTCGCCAACTAACTCACCTCTACCGTCAACATTTAAACGCTGTACAGTGTCGTCAAACCATATTTTTCTTGGCTTTAAAGTCGAAATTCCTTTTTCTTTTAACTCTACAGATTTAATAGCATGTTTAGTCACCACGTTACCTTTAGACGCACGACCTTTAATTAAAATATCCGCAAAATCTAAATCCCATTTTAACTTTTTAATACTTCCAACCTGACGTAAACTAATAGAAACTACCTCAGCTTCTCCATTTGGATTAGCAGAAAAATACCAGGTTTTAGAGCCTTTGTTTCCGTTAGTTAAATCATATTCTTTATCTCGTGTAATAGACGTTACAGCAAAACGCTTAACATACGCTGGACCTTTTGTGCCATCACGATAAATTAAATTATAAATGGTACGCTTGTCTTTCTTTTTAAAGACTGCTACGTGTATAATATTTTTACCTATAAAGGTTTTACTATCCACTTTGGTAACCATCATTTTACCATCTGCAGTAAAAGCAATGATATCGTCAATATCACTACAATCGCAAACATACTCATCACGTTTTAGTGATGTACCAATAAAACCTTCTTCTCTATTTACATATAATTTGGTGTTTCTTATTACTACTTTAGTAGCATCCACATCTTCAAACGCACGTAGTTCTGTTTTACGCTCACGACCTTCACCATACTCTTTTTTAAGTCTTATAAAATACGCTATTGCATAGTCTATTAAATTTGCTAAATGATGTTTAACCTCAGCTATTTGCGCTTCTAAAGCATCAATTTTTTGTTGCGCCTTATCAATATCAAATTTAGAAATACGTTTTATTCTAATTTCTGTTAAACGCGTAATATCATCTACTGTAATTGCACGTTTAAGATGTTTTGTATGTGGTTGTAATCCTTTATCAATAGCCTCAATAACACCATCCCAAGTTTCTTCTTCTTCAATGTCACGATAGATTCTATTTTCGATAAAAATACGTTCAAGACTCGCAAAGTGCCATTGCTCTTCAAACTCACCTAGTCTAATTTCTAACTCTTGTCTTAATAAATCTACAGTATTATCTGTACTACGACGCAACATTTCTGTCACACCAACAAATAGTGGTTTGTTATCTTCAATAACACAGCCTAAAGGCGAAATTGAACTTTCGCAGGCTGTAAATGCATATAAGGCATCAATGGTTTTATCTGGAGACAAACCAGAAGGTAAATGAATTAAAATCTCTACTGTTGCAGCAGTATTATCTTCAATTTTTTTGATTTTAATTTTTCCTTTGTCGTTAGCTTTTAATATCGAATCTATTAATGAAGAGGTTGTAGTACCAAAAGGCAACTCATTAACAACCAATGTGTTTTTATCTAACTGACTAATTTTAGCACGACAACGTACTTTTCCGCCACGCAATCCATCATTATAGTCACTACAATCTGCAATACCTCCTGTTGGAAAATCAGGAAACAATGTAAAGCGTTTACCCTGTAGATGTTTTACAGACGCATCAATTAACTCAATAAAATTATGCGGTAATATTTTTGTTGATAATCCTACAGCAATACCTTCTCCTCCTTGTGCAAGCAATAAAGGAAACATTACTGGTAAATTCACAGGCTCTTTACGACGACCATCATAGGACGCTTGCCATTCTGTTATCTTAGGATTAAAGACAACGTCTAATCCAAATTTAGAAATTCGGGCTTCAATATAACGTGCTGCTGCTGCACGATCTCCTGTTAGGATGTTTCCCCAGTTTCCTTGTGTATCTATTAATAAGTCTTTTTGACCAATTTGTACCATAGCATCTGCAATACTTGCATCTCCATGTGGATGATACTGCATGGTATGTCCAACTATATTGGCTACTTTATTATAACGTCCATCATCCAAATCCTTCATGGAATGCATGATACGACGTTGTACAGGTTTAAATCCGTCTTCTATTGCTGGAACTGCACGTTCCAGAATTACGTAGGATGCGTAATCTAAAAACCATTCTTTATACATACCAGTAATCCTGGTAATGGTTTCTTGAGGTTCTTGATTGTCTAAGTTTTCTAAATTGTCGTTAGCTAGGTCGTCGTTTTCTTCTATCATCTATTTATCCTCCTCAATTAAATCAAGTTCAACTTTAAGATTATCAATAATAAACTCTTGTCTTGTTGGTGTGTTTTTACCCATATAAAATGACAACAACTCTTCAATAGACATATTATCATCTAACATTACTGGATCCAATCTAATATCTTCACCTATAAAGTGAACAAACTCATCTGGACTAATTTCTCCTAAACCTTTAAATCGAGTAATTTCTGGCTTTGGTTTCAGTTTTTCTATTGCTTCTCTACGTTCATCCTCTGAGTAGCAGTAAATGGTTTCTTTTTTATTACGAACTCTAAATAAAGGGGTTTGTAATATATACAAATGACCTTCTTTAATTACTTCTGGAAAAAATTGTAAAAAGAAAGTGATTAATAATAATCTAATGTGCATACCATCGACATCGGCATCTGTTGCAATAACGACGTTGTTGTATCTTAAATCTTCCAGCGACTCTTCGATATTTAAAGCAGCTTGCAGGAGATTAAACTCTTCGTTTTCGTAAACAATCTTCTTTGTTAATCCATAACAATTTAAAGGTTTACCCTTTAAGCTAAATACCGCTTGTGTATTTACATCTCTAGATTTTGTGATACTTCCTGATGCCGAATCTCCCTCTGTTATAAACAAGGTACTTTCCAAGTTACGTTCATTTTTAATATCACCAAAATGCACACGACAATCGCGTAATTTTTTATTGTGTAAACTCGCTTTTTTAGCTCTGTCTTTTGCTAATTTTCTAATACCTGACAGCTCTTTACGTTCACGTTCTGCTTGTAAAATTTTACGTTGTAGCTTATCTGCTGTTTCAGGGTTTTTGTGTAAATAGTTATCTAAATGTGTTTTAAGAAAATCTGAAACATAGGTTCTAACAGTAGGTAACTCTCCTCCCATGTCTGTAGATCCAAGTTTTGTTTTTGTTTGACTTTCAAAAACAGGTTCCATAACCTTTATAGCTACAGCACTTACAACGGACTTACGTATATCTGAAGCATCATATTGTTTTCCAAAAAAGTCACGAATGGTTTTTACCAAACCTTCTCTAAAGGCATTTAAGTGCGTACCTCCTTGTGTGGTATTTTGACCATTTACAAAACTGTTATATTCTTCGCTATATTGTGTTTTACTATGTGTTAAAGCGACTTCAATATCATCACCACGTAAATGAATGATTGGATATAACAAGTCTGATTCAGCAATTTTTTCTGCTAATAAATCTTTTAATCCGTTTTCAGAATAAAATTTTTCTCCATTAAAAACTATAGTCAATCCTGGGTTTAGGTAAACATAGTTTTTAAGCATTTTTACTACATATTCACTTCTGTATTTATAGTTTTTAAATATAATATCATCAGGAACAAAGGACACCTTGGTACCTTTACGACGCGTTGTTTCTTCTAAAAACTCCTCGTCCATTAAATTACCTTGAGCAAAATCTGCAGAAGCACTTTTACCGTCTCTAGAAGACTCTACTCTAAAATAAGATGATAATGCATTTACTGCTTTTGTACCGACACCATTTAATCCTACGGATTTTTTAAAGGCTTTTGAGTCGTACTTACCTCCTGTGTTCATTTTAGACACAACATCCACTACTTTACCTAAAGGAATACCACGTCCATAATCGCGAACAATAACTTTGCTTCCTTGTATCGAAATTTCTATGGTCTTCCCTGCTCCCATGACATACTCATCAATGGAGTTGTCTAACACCTCTTTAAGTAGAATATATATACCATCATCTGGAGACGATCCGTCACCAAGCTTTCCAATATACATTCCTGGACGCATACGTATATGCTCTTTCCAGTCTAGTGATCGTATATTATCTTCGGTATATTTAGTTTGTTCTGACATAAAATTTTGATGCAATTTGGAGATACGTTGCTAATATAATATAACCCTTTAAAAAATGAAACACTGCATAGATAAAGTAATTAACAATGTATAACTATTAGTGTTAAGATTGTTGATTTTGTATGATTTCGGCCTTAATTTTTAGAAAATGATTTCTAGTTTCAAGCAAATTTTTCATATAACTAGTTAAAAATAACACGTTAGCCAATCTACCTAAAATGCCAAAAGGCGACTGAAAATAAAACATATCAATCATTATGGTATCTTCTCCTTTTGTACTAAAAATATGTTCGTGCTTAAAACTTTTAAATGCTCCTGAAACCATCTGATCAACAAAGTATTTAGGCGATTCAAAATGTGTTATTTTGGAGGTTAGTTGCTGACGGATTCCAAAATGGGTAGCTTCCCATGTTACCGATTCTCCTAAACCTATTAAACCAGAGGTTTTACCTGCAATAGCCTTCTCATTTGAGTGTTTTAATGAATCCTTATGAAAATCTATATCTCTGGACAAATCAAAACATGTTTTCAAACTCGCATGGATAACTGTTTTAAGTTGTATTAAAGGCATATTAATTACTTTACTGTAAAAATACAAAACGCCATAATGAAATGCATCATTATGGCGTTGTAAAAACTTTATTTTAGTGGGCTTACACGTTAAATAAGAAATGCATTACATCTCCATCTTTAACAGTGTATCCTTTACCTTCTACTCTCATTTTACCTGCCTCTTTAACTTTTGACTCGCTACCATAAGTAACATAATCATCATAAGCAATCACTTCGGCACGAATAAAACCTTTTTCAAAATCTGTATGAATTACTCCTGCAGCCTGTGGTGCAGTTGACCCGACATTTATAGTCCATGCTCTAACTTCCTTAACTCCTGCTGTAAAGTAAGTTTGTTGGTTTAATAATTTATAAGCAGATCTAATTAATTTTGCAGATCCTGGCTCTTCCAGTCCAATATCTGATAAAAACATTTGACGCTCTTCATAATCATCCAACTCATTAATATCTGCTTCTGTTCCAACTGCTAATACTAATACTTCAGCATTTTCATCTTTAACAGCATCTTTAACTAAATCTACGTAAGCATTTCCAGAGACAGCACTATCCTCATCCACATTACAAACATATAATACAGGTTTTCCAGTTATTAGTTGCGATGGCTTAACAAATTCTTCTAATTCATCTTCTGTAAACTCTAAAGCTCTAACAGACACACCTGCTTCTAAACCAGCTTTTAACTTTAGTAACAAAGCCTCTTCTTTTTGAGCCTCTTTATTACCTGTTTTTGCAGCACGTTTAACTTTTTCTAGTTTTTTATCTACAGTTTCAAGATCCTTTAATTGTAATTCCATATCGATAGTTTCCTTATCTCTAATTGGATTTACATTGCCATCAACATGCACAATGTTATCATTGTCAAAACAACGTAAAACATGTAAGATCGCATCTGTTTCTCTAATGTTTCCTAAAAACTGATTACCTAAACCTTCACCTTTACTTGCTCCTTTTACTAATCCTGCGATGTCAACAATCTCAACAGTTGCTGGTAATACACGTTCTGGATTAACCAAGCTTTCTAACTTTTCTAATCTTGGGTCTGGTACATTTACTACACCTATGTTAGGCTCTATAGTACAAAACGGAAAGTTAGCACTTTGCGCTTTTGCATTTGATAAACAATTAAATAATGTTGATTTACCAACGTTAGGCAATCCTACAATTCCTGCTTTCATGTAAAGAAAATTTATTTCAAATTAAGGCTGCAAATATAGTACTATCTTATTTACTAAATTACAGTTGTATTATATTTAATTCACTTTAGAAAAACCTAATAATAACGCCTAATATTTAACAAAAACACTGATAAATTCTTACAAATTTTATCAATTTTTTAATAAAACAGCACGGTTTTGTTAAAATTTTAACATAATTTAGCGTCTAATCAACTTAAAATGTTTAAATATGAAAAAACTTAAATTATTGTTTTTACTTCTGCTCACTGTAGGATTTGCAAGTGCACAAACCAATGTAACTGGTACCGTTAAAGGTGACGATGGTTTTGGCATACCTACAGTTAATGTTGTAGAAAAAGGAACCTCTAATGGAACAACAACGGATTTTGATGGTAATTACTCATTAAACGTGTCAAGCAATGCTACTTTAGTATTTAGTTACGTTGGTTATGAAAGTAAAGAAGTATCCGTAAACGGACAGTCTACAGTTAATGTTACATTATCAAGTGGTGAAGCATTAGACGAAGTTGTATTGGTTGGTTCTAGAACAGCTCCCAGAAGTAATGTAGACAGCGCATTACCTATTGACGTAGTTGGCACAAAAGAGCTAACATCCACTGGTCAAGCTACCTTTGACAAAGCACTACAGTACAGAATACCTTCCTTTAACACAGTACAAACACCTGTTAATGATGCGACTTCTTTATTAGATCCTTATGAAATAAGAAACATGGGTCCTAGTAGAACCTTAATACTAATTAACGGAAAGCGTAAAAATTTAAGTGCTTTATTATACACACAAACGTCTCCTGGACGTGGAGAAACTGGTGCAGATATTTCTGCCATACCTACAGACGCGATTAAACGTGTAGAAATTTTACGAGATGGTGCGTCTGCTCAATATGGTTCTGATGCTATTGCTGGTGTAATGAATATTATACTAAAAGACAATGCAAATTTTGGATCCGCAACTTTAAGAAGTGGAATTACTAGTGAAGGTGATGGAGAAATGATTGGAATTGCTGTAAATAATGGTTCTACAATTGGAGGTGATAAAGGTTTTATTAATTACACTATAGATTTTTCTAAAACTAATTTAGCAAATAGACCAGGAACAGTAAATGCTGTAGCAGAAGCAGATGCTGATTTAGGATTTGATGCTGATTTAGGATTTGTTCAAGAATTTTTATCTCGTCGTCCAGATGCAGGAAATATTAATGGTTCTCCTGAAAATGCAGCTTCAAAATTCTTAATTAATAGTGGGTTAGATATAGCTGAAAACACAGAGCTTTATTTTAACGCAGCTTACGTTTATAAAAAAGTAAATAGCTTTGCTAATTACAGAACACCATATTGGAGGGCTTTAAACGATGACAATGCTTATTTAGCAGATTTTTTTCCTGGAAATAATCCAAATACAACTAATGGATACGATGGATATGTACCAACCTTTGAAGGTTTATTAAACGATTACAATGGTACCGTTGGAGTAAGAACTAAAATAAACGATTGGAACGTTGATTTAAGTTATACTACAGGAGGAAATACGCAAACTTATAAAGTTAATCAATCTCATAACGGAAATGAAGTTTATACAGCAAATTACAATCCTGAAACAGGAGAGTTTGAAGCTGTAGAATTATACAGAGCTAATAGTCCACAATCTTTTGATCCAGGAGGAACTAGATTTACACATAACGTTGGTAACATTGACATCTCTAGAGTATTATCCGATAAAGTAAGTATTGGATTTGGTACAGAGTTTAGAAACGAAACTTTTGAAGTAATCGAAGGTGGTGCTGCATCTTACGAAGGTGGTGGAGCAGATTCTTTTGCCGGAAATACTCCTCAAAACTCAGGTAAATTTAATAGATACAATTTTGGTGGTTACTTTTCAATTGATTATGACGTAAGTGACGCTTTTCTTTTAAGTGGTACAATTAGAACAGAAAATTATTCAGATTTTGGAAACACCTTTGTTTACAAACTTAGTTCTAGATTAAAGTTAAACGATCAATTTACAGCAAGAGCTTCAGTTTCTTCTGGGTTTAGAGCGCCTACATTACACCAAATTTATACACAAAAATCGCAATACTCTTTCAACCAGGTGGAGCAATTGTTGTAGGTGGATTAGCTAATAATGTATCCACTCAAGCAACTTTATTAGAAATCCCTAATTTAGACGCAGAAACATCTAACAACTTTACAATTGGATTTGGTGGTAAACTTGAAAACAATTTTAGCTTTACTTTAGATTACTATAATATTTCTGTAAAAGACAGAATTGTATTAGGTGCAGAAATTACAGGTACAGCTTTTGACGTTAATGGTAATAATATTGGTACAACACCTTTAGACGATATTTTAAGGGATAACAACTTATCAGATATAAGCTTTTTCTCTAACGCAATTGACACAAGAACATCTGGAATTGATGTAGTATTAAGCAAAAAAAATATTGAAATTGGTAATGGAGACTTGGATTTAAATTTATCAGGAAACTACACTTTCCAAAACGAAAGAGATGGTGACGTTAAAGACATACCTTTAGTGGCACAAGCTGGTCAATCTGTAGTAAACGCAACTCAAGAAGCTTTATTTTTTACTTCTAGACCAGAAACTAAATGGATCCTTGGTGCTAACTATGAAATTAACAAATTTGGACTTTCGTTAAACAACACCTATTTTGGAAAAACAACATTTAAACAACAAGGATTAGATAATAATTTACGTACTGAGTTTACACCTAAAATTGTAACAGACCTAGGTATCAATTACAGCGCTTCTGACAAATTAACTATTGCCTTTAACATTAATAACATTTTAAATGTACTTCCAGAGTGGAGCTTCAAAGCTGAAAATGCTGTTGGTGAAGCTATAATTAACGATACATCAATAACCTCTACTGGTCAAACTGAGATTCAAAATCAATCAGATTTAATAACATTTAACCAACGTTACTCTCAAATGACTTATGATGGTTACCATTTTAGTCAACTAGGGACAATGTTTAATTTATCTTTAAACTATAAATTTTAATATTTAAAATAGTTTTATCACAAAAATGCTGCTCTTCTCGAGCAGTATTTTTTTTATCTTTAATTAGTATTATTCCATTAATAAGTTAATTAACACACTAAATAAATTATGCATAGTTTATACTTAAATGGATTTGAGAAGATTTATGATGCTATGTATTGAATATTTATTAATTATAAAAATGAGTGGAAACTTCTACTATACCTTAATAATTTTAAGGTATAAGAGTGTATTGACAAGCCAGCTTATATGTTGATTGTTAAGCTGTAGTGGCTCAAAAAATAGCATAAAAAAAACCTAAGACAGTGCTTAGGTTTAATTTAGTTTATATCAAGTTTATGTTTCTAACAGATACTATCCATCAGGATGCATAAATTTTTGTTTTCCTAATAAAGTGTCTTTACTCTCTACATGATCATCATCAGGTACACAACAATCTACTGGGCAAACTGCTGCACATTGTGGCTCTTCATGAAAACCTACACATTCTGTACACTTATCAGGTACAATGTAATAAATCTCATCACTAATAGGCTCTTGTGCTTCATCTGCATCAACTTCTTTACCATCCGTTAACACTAACTTACCGTTAAGACTTGTTCCATCCTTATATCTCCAATCATCAGCACCTTCATAAATTGCTGTATTTGGGCATTCTGGTTCACAAGCTCCACAGTTAATACATTCGTCTGTTATAATAATTGCCATAGCGTATTTTTAATCTTTTTTGTTTACTTAACTTTGTGGTGCAAAAATAAAGCCAAAAAAGGTGTTATACAAATAATAATGAGTAACAAAGATCACATAACGGAAGCATTTGTACAATTAGGCCATTTTATTAGTCAATTTACTACAGAAAGTCCTGAGAAAAAAGAAAACATATTACATAATCAATTGTTTTTTGATGGTTTTAAACATCAAATCAAGTTAGCAAAAGAACATAACGGTTGGTTTACACAACAAAATATTCAATATGCTTTAAAAGGTTGGAGTGACCAATTAACTAAAGCAACGCTTCAAAATTGGTTAAAAAAGTACGATTTAACGACTACCAATCCTAAAACCGTTGCCATAATTATGGCTGGTAATATTCCGTTAGTAGGTTTTCATGATTTTTTGTGTGTTTTACTAACTGGACATTCCGTATTAGTAAAACAATCTTCTAACGACAAACACCTTCTACCCTATTTAGCCAAATATTTAGAACATATAACTCCAGATTTAAAAGGAAAAATAACCTTTACAGAAGATAAATTACAAAACTTTGACGCAGTAATTGCTACAGGAAGCAATAACACAGCACGCTATTTTGAGTTTTATTTTAAGAATAAACCTTCAATAATTAGAAAAAGCCGAAACTCGGCTGCAATATTAACAGGGTCTGAAACACCAGAACAGTTAGACGCCTTATCTGATGATATTTTTAGATACTATGGTTTAGGTTGCAGAAATGTTTCTAAAATGTTTATACCTAGAGATTATAATTTTGATGCTTTTTTTAATGCCATGTATAAATGGAATCCGATTATTAACGAAGCCAAATACGCTAACAATTACGACTATAATAAAGCAGTATATATAATGAGTGAATTTGATATGCTAGAAAATGGTTTTTTAATGATTAAAGAAGACCAAAGCTACGCATCACCAATAGCTACTGTGTTTTATGAGTATTATGATTCTATCGAAACTTTAAAACAAAAATTACAACTTGATAAAGATTTAATACAATGTATTGTCGCTAATAATTTTGATGATTCAGAAGTTTCGTTTGGAAAAACACAACAACCAGAACTTTCAGATTACGCAGACGATGTTGACACAATTGCATTTTTATTAAAAATCTAAAGGATAAATTATTAAATTCTTAACTTAATTTAAATCAATAATTAGCACCTTTGTTAATTGATAAAATAAGATAATTTCTGTATTACCAGAAAACTAAATTTGTAACCATGCAAAAACATAATTTTAGCGCAGGACCATGCGTATTACCTCAAGAAGTATTACAAAAAGCATCACAAGCTTTATTAGATTTTGATAACGGATTATCCCTAATCGAAGTCTCGCATAGAAGTAAGTCCTTTGTTGATGTGATGGAACAAGCTAGAGCTTTAGCATTAGAGTTATTAGGCCTAGAAGGTAAAGGCTACAAAGCCTTATTTTTACAAGGTGGAGCAAGCATGCAATTTTTAATGGTCGCTCAAAATTTATTAGAAAAAAAAGCTTCCTATTTAAACACAGGAACTTGGGCAGACAAGGCTATTAAAGAAGCTAAAATTTACGCAGATATTGTAGAAGTAGCATCCTCTAAAGACGCTAACTATAATTATATTCCAAAAGGTTTTGATATTCCAGAAGATCATGATTATTTTCATTGTACATCCAACAACACTATTTTTGGAACACAAATGAAAAGTTTTCCTAAATCACCAATCCCATTAGTATGTGATATGAGTAGCGATATTTTTTCACGCTCATTAGACTTTTCTCAATTTGACTTAATTTACGCAGGAGCTCAAAAAAACATGGGACCAGCTGGTACAACCCTAATTGTTGTTAAAGAAGATATTTTAGGAAAAGTATCGCGTAAAATACCATCAATGTTAGACTATAAAGTACATATAGACAAAAGCAGTATGTTTAATACACCTCCTGTATTTGCAGTCTACACCTCTATGTTAACATTACAGTGGTTAAAGGATTTAGGTGGTATTAAAGCTATCGAAAAAGAAAATGACAAAAAAGCAAGATTAATGTATTCTGAAATTGATTTAAACCCATTATTTAAAGGTTTTGCAGCTAAAGAAGACAGATCAGACATGAACGCTACCTTTACATTAGTTAATGAAGATTTAAAAGAAACTTTTGACACCATGTGGAAAGAAGCTGGCGTTAGTGGATTAAATGGACATAGAAGCGTTGGAGGTTACAGAGCAAGCATGTATAACGCCTTATCTTTAGATAGCGTTAAAGTACTTGTTGAAGTAATGAGTGAATTAGAAAGTAAAGCATAAAATTATTGAAAATGAAAATATTAGCAAACGACGGAATTTCACAAAGCGGAATTGACGCTTTAGAAGCTGCAGGTTTTGAAGTTAACACAACAACAGTAGCCCAAGAGCAGTTAATTAATTACATAAACGATAAAGACATTAGTGTTTTACTAGTAAGAAGCGCTACAACTGCAAGAAAAGATTTAATCGACGCTTGTCCTAATCTTAAAATTATTGGACGTGGTGGTGTCGGAATGGATAACATAGACGTTGACTATGCCAAACAAAAAGGCTTACACGTTATAAATACACCAGCAGCATCATCGCAATCTGTTGCCGAGTTAGTTTTTGCTCACCTATATGGTGGAGTAAGATTTTTACACGACGCTAACAGAAACATGCCTTTAGATGGTGACACGCAATTTAAAAAATTAAAGAAAAACTACGCTAAAGGAGTTGAGTTAAGAGGAAAAACGCTTGGTGTAATTGGATTTGGTCGTATTGGTCAAGAAGTTGCAAAAATTGGTTTAGGTGTTGGAATGAAAGTTATTGCTGCAGATAAATTTATAGAAGCTGCATATGTTAGTGTTGACTTTTTTGATGGACAATCAGTAACATTTAATATTAAAACTGAAACAATGGAGGATGTTTTAAAACAATCAGACTTTGTTACACTTCACGTACCAGCACAAAAAGACTACGTTATAGCTAAACCTGAGTTTGATGTCATGAAAGATGGATCTGCTATAATTAATGCTGCAAGAGGTGGTGTTGTTAATGAAGTAGATTTAGTAAGTGCGCTTGAAAGCGGAAAACTAGCATTTGCAGGTTTGGATACGTTTCAAAACGAACCTACTCCTGCAGTACAATTATTAATGAATGGTAGAATTTCTTTAACGCCACACATTGGAGCTGCAACTAATGAAGCACAAGATAGAATTGGTACAGAGCTAGCAACTCAAATCAAGAATATACTTTTAAACGGATAAACAATACATTTTAACGTATACTTATTTAAAACGAAATTTATAAAAAGCCACATTGTTAAAATGTGGCTTTTTTTTGTACTTTTCAACTATCAAATCGTATTAACTATTAATTTTTATATAAAATGGCAGGAATTTTAGACCTATTAAACTCAGATTTAGGAAAAACAATTATCAGTGGTGTATCTGGATCAACAGGAACAGACCAAGACAGAACAGGAAGCGTTTTAACAATGGCTTTACCAGTGTTAATGAAAGCAATGGAACGTAACGCTTCAACACCAGAAGGTGCAGAAGGACTTTTAGGAGCAATTAAAGGAAAGCACAATGGTAGCATATTAGATAATTTAGGAGACCTTTTTGGAGGTGGAGTAAATGAAGAAGTTGTTAATGATGGTGACAAAATTTTAGGTCATGTATTAGGTGCTAAAAGAGATGGTGTACAACAAGTAATAGGACAAAAATCTGGCTTAGATTCTGGATCAGTTGCAAACATATTAAAAGTAGCAGCTCCAATTTTAATGGGTGTTTTAGGAAAACAAGCAAGTCAAAACAACGTAAGCTCTACAAATGACTTAGGTGGTTTACTTGGTGGTTTACTTGGTGGAAACGAAACTAAAAACGAACAAAGCTTTCTAGAAAAAATATTAGATGCAGATGGTGATGGTAGCATTATCGATGATGTAGCAGGAATGGTACTTGGTGGTGGATCTAGTAAAAAAGGAGGATTATCTGGTTTATTAGGTGGTCTTTTTGGAAAATAAACTTTTCATTTTATAATTTATATAAAGCCAAACCTATGTTTGGCTTTTTTTTTGTGACTTACATCAACTTATTTTTTTGTATTTTTAAGAAAAAGAAGCGCATGAAAAACATACTTTTATTTGCTATATTATTAATGATAGCTTTTAGCTGTAATACCAATAAAGTTGCTAGTTCCAAAGATTTATCATTGGCTCAACCTGGTGATACTATTACCATATCAAGTGACAAAACAGAATATGATATTATTATTATAGAGCCAGGTTTTAATACTTGGCTACAAACTGTAGCTAAACCGGAAGGCTATTATACACAACAATATCTAGAAAACAAAAATGTAATGTATGTATCAGCCTGGAATAATCGTGCATTACAGCCACAACGCTACAACCCAAACTTATACGAACTCCAAATCGACTACCAATCTAACATAGATTATGGTTATGACGTAAATTATAAGTTGTATAATTATTTTGTTTATTTTCAAAACAGATATAAACAAAATCTTTTAGGTGGTCGTATTCCTCCTAATTAAAGCCTTTTCTATATCTTTGCAACGATAAAAATTGCAATGGAAAAATTTAAAAAACGTTGGGAAATCCAACAAAATTGGCAACTATTATTTCCTGTATTAGGATTTTTAGCACTAGCATATTCTAGCTATAAGCTTGCTAATAAAATGATTGACAACAACATATTCTTAGTTATTACTTCTACTATAATAACCACTTCAGTATTATTAAAGTTTGTATTATTTCTGTTTAAAAAACTAGAAAACAAGTGGGAAGTCACTTATAAATGGGAAATGATACGCATATTTATAGTATTTGCGGTTACTGGTAGTTCTTCTTTATTTGTAGGAAGACCAATAATATATTGGTTAGGAATTACTAAAGAAAACTTAAATATTGTGGTCTATTGGATTTTATATATTATCATTGGGCTAATTTTCTATCAAATAATGTTAGTCTTTTTTGGGTGGCTGTCAGGGCAGCACAAATTCTTTTGGGAATTTGAAAAAAAGATGATAAGACGTTTTGGTTTAGGTAAATTCGTAGATTAATTGAAACAACAACAGCACATAGCATTTAAATATATAGCAATAGTTTTACTACTTGCTGTAATGCTACCTTCTGCTGTAAAGTTTACACATGTTTTTGAAAACCATAAGCATGAAGTGTGTTCAGACAATATAACATCTCACATGCATGAGACTGATGTAGAATGTGAATTTTACAAGTTTAAACTTAACACCCAATACTATACTTTTTTTGAAATTTCTTTATTAAATATAGAAGATAATTTCTTGAAAATAAACAATACATTATATAACTTTAAGTATAATCATCAGCAATTATCGTACTCGCTTCGAGGACCTCCTTTTTTAGTTTAACATAAGTAATTATTTAAACTAAATTTTTTTACAATGAAATATTATTTAATTGTTTTGTGCTGCTGTGTATTCAGTTGGGCACAAAGTCAAGATTGCAATGCTACTTTTTCAGGAGAAGTGCATGATTTTCATGATGGTACACCAATAGTAAATGCTACCATTTTTATTAAAAGCCTTAATAAGTATACCACTACGGATATTAATGGGCGTTTTAATATAGATAATCTATGTAATGCTCTAATAGTTGTGGAGGTTAGCCATCTTGCATGCGAAACCAAAACCGTGGACGTTAACATTATTAACGATACCTTTATCGAAATTAACCTAGAGCATCATATAGAAGAGCTAAATGAGGTTAAAGTTACTGGTGCTTCTGGCATTAAACTGACTAAAACTGCACAAGAAACTCATTTAAAATCCGATGTTATTGATCGTTTTAGTTCACTTAATTTAGGTGATGCTTTAAAACAGATTAGTGGTGTATCTTCCATAAATACTGGTAATAGTATTGTTAAACCTGTAATTAATGGTTTACATAGCAGCCGAATTATTGTAATGACTAATGGTGTAAGGCTTCAGGATCAAGAATGGGGAATTGAACATGCACCAAATATAGATTTAAATACTGCTGGTAGTATCAATGTGATTAAAGGTGCCAATGCACTAGCATATGGTGGTGATGCAATTGGAGGCGTAATCGTTTTAAAACCTTCTAACATCAGTTTAAAAGATTCACTTTACGGTAAAACAATAGTAAGTGGTAACACCAATGGTAGAGGCTATAATTTAAATACCTCATTAACAAAAACATACAAAAAAGGTTGGTATTTAGGTGCACAAGCTTCTTTAAAACGTTCAGGAGATATGGAAGCACCCGATTATAGTTTAACCAATACTGGCTTAAACACCAAAGGTTTTTCTGTTAATGGTGGTTTTAAAACTTTTGAAAAAGGCTTTAATGTATATTATAGTTATTTAGATAATGAAATAGCCATTTTAAGAGCAGCGCATATAGGTAATATTGAAGATTTAGTAAATGCGATTAACAATCCGCAACCATTAGTAATTGAAGATTTTAGTTATGATATTAACGCGCCTAAACAGGACGTTACCCATCATGTTTTTAAAACTGAATTCTATAAACGTTTTAAAAAATTTGGACGCGTAGACATACAGTATGATTACCAAAACAATCATCGTTTTGAGTATGATATACGTGTTGGTGATGATAGAGATAAACCTGCTATAGATTTAACTCTAAAAACACATACTTTAAAAACTAGCGTGACGTTGGATTCTAAAAACAATATTTCTTATAATTTTGGAGTAAATGCAGGATATCAAAATAATTTTGCAGCAAACACAGGTGTTAGACGCCTAATTCCGGATTATGACAAGTATGATGTAGGAGCATTTATTGTTACCGAATTAAAATTAAATAATGACCTATCTATGGATTTTGGTTTACGTTATGATTTTAATCAAATTGATGCTAAAAAATACTACTTAACTAGTCGTTGGAATGAGCGTAACTATGATTCGGATTTTGGAAATATTGTGATTGACGATTTAGGTACACAATTACTGACTAATCCAGTTTTTAATTACCACAATGTTTCAGCATCAGCAGGTATTGCTTATCAATTAAATGAATATAATAGTTTTATATTTAATTATGGATTATCTAATCGTGCTCCTAACCCATCCGAGTTATTTAGTGATGGCTTACATCACTCGGCAGCTAGAATTGAATTAGGAGATTTACGTTTAAAACAAGAAACATCAAATCGTATTTCTGGTAGCTATAATTTTCAAAAAAACAATTTATCATTAAACATTGAGGCTTTTTATAATTATATAAAAGATTACATTTTTATAGAGCCTACTGGAACAGAACAAACCATTCGTGGTGCCTTCCCAGTTTGGAGTTACAATCAAACAAATGCTGCTTTATATGGATTAGATCTTACTGCTAATTATAGCTTTAATGACCATTGGTTTTTAAATAATAAATCCTCAATCACAAAAGGAAAGGATGTTAGCCAAAATGAAGCGTTAATTGATATGCCTTCGTTTAAAACTGTTAACATCATAGGGTATTCTAACCCAAAATGGTTAGATCTTAAAACCGAATTACAAAGTGAGTGGGTTTTTAGACAAAATGATTACCCAAATAATAATTTTGAAGTATTTATACCAACTACAGAACAAATGGAATTGGTAGATGTAAGTACTACGCCTCCAGCCTACCATTTGTTGCATTTACAAAGCAATATTACATGGGAAATGTCCAAGTCTACAGACTTAAATATTGAGCTAAATATTACAAATATTTTTAATACAAATTACCGAGAAAACCTTAATAGATTACGTTATTTTGCTGATGATGTAGGAAGGAATATAATGTTACAATTAAAATTAAACTATTAACATTTAAAACATTAACAATGAAAAATTTAACACTAAAAACAATTAAACAATTATCGCTATTATTTTTAATTTCAATAGCATTTACAGCGTGTTCAAGCGACGATGACAATACAAATAACCCAGAACCTGTTAATGAGGAGGAAGTAATTACAACCTTAACTGCTACACTTATTCCTGTGGGTGGAGGTACAACCGTAACAATGCAAACACGTGATTTGGATGGTGATGGACCAAATGCTCCAGTAATAACAGTATCATCAGACTTAGTGGCCAACACAGTATATAATGGTAGTCTAGTTTTGTTAAACGAAACTGAATCTCCTGCTGAAGAAATAAATGAAGAAATTGAAGAAGAAAGTAATGACCACCAATTTTTTTATAATGTAACTAATAGCATTGCTACTTTTACTTACGAGGATTTTGATGATAACGGAAATCCTTTAGGTTTAGAGTTTACTTTAACTACAGCTGCTACAGCTATGACTGGAAATCTAACAATTACTTTACGTCATGAACCAAGCAAATCTGCAGTTGGTGTTAGCGATGGAGACATTACAAACGCAGGTGGAGAAACTGATGTGCAAGCTGTATTTCCTGTTGTAATACAATAATAGTTAACTAAGTTTACCACTATTTTTAATAAAAACATCCCGTAAATTACGGGATGTTTTTTGTTTTAAACTTAAATAGATTTAAAAAAAATGTAACAAATGCCTTGTTTAAACCACTAATTAAAAAACAACTTAAACTATTATGAAAACAGCATTTTACTTACTATTATTAACCTTTGGGTCTTCTTTTTTAGTATATAGTCAAGACCAACCTTTAAGTCCCAATAACAATACAGCAGATACATCACTTGTCCAACCAGAATCATCTAATATGAACTGGTATATTGTCCAAGACACAGTTAAAGTACTTATTGGAAAAATAAATACTCAAATTAAAAAAGATAAAAAAGAGCTTTACGTCGTTACTACTGTGGACATGACCCAAGCCACAACTAAATGGGTAGACACCACAATTGTATCTATTAAAAACTTTAAACCTATATACCACTCGTCATACAATCAGCAACGTGATATGGTATTACATTTTAACTCTAAGGTTACTGGTTATTATTTTGATAAAAAAAACGATTCTAAAACAACTATTAATGAAACTACCACTAAACCTTATTTTGATAGTAATTTTTACCCACAACTTATTAGGTTTTTACCGTTAACGGAAGGTTATAAAAATACTATTGCCATTTTTGATTATAATCCTACAACTTCAACAGGTGTTATAACAGCTACTATTAAAAATACAGAACTGGCAATTTTAAACTTAAATGGTCAAGAAACTAAAGTTTGGAAAGTGCAAACAACAGATGATATTTCTAAAAATCAAACCATTAGCACTTACTATATTGATGTTACTACCAGAAAAATATTAAAACATGATATTGCTTTTAATGGTAGATTAATGACAATGGAAATAATTGATTAGCATTCTGCATCTTAATAAAAGACTAAGTAAATTTTAACTTGATATTATTTCTAAACCTAAAAGCAACTCAATAATTTTCAATACTTTTGTTAGGCAAACTTTTAAAAATTTCCGCTTGACGGTAAAACAAAAATATATTTCATGAAAAATACAGCTTTAACAGCAACTCACGAAGCCTTAAACGCAAAAATGGTTCCTTTTGCAGGTTACAACATGCCTGTACAATATGATGGTGTAAATATAGAACATGAAGCAGTTAGAAAAGACTGTGGTGTGTTTGACGTATCACATATGGGAGAGTTTTTAATTTCTGGTCCAAAAGCATTAAATTTAATACAAAGCGTAAGCAGTAATGATGCGTCTAAATTGACAATTGGTAAAGCACAATATGCGTGTTTACCAAATGATGATGGTGGAATTGTTGACGATTTAATTATTTACAAATTAAAAGAAGAGCAATATTTACTAGTCGTTAATGCTAGTAATATTGAAAAAGATTGGAATTGGATTACCTCTAAAAACACAGTTGGTGCTGACATGCGAGATTTGTCAGAGGATTACTCGTTATTAGCTATTCAAGGTCCTAATGCTGTATCAAAAATGCAAGCTTTATCAAGTCGTGATTTATCTGCTATTAAGTTTTATAATTTTGAAGTTGGTGATTTTGCTGGAATTGATAATGTAATTATTTCTGCAACTGGATATACTGGTAGTGGTGGTTTTGAAATTTATTGTAAAAATGACGAGGTTAAACAAATCTGGGATAAAGTTACTGAAGCTGGTGCAAAACCAATTGGCTTAGCTGCTCGTGATACTTTACGTTTAGAAATGGGTTATTGCCTTTACGGAAATGACATTGATGATACAACATCACCTATTGAAGCTGGTTTAGGATGGGTAACAAAATTCACTAAAACCTTTACTAATAGTGAAGCTTTAGAAGCACAAAAACGCAAAGGTGTAGATCGTAAGTTAGTCGCTTTTGAATTAGACGAAAGAGGAATCCCTAGACAAGGCTATGACATTGTAGATGGACAAGGCAAAAAAATTGGTGAAGTTACTTCCGGAACCATGTCACCTATGCTTAATAAAGGTATTGGTTTAGGCTATGTACCAACAGTTTTTGCAGATGTAAACAGTAAAATAAATATACAAATACGTAAAAATGCAGTGCCTGCAACTGTTGTAAAACTTCCGTTTTACAAAGTGTAATTATACTTTATGTTAGATTTTAACACAATAATAAACAACATCCATAATAACCTAAAAGACAACGTTGTTAAGGGTGTTGTTGCTTCATATATACCAGAGTTATCAAAACAAGATGTCAATCAATTTGGGATTTACATGCAACATATGGACGGTCGATCGTTTAAGGTTGGTGATGCAGAAGTCCCATTTTCTATACAAAGTATTTCTAAAGTTTTATCATTATCTAAAGCAATTGCTTTTGAAAACAATGATATATGGAAGCGTGTGGATGTAGAACCGTCAGGAAACCCTTTTAATCATTTGTCTTTATTAGAGTTAGAAAATGGTATACCTAGAAACCCTTTAATAAATGCAGGTGCCATAGTGGTTGCAGATATTTTATGCTCTAAATTTAAAAATCCAAAAGCCGATTTTTTACAATTTGTACGTGATATTGCCAACGACCAAACTATTGATTATAATTATAAAGTTGCCGAGTCAGAGCGTAAAACGGGATATAACAATTATGCTGCAGCAAACCTTTTAAAATCTTTTAATAATTTAAATAACGATGTAGAGGATGTTATGGATTTTTACTTCCATCAATGTGCTCTAGAGATGACTTGCTCTCAACTGGCAAAAGCATTTTATTTATTTGCTAATAAAGGTAAATGCATAAATAATAAGCAACATATTACAAGTAGTCAAGCCAAACGTATAAATGCAATCATGTTAACTTGTGGTTTTTATGACGAGTCTGGTGAGTTTGCTTTTGAAGTTGGACTACCTGGTAAAAGTGGTGTTGGTGGTGGTATTGTTGCCTTACTACCAAACCATTTTATAATTTCTACTTGGTGTCCTGGTCTAAACGCTAAAGGTAATTCGTTAATTGGAATGCAAGCGTTAGAACAATTTACAACTCAGACCAATTTATCTATTTTCTAAACGTTATCCTTACTAATGAAAGAGATAAATAACAAACATCGCATACTAATTTTAGGTGCCAGTGGTTTTATTGGACAAGCTCTATACAAAGAGCTATGTGGCTATTTTAGAACCTTTGGAACCTATTGCAGAGACAATTACGCCTTTAATAAAAACCAACATTACTTTCAATACAATATTGAAGAAGATGATATTTTTGAAATCCTAGATATCGTAAAACCTACCATTGTAATTTCTGCGATACGAGGTAATTTTTCGGCACAAATTATTGCTCACCAACATATTACCGAGTACATTATTGCCAACAACAGTAAATTAATATTTTTATCATCAGCAAATGTTTTTGATGCCTATAGTAAATTTCCTAGCTATGAAAATGACAAAACATTAAGTCATAGTATGTATGGTCATTTTAAAATAAAAATAGAGAACATGCTATTGCGTTTGCCAAAACAATATTATGCAATTTTAAGACTACCAATGGTCTTTGGAGCGCAATCTCCAAGAATACATGAGATTAAATTTCATATAAAAGAAAAAATACCTTTTGAAGTATTTCCTAATTTGATAATGAATGTCACCACAGATACTAAGGTCACACAACAAATTCATTATTTAATAAACCGAAATAAAAAAGGCATATTCCATTTAGGTAGTGAAGATTTAGTGCATCATGACGATTTTATTAAAGAAATTATCGCGTCGCTAAACATAAAAAACCCACTTTTAAAACAAGTGTACACAACCAATGACGACAGGTATTTAGCAGTCCTTTCTAAAGAAAACAAGTTACCTAAGCATTTACAGTTATTAAGTCAAGAAATTTTAACAGAATTAGAAGTTTAATTTATTATTTTTAAATAAAAATATGGCACTACTTACACAAACAGAAATAGAACAACGTCTACTTAGACTACCGGAATGGGAACATTATGATAATGCAATCCATGCAGAATTTGAATTTGAAAATTTTAAAGACTGTTTTAGCGCAATGAGCAGAATTGCTTTTGAGTGCGAAGCATTAAACCATCATCCTGAATGGACTAACGAATATAATGTACTTAAAATTACAATAACAACACATGATGCAGGTGGAGTTACAGATAAAGATTTTAAATTAGCCTTAGCAATTGAGCATATTGTTGAAGAGGAAGAGGACTAATACCACTTTATTCACATATTTTTTTAAATTTGTGATTCAATAAAATAATCTAGGTTTTCGCTACAGCGAAACTATAAAAACATATAATCATGGGAAGAGCTTTTGAATTTAGAAAAGCACGTAAAATGAAACGTTGGTCTGCAATGAGCAAGGCTTTTACACGCATTGGAAAAGACATTGTAATGGCTGTAAAAGAAGGTGGACCAGATCCAGCTAGTAACTCACGTTTACGTGCAGTTATACAAAATGCCAAAGCAGTAAACATGCCTAAGGACAATGTTGAGCGTGCTATTAAAAAAGCAAGCGACAAAAGTCAAGGTGATTTTAAAGAAGTAATTTTTGAAGGTTATGCACCTCATGGAATTGCTGTTTTAGTTGAAACTGCTACAGATAATAATACCAGAACTGTAGCTAACGTGCGTAGTTATTTTAATAAATGTGATGGTAGTTTAGGTACATCAGGATCTGTAGTATTTATGTTTGACCATACTTGTAACTTTAGAGTTGCTGCTGAAGGTTTAGATCCTGAAGAATTAGAACTAGAGTTTATAGATTTTGGTGCAGAAGAAGTATTTGCAGATGACGATGGTATTTTAATTTACGCACCTTTTGAAAGTTTTGGAGCTATCCAAGCTGAACTTGAAAGACGTGAAATTGAAATTTTATCTTCTGGATTTGAACGCATACCACAAGTTACTAAAGCTTTAACACCAGAACAGGCTGCTGATGTAGAAAAATTATTAGAAAAATTAGATGATGATGATGATGTACAAAACGTATATCACACTATGGAAGAAACGGATAATGATGATGAGTAATCTAATCTTATAAGTATTAAAAAAGCGACCAATTGGTCGCTTTTTTTAACTTTATTATGTATCGATTATATTACAACTCTAAAATTTGAGCTGCATGATCTTTAGTTTTAACCTTATCAATAACGTGGGCTACTACTCCATCTTCATCAATTAAAAAAGTTTTTCGGTGGATACCATCGTACTCTTTACCCATAAACTTTTTTAAACCCCAAACACCAAAAGCATTAATCACTTCTTTTTCTTCGTCTGCTAATAACGGAAACGGAAAACTGTATTTGTTTTTAAAATTAGTCTGTCTTTTTTCAGAATCTGCACTTACACCTAAAATCTCATAACCTTTATCTTGTAAGGCTTTATAATTATCGGTTAAATTACAAGCTTCTGCTGTGCAACCAGGTGTACTAGCTTTTGGGTAAAAGAAAACAATTAGTTTTTTTCCTTTATAATCGGATAATGACACAGGGTTTCCGTCTTGATCATTAACTGTAAAATTTGGTACTTTATCACCTTGTTTTAATGTATTCATAGTTGTAATTTTGGTTTCATTCAAAAATACAATTAATGACTAAGCAAGAAAAGGTAGATTTTGTTATAAATACGTTAAATACGCTATATCCCGAAATCCCTGTACCATTAGATCATAAAGATCCCTACACATTATTAGTTGCTGTTTTATTATCTGCACAATGTACTGATGTTAGAGTCAATCAAATCACACCTATATTGTTTGCAAAAGCAGATAATCCATACGATATGATTAAGTTGAGTGTGGAAGAAATTAAAGAAATAATCAGACCTTGTGGCTTATCACCAATGAAAAGTAAAGGTATATACGGATTATCAAAAATGCTAGTCGAAGACTACAATGGTGTTGTACCACAGTCTTTTGAAGCTTTAGAGACCTTTCCAGCAGTTGGTCACAAAACTGCAGGCGTAGTTATGAGTCAGGCTTTTGGTGTTCCTGCATTTCCGGTTGACACGCACATACATAGATTAATGTATCGATGGAATTTAACTAATGGTAAAAGTGTGCAACAAACAGAAAAAGATGCCAAACGTTTATTTCCAGAACATACCTGGAATGATTTACATCTTCAAATAATATGGTACGGACGCGAGTACTCTCCTGCCAGAGGTTGGGATTTAGAAAAAGATATTATAACCAAGACTATTGGGAGAGCATCTGTGCTAAAAGAATATGCAAAAAAGTAATATTGGCATAAAGCTTGTGACTTTTTTTAAATACAAATGTTTATGAGATCAACCATTATATGTATTCTTGTTGTACTACTAACCTCTTGTATACCAACCAAAATAGCGCCTAAAATTGAAAGTTATAAGATTACAACAGGTAAAAAATTTAATAAAGCATTACCAAAATGGCAATCGTTTATTTTTGAAGATCCTAAAAACGCAAACGAATTTTATAATTATATAAACACAAAGTTTGAGCTAAACCATAATAATGTTGATAGTAATGTCAAGATTGTAATAAATAATACAGACTACTATTTATCTTTTTATGAAATAGCAAGGGATACTGAAACATTAAATTTAATTCCTATAGTAATAGATGGTAAGAGAAATCAAAACGGAAATGATGCCTTATTAACTGAGGCGTATACAAGCCAATCTAGCAAATATTACATTGCTTTAACCGTTTTTGATGATGATTTTAAAAATTGCCTTAAAGAAGATTATAAGGATCAAAAAGTTATAATACAATATTTAGAAGCTTTACGTAAACAATATTTGTCGACATATAACTACCAACAATTACTCTTAAAAAAAACGTCCTGAGACTATCAGGACGTTTCCAAGTTTAGTTTTGAAGTGCTTCAAACTTCAAATTTTTATAATTTATAACACTTAAAGCCTTGCTATAATTTAAGATAAAACTTATGGTTTCATCTTTAGGTTTTAGTTTAAAACCGTGTTTTTTTGGGGTATTAGAATGTTCAGAGTAAATTTTTGCCATGTATATTAGTTTAAGGTATAAACAAATAACGAGCAAAATTACACTTTATTGTCTTTTAATTAGTCAATACTATATTGTGCTTTTCAATAACCTTTCTCATATTAATTAATGCATAGCGCATACGACCCAAAGCAGTGTTAATACTAACACCTGTACGCTCTGATATTTCTTTAAAACTCATATCATTATACATACGCATTACTAATACTTCTTTTTGATCTTCTGGCAACTCGTCTATCAAACGTCTTACATCTGACTCAACTTGCTCTTTAACCATAACTTTTTCAGCATTTAAAGACGTATCACTAATAACAGAAAAGATATCAAAATCACCAGAATTATCAAATTTTGGCATTCTGTTATTTTTTCTAAAATGATCAATAACCAAATTATGTGCAATACGCATAACCCAAGGTAAAAATTTACCCTCTTCATTATATTTACCTCGTTTTAAAGTACGAATGACTTTAATGAAAGTATCCTGAAAAATATCTTCAGCAATATCTCTATCAAATACTTTAGAATAAATAAAACTATAAATACGTTGTTTGTGTCTAGTAATCAATACTTCTAAAGCAGACTCGTCTCCTTTAATATAGTTACTAACAAGAATAGCATCTGTGATTGTTACTTTTTGCATAATCATTACTTTTTGGACACCAAAAAAAGGTTCTGGCTTGGGGTTTATAAAAAAAAAAGTAATGTTGTAGTATAGGCAAAAATTAAGTTAGGTCATTGATATGCATCAAATATAACAACAATCATTCCGAAAAAGCAAAAAAAATCTAAAGTTTTAACATTTTATTGCACAATAATCTTTTTTACTAGATGATTAAGTTATGTTATCTTTGTAGTCAAGACGTAAAATGACTATGACAACACCGCTTTCTGAAGTAAATCCAAAAGAAAACATTATAATAAAAGGTGCTAAATTGCACAATCTTAAAAACATTGATGTTGTTATTCCGCGACGCAAACTAGTTGTTATAACGGGATTATCAGGATCTGGAAAGTCAAGTTTAGCTTTTGACACTTTGTATGCAGAAGGTCAACGTCGTTATGTAGAAAGTTTAAGTAGTTATGCTAGACAATTTTTAGGACGATTAAATAAACCTAAAGTAGATTATATAAAAGGTATTGCTCCAGCTATTGCAATCGAGCAAAAAGTAAATAGTACCAATCCACGATCAACCGTTGGAACAACAACCGAGATTTATGATTATTTAAAACTGCTTTTTGCCAGAGTTGGGCGCACCTACTCGCCTATTTCTGGTCAAGAAGTAAAAAAAGATACGGTTACAGACGTTATTAACTACATAAAAGGTTTAGCCTTAAACCAAAAACTGCTGTTATTAGCTCCTATTGTATTGGAGGAAGGTCGTGAGTTACAAGACAAATTAAATGCTTTAAATGCACAAGGGTATGCTAGAATAAAAGTAAAAGATTCTGTAATAAGAATTGACGATGCTAAGGACTTAACGTCTATTAAAGATTTGTTTTTAGTAGTAGACAGAATTGTTACTAAAGACGATGAGGATTTTTATAACAGATTAGCAGACGCCATACAAACTGCCTTTTTTGAAGGAAAAGGTAATTGTTATATCGAAACTCTTGCAGATAACACCAGTCGTCATTTTAGTAATAAATTTGAATTGGATGGTTTACAGTTTCTAGAACCAAACGTGCATTTATTTAGTTTTAACAATCCTTATGGTGCTTGTCCAAAATGTGAAGGTTATGGCGATGTTATTGGTATTGATGATGATTTAGTTGTACCAAATACAGCACTTTCTGTTTATGAAAACGCTATTTTTCCTTGGCGTGGTGACAGCATGAGTTGGTATAAAGATCAATTGGTAAACAATTCTCATAAATTTGATTTCCCAATACATAAGCCATATTTTCAATTAAGTCCAGAGCATAAAGCTTTAATTTGGGAAGGAAACCAATATTTTGAAGGTTTAAATAGTTTTTTTGCCGAGTTAGAAAGCAAAGCATATAAGATTCAAAATCGTGTAATGCTCTCTCGATACAGAGGAAAAACACAATGTAAAGTCTGTCATGGTAAACGCTTAAGACCAGAAACAAACTATATAAAAGTTGGTAATGCAACTTTAACAGAATTAGTAGAATTGCCGCTAAGTAAATTAGCAGTATTTTTTGACACCATCACTTTAAATGATTATGATGCAAAAATTGCAGAACGTCTTTTAGTAGAAATTAAAAATAGACTAAGTTTTTTACATAATGTAGGTTTAGATTATTTAACCTTAAACCGAAAATCTAACACGCTTTCTGGTGGTGAAAGTCAACGTATCAACTTAGCAACCTCTTTAGGAAGCAGCTTAGTAGGATCCATGTATATTTTGGACGAACCTAGTATTGGATTACATCCAAAAGACTCTGAACGTTTAATACAAGTATTAAAACAACTTCGCGATTTGGGTAATACCGTAATTGTGGTGGAGCATGATGAAGACATCATGAAAGAAGCCGACCAAATAATAGATATTGGTCCAGAAGCTGGGACATTAGGAGGTCAAGTTGTTGCTGTTGGTACGTATGCTGATATTTTAAAATCAACATCATTAACTGCACAATATTTAAACGAAACTTTAAAAATTGAAGTACCTAAAACACGTCGAACTAGCAAGTACAGCATAGACATTATTGGAGCTAGAGAAAATAATTTAAAAAACATAGATGTGTCTTTTCCATTAGAAATGCTAACGGTTATTACTGGAGTTTCTGGAAGTGGAAAAAGTACTTTGGTTAAAAAAATATTATTTCCTGCCATACAAAAACACTTAACTGGCTTTAGTGATAAAGCAGGACAGTTTACTGAGTTAAAAGGAAACTATACTATAATAAAAAATATAGAGTTTATTGATCAAAACCCTATTGGACGATCCTCTAGATCTAATCCTGTGACATACGTTAAAGCCTATGATGATATTAGAGCGTTGTATGCTAAACAAAAACTTAGTACTATACGCAATTACGCTGCTAAACACTTTAGTTTTAATGTGGATGGTGGACGTTGTGAAACTTGTAAGGGAGAAGGTGAAGTAACTATCGAAATGCAATTTATGGCTGATGTCCATTTAGAATGTGAAACTTGTAAAGGAAAGCGTTTTAAAAAAGAAGTTTTAGAGGTCACTTTTGCAGATAAAAATATTGATGATATTTTAAATCTAACTATCGATGACGCTATTGACTTTTTTGATAAAAACGGAGTCTCCAAGATTAAAAACAAATTACAACCTTTACAAGACGTAGGTTTAGGTTATGTTGCCTTAGGACAAAGCAGTTCTACCCTATCTGGTGGTGAAGCACAACGTATAAAGTTAGCAACCTTTTTGGGTAAAGGAATTACTAAAGAAAAAATGTTGTTTATTTTTGACGAGCCTACCACTGGTTTACATTTTCATGACATACAAAAATTATTAAAATCCTTTTATGCGCTAATAGCAAAAGGACATTCTATTATTGTTGTGGAGCATAATTTAGAACTTATTAAATGTGCAGATCATATAATAGATTTAGGTCCTGAAGGTGGTGAAAATGGTGGTCATTTAGTTGCTTTTGGAACTCCAAAAGACGTTATTAAAGTTAAAAATAGTGTGACTGCTAAGTATTTAAAAGAAAAATTATAACCGTTTTAGTATTTAATTTTTATTTAATAAGACAAAAACGAAATAAAACCTAAGACCAGAAAAGCAATAGGTACTAACACTACTAAAAAAACTAAAGACACAATTCCGCTTTTTAAAACACTGTAAAATAAACGTTGATTATAAAACCGTTTAACAGCAATTACTAGATATATAAATGTGGATAAGGCTATTAAAAAGTCTATCCAATTAGGTACATCAATAATAAAATTGCTGATTAATAAAATACTAAACACTGTGAAAATAAAGGCGAAAAAGTAAAAAGAAAATACCAAGTGGTAAGCATATCGTCCTTTTTTCCAAAAAAATAGTTTCAAAAAGAAAGCAAAAATTGGTAATAAAATAAATAATGCTATTGGTGTTGTATTTATCATGGACATCCAAATCGTACCAGCTTTTCTATCCTGATGAAACTTTAAAAGTCTAGGATATAACATCCTATCAAACCATCCTGGATTATCATCCATTCCCATAGCTATGTAAATAGATTCCTTTGATGCTCCAACAGTCAATAATGAGTCTATTTTTTGACTCTCGTACCCAAATAAAACGTTATTACTTGATTTAATTTCTTTTTGATTTACAATAGAGTCTATCTGTTTATCTGTCATTCCGGATAGCAACTTATTACTATTTAATGTGGCTCTAATTTCACTTCTTTCAATAGAGTCTATTTCTTTTCTTTCAATTTCATTTAAAACTTTAGTTGATTGCGCTTTAAAATCCTCATTTAAATTTTCTTCTACTTTATTCATTTGAAAGGAAAACAAAAAGAAAAACACAAACGTAACAAATAAATATAATTGTGCAGGATGCAAATAAGATAGACGTTTACCTTCAATAAATCTTTTAGGCAAAAATCCTGGTTTACTCATTAAAGGAATAAAACTCTTTAAAAATTTAGAATCCCACAGCAGATAATTATTTAAGGTATTGTAAAATAAAATTCCAAGTGTTAATTCCTCTTTATCTTTCATTCCACAATGTGGACAAAATTGGAATCCTGATTTAAAATCGCTATCGCAATTTTTACACTTGGTATACTTTAAGGACATTAGTTAGTAGTTTTTATAAAAGTAAATATTTTAATCAATTATATACTTTTCAATATAGAATTAAATTAAAATATACTAAAAAAACGTCTTGGACATGCAGTAAAATCAATGCATAACAACTTTGGCACAGCTATTGAAACTACTTAATCAAAATAGCGAATGCCGAAACGCTTAAATAGTAGGCAAAATCTAAATCCTTAATACTATGAAAAAACTAGTACTATTATTTACAGGTATGTTAATTGGATTAACTACTGTAACAGCAGAAGCTAAATCTGCATCGCAAGGTGAAGATTTAGTATTAAACAGAAATTATTACGCACAACCAATCTTGTTTACAGAACGTGGTGTGGAATTTTTAATTTTTCCTGACGGAAGTTTTGATTTTAACACAGCAATAAATCACACGCAAGGAGACTATTATTACAGACGCACTAACACCAATACAAAACGAAGATCAATAAATGTTACAAATGGTGCTCCAGGTACACAAGTAACTTATAATAACCCTAGAGATAGAGGTATGATTATTACACATGATCGTGATGGTAAAGTTAGACGCATAGGAAATGTATTTTTAAATTATAACAGGAGTGGTCAAATTAAGCGTTTAGGCTCTGTTTACATTAGTTACAACCGTCAAGGTTTAGTTAGTCAAATTGGAAGTATGCGTTTATACTACAATAGACAAGGACAATTAATTAAAACTATTGGTCAAGTTAACAGAAGTAATTCTAATCATGACATAGGTCAAACTAATAATGGTCATTATCAATACCAAACAAGTAATAATAATAATAATAATGATACAATTTATTACAGAAAAACTGTCGATACACAACCTACTCAGTTAAAAAAATAGGTAGTAAATCAAATTTATAAATATTATTTAAAGCCATAAACTTTTGTTTATGGCTTTTTTTATCGCCTTCAATAAATTAAAAAACAACCATAATCCCTTGTGAATATTGAGTTTTTTGTTTTTGGCACGATGCTTGTAATTATGTAAGTGTTCAATCTTAAAACAAATAATTATGAAACAAGTATTCCTATTATTATCAGCAATTCTCCTTAGTGGGTTTTCTGTTAATGCAGACACAAACACAACGATAGATAATGGTGTGATTAATAACTCTTATGTCAAAGGTTATGGTAATTCTTTCATTTTTACTGAAGCAGGAATTGAGTTTTCTATTTATGCAGATGGTCAATTTGACTTTTATATGCCTAGCTATGGACCTCAAGTTAGCGTAGAAATTAATAATAGAAACACTAATATTAGCTTTAATACAGGATATGATTATGGCGCATATGTACAATATGACGAGTTTGGAGCTGTTATTCAAGTTGAAAACACACCTATTTATTATGACTATTACGGTCGCGTTAATCAAGTAGGAAATGTTTATATTAACTATAATAACAGAGGCTACATTAGTCGTGTTGGAGGATTATATGTGCACTACAACCGCTACAATCGTTATTCTCATAGTACTGGCTTTATAAATATTTACAACAGAGCTTATGTTTACAGACCTTGGCATGCATATTATGTAATTCCACCAGTAAACTACTGTGTACTTTATACAACACCTTATAGAAGACATTATACACCAATTAGATATAGATACGACAGACCTTACGTTAATAATTACAGACGTACTACTGCTGTAGCAAGTCGAAGAGGTAATACGATTTCAAGAAATAGAGCTTTAGCCTCTAGAACAGAAGGAAGAGCACCAAGAGCTACTACTACACCTAGAACTAGAAACAATAGGGCTACTGCAACACCAAGAACAAGAGGTAATGCAACAACATCTAGACCTAGAACAAATAATACTGTAAATACTAAACCTAAAACAAGAGGTAATACGGTTAACACAAAAACTAGAGACAATAAAGTGATTACTGCAACACCTAGAACTAGAGGTAACACTACAAGTATACCTAGAACTAGAGGAAATCAAACAACAACCTCTAAACCTAGAACCAGAACTAATACTAAAGTAAATACAAGAACAAATAGAAGTAATACGCAGGTTAATAAACGTACGACTTCTAAACCTAGAACTACGACTTCAAGAAGTACATCGTCAAGACAAAATACTTCCTCTTCAAGAAGTACTAGATCTAGAAATTAGAAAAGACTAATAACTAGTCGATTGAATAGAATTCCTACTAAGGTTGTTTGCCCTAAAGCAACTTTAAGTAGGTTTTTTTTATGGAATAAAGCGATTTAATATTTTTGAAATATCTTCTGATAAATTAAATTTAAAAACAGTTAATCCATAGATTATAATTAAAATTAACGTTTTAGCGACAATGCTAATAATGGGATTAAAATTAAATTCCCAAAAAAACAAACTTAAACCACAAATCAATATTAGTAGTGTTGTTTTTATGGTAGCTAATGTAAACGGTTGAATTTTAAATTTTTTATACACAAACAATAGTTTGATTGTATTGTATGTAAAAATAGTAATACAACTTGCGTATGCAGCTCCATTTATTCCATACAACGGAATAAAAACAAGGTTTAAAACTACGGTTAGTATTGCTAATAAAATCCCAAAGACTAGCACTACCCTATAATAATCGCTATTAAAAAGTATGGCATTATTATTTCCAATAAGGTTGTCTGATAGTTTAGCAAGACCAATCACTAAAACCACCAAAAAGCCTTCGCTATAATTTTCCGGAATTAAAAGATATAACTTATTGATATTTATTATAATACATAAAAATATAAATCCGCTAATAATAAATAAGTTAATAGAACTTTTTTGATAAAGTGTTTTAAGTTCAACCTTGTGACCTTCATTTAAAAGCTTAGAGGTTAAAGGGTTTGCTATTTGATGCATTGCTCTAGCAGGAACACCTATAACCGTAGCAATATAAATAGCTACACCATAATAGGCAACATTATTAAGCGCCTGAAACTGACCAAGCATAAACTTATCTATCTCTAATATTATATTAGCCACAGAGCCTGCGATTATAATTAAAGCAGAATATTTTAAAATACTTCCAACATTAGGGATTTTAGTTAATTTAAAAACTGGCATCCTAAGACTAAAAGCATATAGTTTCATAATTAAGGCTCTGACAATGTATGTAATAACAATCCCATAAATTAATTGATCTACATTTAGGTAACCAAAATAAAGACTTAAAAGTAATAACGAGGTAATAAATCTGTGAAAGACCTCACTCATAAAATTACCAAATACGCTTTGTAATTGCACCTTACTCCAAGCGTAAAACACTTCAAAATAGGCAAAAGCTGCTGCACAAATGTATATTAACCAAGTATAGTCCTTTATAATAGTATTTTCTTTAGATAGCCAATTGGCAATCAAATCATATGCAAAATGCGTAATTAATCCTAACGGAACTATTAGAAGTAATGGTAAAAGCAACATTAAACTTAAAAAGCTATTTTGTGATTGTCTGGTTTTAAAGGACGAATAAAACTTAACAATTGTATTATGCACGCCAAAAGCCATAAAAGGCATTAAAATACTGGCTGTAGACAAGATAAAAGTGATTAAACCAAAATAAGCTTCGCTAACAAATTGAGTATATAAAAATATAACGTTAACAGCACCAATACCAAACCCAAAATAAGTTATTATAGTATTTTTAATAGATTGATTAACGACTATTCCCATATATTTTATACCATTTATATTTTAGGACTGATTAATCAAATCTGCTAACTTTTTTGTTAACTGTTGTCTTGAGTAACCTTGTAATCCTATTGGATTAGTCTTTAAATTATTTTCAGTGTAAGCTTTATAATACTGCTTAATACTATTTTTTAAAGCATCATAATCATCATAATTAAAAAATTGACCAGTGTTAGTTTTTGTAATAATTGAAGCTACATCTGCTCCTTTTGGTCCAATTGCAACAATTGGTCTATTAGCAACCATATACTCAAACAATTTACCAGGAATAATTGCTTTAGTATCTTCCGAGTTTATTTCAATCAACAATAATAATTGTGATTTTTTTTGAAACTCAATAGCTTTATTGTGAGGTACATATCCAACATAATTTAAACTACCACTTAAACCATTTGTTTTAATAGATTGTATAACATCTTTACCTACTTCTCCAATTAAATTCAACTGAAAATCCTCTGCAAATCTAGTCTCCTCAATCATCAATTCGCTAAGCACTTTCCAAAGTACTTCTGGATTTCGTTTAGATAGTAACGACCCAATATGTGACAATGTAAACTTTTTATCTAAGGTATTTACAACTACTTTTTCGTTATCATAACCATTAGTAATTACATGGATAGGTTGACTTGTAATACCCTCAAATTCGGTTTTAGTACTTGGGCTAGTTACAATAATTTTGTCAGCATTATTAAGCACTTTTTTTTCTAATGCCTTATGTTTATTTTTAGAAGCTTTAGTTAATTTTAGTTGCTTGTGATAACCTATTGTAGTCCATGGATCTCTAAAATCTGCAATCCAATTGACACTATGGTTTTCTTTTAATTTTAAACCAATTAAATGTAAACTATGTGGTGGTCCAGACGTTATAATTGTATCAATATTAAAATCTAAAATGTAAGTAGATAAGTAGTTGTAGGACGGTTTTACCCAGTTTTTTCTGGCATCAGGAATAAAAAAATTACCTCTAACAAACAACATCAAACGCTCCATAAGGCTTTGCTTGCTTTTTTCAGCAATAATCCCTTTACTAATGGTTTTACTTTTTTTAGAAAACAATTGTGCCAATTTGTAAGGCTCCTTTATTGGTTGCTTAAGCACTGTAACACTTGGATTAACTTCACTTTGCAAAGTTGCATCTATAATTGGGTAATTAGCATTGGATGGACAGTATACAACAGGCTCTATATTAAATTCTGGTAAATATTTTACAAATTTTAACCAACGCTGTACACCTGGTCCTCCTGCAGGAGGCCAATAATACGTAATAATTAGCACCTTTTTTTTATCCATAATGTAACGCTTTCGCGGAAATTG